>JAVBUD010000107.1:0-41496 GCA_031555755.1 Eubacteriales bacterium | reverse complement strand
CTGAGCGCAGCGAAGGACCTTCCTCAAGCGAACGAGAACGAAAGTTTGAGGAAGGTCCTTCGCTATCGCTCAGGATGACGGCGTGAGGGATGGAACGAAATGTGGAATAGTGCGCTCCCCCATCCCCCACCACAACATGTTGGGACTTCCCTAACCCCGCGAAATATGGTATACTGTCCACATCTAACTTATCGAACCAAATCATCCCTGCGCACGTCAAATGGCCGTGCGCTCTGTCACATGCATACATAGGAGGTTGGCAAACCATGAGCAAATTCCGGCGAATGACGGCTCTGATGATGGCGCTGGTGCTGCTGCTGTCCATCGCGGGCGCCCCGACGGCGCTGGCGGCGACCGGCGTGAACGAGCAAGGCAGGGCCGCGGCCCAGCTGGCGGACAAGCTGTTCATCGCGATCAAGAACAATGACACCGCCACGCTGAATACCGTTCCGCTGGCGGGCGGCGACCTGAACCGCGTGGACACCAACACCGCGATTTCGGACGTGATCGCCATGGGCACCAACCTGTTTTATCTGCGCAACGACCCGCCTGCGTTCCAGCTCATCAAGACCACCGGCGACGGCAGCGCGCTGGACGTGCTCTGCCAGTGGGAGCGAGCCGAGGTCTCGAGGCTCAGCGCCTATGACGGCATGCTGTGCGCCCTGGTGGACGGCTATCTGACCATTATCGACCCCGAGACCGGCGAGGACGACAAGCTCAACGAAGACGTCGAGATGACCGACTACGTCATCGTGAACGACGTGGTGTATTATGTGTCCAAGACGGACGTCAAGTCCTATGACCTGCCCGCCAGCGGCAAGACCGCCACTGCCACCGCAGGAAAGCTGTATGCCATGGGCATCACCGGCGCCGCGCCGGAGCTCATCTTGGACCAGGGCGTTTCGAACCTCAGCGCCCACGGCAATTATGTGTATCTGCACAACCTGGAAGACGGCTATCCCACCGCCGACGACAAGGGCAGCATGTGGATCGAGGGCAAACTGTACCGCATGAACGTGCAGACCAACCAGCTCGCCTCCATGAACATCCCCTACGACTGGGCCTACCAGCCCACGGACTGCGGCGTGGTGGTGTACACCAGCGAGGACGTGTCGCTGTATCCGCTGACCGGCGGCGCGGCGAAAAAGCTGATGACCCCCGAAACGTTCACCCAGGTCTCCGCAGATGCCACCAACGCCTACGTTTACGAGCACACCAAGGGCGTGCTGACCCAGATCCCGCTGACCGGCGGCACACCCAAGGTGCTGTACAACGGCGGCCCGCTGGAAGACGTGGCCCAGGACACCACAAACAAGGGCCTGGTGCCCAAGCTGGACGAAAACGGCGATCCGGTGCTGGACGAGGACGGCAATCCTGTCTACGAGGAGGCCCCAGAAGAGATCACCGTGGACGATGCACAAGCCACGGATGACTCCGCCACTGACGACACGGCCACAGACGACAGCGACAGCGGCGACAGCAGCGACTCGTCATCGGGCAGCTCTTCCGGCAAGGACAGCAGCTACATCTTCGCGTCGTCCCGCACCAAAAAGCTGACCCGCGCCCAGATCCTGGACACCAGCAAGGCCTACTGGCGGCGTGCCCGCAATGAGATCTACGCCCGCCATGGCTACATCTTCAAGGACGGCGAACTGGCCAGCTACTTCAAGGGCAAGTCCTGGTACACGCCCGGCGGGTTCAGCGAATCGGACCTGAACGACACCGAGTGGTACAACATGGAACTGATCCTGTCGATGGAAAAGGAATACGGCCTGATCAAGGACAGCAGCCCGCGCAACAGCAGCGGCTCGTCCAGCGGCTCGTCCAGCGGCAGCTCCTCCAGCACGGGCCGGATCAAGCTGAGCAAGAACCTGTTCTCCAGCTCCAGCACCAAAAAGCTGAAGCGCAGCCAGCTGTCCGGACTGAGCGCGAACAAGCTGGCCACCGCCCGCAATGAGATCCTGGCACGGCACGGCTTCCCCTTCGAGACCAGCAAGTGGCGCAGCTACTTCAAGGGCACGGGCTGGAAGGCCAGGAGCAACTTCTCCTACAGCCAGCTGAACAGCATCGAGAACTACAACATCAAGCTGATCAAGGAATATGAATAGGGATTGACAATTTGTCGGGGTGGTTATCCGGCCCAAAATCCGTCATCCTGAGCGCAGCGAAGGACCTTCCTCTGGATTTGAGGAAGGTCCTTCGCTGCGCTCAGGATGACCGGTCTGGGGATGCGCACAGTCGCACTCACCGGGCGGGGCGCCACACATTTAGTCTCCCCGCGTCACGTCCCTGGCGTATTCCTTGGAATACCAGCAGCACAGCCCGTCGTCGAAGGTGATCTTGCGCTCTTTTCTGTCGATCCCTCTGATGTTCATCCGGTTCACGATGAAGCTCTTATGGCAGTAGACAAAGTGGTCGTCCAGCCTTGTGAACAGCTCCTTCAGCGTGCCGCGGCCCACGTAGGTGCCGCCCCTGTGATAGATGTTGATGCGGTGCGTACTGTTGGCGCTCTCGAGGAAGTAGATGTCCTCAAACGGGATCGTCACCTGCTCTGTACGGGAGTACAGGCGCAGTTTTTTCTTGTCGCTGTTCAGAATCGCGTCGGCGATGGCCACGCACTCGCCCGCCCGCTGGTCGAGGCCGTCGGCGCCCTTGACGATGTAGTCCAGCGCGTGCAGCCGGTGCTTGAAGGTGAGCTGCGCCTGGCCCGCGAAGGCGGTGATGAATATGATCACCGACTCCCGGTCCCGCTCGCGGATCGCGCGACCCAGGTCCAGCCCACCGTGCTCCCTACAAAAGTCAATGTTCAGAAAGTACAGCGTGGGCACTTTGTTCTGGGCGGCATATTGTAGCGCATAAGCATCATTGCCCACGTCCATCACCTGCTTGACGGCACAACCGCACGCGGCCACGCCGCTGCGAACCGCTTCGCAGAGGGTGGCTCGATAGGCGTCATCGTGTTCGCAGATCAGAATGTTCATGAAAGGCACCTCCAATGATTCCATGCATTATATCACATTTTTCCAAAAAGATAAAGTGCACAGGATCAGCGATCAATGAGGCCCTGAAAGTCATTTTGCGCCGCTTCAAAGCCGTTTCGTGACAACGGCATTTACAATGACCTGTTTGACTGATATGATAAAGTGTAGAACTCTATCAGAAGCGCTCAATTGATCCTCAAAATCGGCAAATCAACCAAAAATAAGCCCGATTGTACAAATCAAATCTCCAAGCCGTGAGGCCCAAGCAAAAAATGCGACCCAAAGAAACGCTGCGCGAACACAAAAGTATCATGACACCCCGCCTGTCGCGTGGCGCTGTGTCCTGTGTGTCGCGCCGGCGAAAAAAGGGGGCCTATACAGATGTATTTGATGCGCAGCATACGGCTCAAGAGCAAGCTGATATTCTCGTTCGCCGTGGCCGTTCTGGTGGCGCTGTTGATCGCGCTGGGCGGATTTTTGGGCATCTCGCGGATGAACAACCTGACAGAGTACAACGAACAGATCGTGATCCGACCGCTCATCTATGTCAACGCCATCTCCTATGACGTGGGCCAGATTCGCGCGCTGGTGCGCGACGCGATGCTCAACGACAGCAGCGCCACGGATACTTCGTACCTGGATCAGGTCGAGGCCTTTTTGGCGGACCTGAACAGCCAAGTGCAAGGCTATCGCGACCATCTCCAATCACAGGGCGTCGATGACGGCGAAGAATCAGAGTTGGTGTCAAAGCTGTGCGAACTGGTGACACAATGGAGCGCGGAAGTGCGCAAGTCCAGCCGCCTCGCCGATGAAGGCAAGGGCGCTGAGGCGCTGAGCAACCTGTACACGAACGCCATCCCCATCGGCAACCAGGGCGACGCGACGGTCGCGGAACTGGTCCGCGTGAACCAGGGCCAGGCCGAGCAGTCCAGACGGGACGCCCAGGAGAATTTCCATCGCACGCTGATCATCATGAGCTCGCTGCTGGTGTTCATCGTGGCGTTCATCATCGTATTCGGCATGATGATCACCCAGTCCATCACCGTGCCCGTGGACGCCATCGTCACCGCCGCGCACAAGTTCGCCAAGGGCGACACCCGCGTGAACATCCAAGATGTCGCCAAGGACGAGCTGGCCGAGGTGTCCAGGGCGTTCCAGGCCGTGGCGGACGAGATCGGCACCCTCATCGACGACAACCGGCGCATCCTGCAGTCCGCCCAGGTCGGTCACCTCAGGGAGCGGGCGGAGTTGAGCCACTACCAGGGCGATTTCCGCAGCATCATGCGCGGCGTCAACATGACGCTGGAGACGTTCTGCCATCACTTCGACATCGTGCCGGATTCCATCGCCATTTTCAACATGGACCGGTGCATGATCTACGCCAATGACGCCATGTATGGCTTCTGTCAGGCCGCAGGGCTCGCGCCGACCGACGCACAACTGCTGCTGAAGATCATCGGCTCTGGCGAGGCGGACGCGCTCCCCGAGGCTGCGCAGGCCATCTTCGAGGGTGCGGAATCGGACGCGGTCTACGGCGCGACGGTGGCCAGCAAGGACGTGCGGAAGCACCGCAACCGGCTTTTCCGGCTGTCCCTGCACCGGATCAGCGGCGCGCGGGGCTTCGATGAGCAGCCCGTCAACTGCGTGATGATGACGCTGACGGACGTGACGGAACTGATGCTGGCCAAGAGCGCCGCCGAGAGCGCTTCCCGGGCCAAGTCGGAATTTCTGTCCCAGATGAGCCACGAGATCAGGACACCCATGAACGCCATTATCGGCATGACCCAGGTGGCCCGCCGCGCCACGGACCCAGAAAAGGTCCAATCCTGCATCAACGAGATCGAGGCCAGCGGCACCCACCTGCTGGGCGTGATCAACGACGTGCTGGACATGGCCAAGATCGAATCGGGCAAGATGACATTGTCGGCCGCGGAGGCGTCCATCGACCGGAATGTGGAGTTCGTGCTGAACATGATGCGCTCCAGGAGCCGCGAGCTGGGCATCAAGCTGCGGCCCCATGTGGACGTTTCCCACGACCGGATCAGCGTGGACACCATGCGCCTGAACCAGGTGCTGATCAACCTGATCGGCAACGCGATCAAATTCAGCACACCTGGCGAGCCGATTGACATCCACGTGCGCGAACTGTCCAGCGAAAACGGCTTGGGCCAGTACCGCTTCGATGTGGTGGACCACGGCATCGGGATCAGCGAGGACAAGATTCAGACGCTGTTCACCTCGTTCCAGCAGGCGGACGAGACCACCAGCCACAAGTACGGCGGCACTGGGCTGGGCCTATCGATCTCAAAGCAGATCGTGGAACTGATGGGCGGCGAGATCTGGGTCACCAGCGAACTGGGCCGCGGCTCCACGTTCAGTTTCCAGCTGCCCCTCCCCCAGCTCACGCCCTCGGAGGGCTTCGAGCAGGACAGCCTGGACGGCCTGGGCCAGTTCATCCTGGGCGGCAAGGACAGCCGAATCGCCGTCACGGGTGGCCGTGTGGACTTTTCCAAGCTGCGCGCACTGGTGGCGGACGATGTGGACATGAACCGGATCATCCTGATCGAGCTGCTGAAGGACACCGGCATCACCATCGACGAGGCCCAGGACGGCGAACAGGCGCTCGCCATGTTCAGGCAATCCAAACCGGGCACCTACGACCTGATCCTGATGGATATGCAGATGCCGATCATGGACGGCTGCGAAGCCACAGCACGCATCCGGGCGCTGCAAAGGCCAGACGCCAAGTCCGTCGCCATCATCGCCATGACCGCAAACGTGTTCAAAGAGGACATCGACAAGGTGCTCAAAGCGGGCATGAACGCCCATGTGGGCAAGCCGATCATACTGGAAAACCTGATCCACACGATCGTGCGGATCCTCTCGCATCAGTAAACGACAGGGGAGAGCAACATGACCCGATCCACCAGCGGCGCGCCGGGCGCCCGCGACCAAGACTCCGCGCGGGTGTTTGAGGCCATGCTGAACAGCATGGACGCCTACGTGTACATCAGCGACATCGACACGGGCGAGATCCTGTTTATCAACGAAAAAATGCGCACACACTTCCGCCCTGGCGAGGACCTAGTGGGCAAGGTGTGCTGGAAAGTGCTGCAGGAGGGATTCGACGAGCAGTGCCCGTTCTGCCCCATCAGGCAGCTGCGCGAGAGCCCCACGGGCAGCTTCGTCTGGGAGGAGCACAATACCGTCACCCACCGCCATTACAGGAACTTTGACCGGCTGATCCCGTGGACGGACGGGCGCTTGGTGCACATGCAGCATTCGGTGGACATCACGGAGATCAAGGAGACGGAGGCGCTGCTGGAGCGCCAGATGGATGAGCTGCGGGCGGCGAAGGATGCGGCGGAGAGCGCGTCCAAGGCCAAATCGGAGTTTTTGGCCCGGATGAGCCACGAGATCAGAACGCCGATGAACGCTATAATCGGCATGACGTCCATCGCCAAGTCCTCCGAGAACACGGCGCGCAAGGACTACTGCCTGGAGCGGATCGACAGCGCGTCCCACCACCTGCTGGGCGTGCTGGGCGACATCCTGGACATGTCCAAGATCGAGACGGACTCGTTCCAGATGGTGCAGGCGGCGTTCGACTTTGAGAAGATGCTGATGAACACGATCGGCATGATCAATTTCCGGGTGGAAGAAAAGAACCAGAACCTGGTGATGGCGCTGGACCCGTCGGTGCCCACGTTCATCTTGTCGGACGAACAGCGACTGTCCCAGGTGATCACGAACCTGGTGCTGAACGCGGTGAAGTTCTCGCCGGAGGGCAGCGAAATCCGAATGGGCGTGACGAAGGCGGCCGAACAGGACGGCGAGCTGACGCTGCAGTTCACGGTGCAGGATCACGGCATCGGCATCCCGAGCGACCAGATCGAGCGGCTGTTCGCGTCGTTTGAGCAGCTGGACGGCTCCCACTCGCGAAAATACGGCGGCAGCGGGCTGGGGCTTGTGATCTCCAAGCGCATCGTGGAGCTGCTGGGCGGCGAGATCCATGTGGAATCCGAGGTGAACCAGGGCACGACATTCACATTCACGATCCGTTGCCGCCGCGGCGAAGGCAAGCGCCGGAAGGTGTCGAGCGGCATCAACAAAAAGAACCTGCGCATCCTGCTGGTAGACGATTCCCAGGAGACTCGGGACTACTTCTCCAGCCTGATGACCGCGCTGAACCTGCCCTGCGACGTCGCCCAGGACGGCGATGAGGCGCTACGGCTGATCGACAAATCGCCGAAGGACCGACCCTACAACATTTTCTTTGTGGACTGGCTGATGCCCGGCATGGACGGGATCGAGCTGACGCGGAGGATCAAGGCGCTGGCACCCAAGGAGAGCATCGTGATCATGATCAGCGCAGGCCGCTGGTCCGACATCCAGCTGGAGGCCACGGCGGCGGGCGCGGACCAGTTCGTGCCGAAGCCGCTGTTCCCCAGCGTGCTGGTGAACTGCATCAATGAGTGCCTGGGTGCAGAGTCGCCAGAAGAGGACGAGGGCACAACCGAGTCCGAGACGCCTGACCTGAGGGGCAAGCGCATCCTGCTGGTGGAGGACGTGGCGATCAACCGCGAGATCGTGGCGGCGCTGGTGGAGTCCACGGGGGTTCAGATGGAGTGCGCGGAGAACGGGTGCGAGGCCGTGGCGATGTGCAGGGACGGCCTGGATCGGTTCGATCTGATCTTCATGGACATCCACATGCCGCTGATGGACGGCTATGAGGCGACGCGCCAGATCCGGTGGCTGGACGACGAGAAGGCGAAGGCCGTGCCGATCGTGGCGATGACGGCGAACGCGTTCAAGGAGGACATCGAGATGTGCCTGACCGCCGGCATGGACGACCACATGTCCAAGCCCATCGACAGTCGCATCCTGATGCAAAAACTGGCGAAGTATCTGGCCTAAAGCCCCGCTCAACCCCAGCGAAGCGAAACAGGGAGTCCAGAAGGGCTTAGCCCCTTTGGCGGGAGGTCTCGGAGGGGGCGGAGGCGAAGCGCCGCCTGTGGCGGACAAAGCGAGCCGGAAGCCCAATGAGCAAGGGAGTCGCACAAGCGAAGCGCGGAGACGACGATTGCGAATTGAGGATAGCGCCCTCTGAGCGTCCCCCTCAACCCCGCGCGCCAAAAAGCGCAGGAACCACCAACGCATCGCCAACCATCCCAGCCGGAGGGAACACCCGTGCAGGCGCGCGGCGTCCCCAAAGTTCGCAATGACGCCGTGAGGCGTATGGCGGACGAGTCGTTCCTGCTCGTAACGAACCACTTGGCAAGGTTTGGATACGCGCTCACGCGGGCGGCGGGGGCAAGCCCAGCCCTACGGGGGACACGCAAGGATGCGGAACAAACAAACTACCACCCACAAAAACGACCGTCATCCTGAGCACAGCGAAGGACCTTCTTCAAACTTCAATCACAAACAGTTTGAGGAAGGTCCTTCGCTGCGCTCAGGATGACGGCGTTTTCCGGCACAGCATTTTCTGATGCTAGTCCAGGTTCACCTTCGACCCCGTGATCCGCAGCCGTGCGGCAGCCCTGGCCAGGGCGAGCTTGCTCCACTGGTATTCCACCATGCTCTGCTGCTGGCGCATCCGCTCTTTGATTCGGTGCTCGGCCTCGGCGGCGCGCATGGCGTCGATGTTTTCGGGCCACTCGCAGGCCTGGGCGAACACGAAACTGCCGGAGCTGTTCACTTCCAGGAAGCCTTCGGACTGGAAGGCGACCTTCCACTCGCCGTTGCGTTTGACCTCGATCTCGCCGATGGCCAGGGGCGCGGTGATGGGCGCGTGGCCGCGCAGAATCTCCAGCTTGCCGTCCACGGTGGTGACGTTGAGCGCCTCCACCTCCTCGGCCAGGAACATCTTTTCCGGGGTCATGATCTCGAGCCGGAATGTGCTTGCCACTTGTTATCCCTCCAGCGTCTTGGCCTTGGCGCGGGCCTCGTCCAGGTCGCCCACCAGGAAGAACGCCTCCTCGGGCAGGTCGTCGGCCTTACCCTCGATGATGTCGGAAAACGACTGTATCGTGTCCTTCAGCGGCACGGTTTTGCCGGGCTGGCCCGTGAAGCCCTCGGCCACGTGCAGCGGCTGGGACAGAAAGCGCTGGATGCGGCGGGCGCGGTGCACCATCTGCTGGTCCTCGATGGACAATTCGTCCATGCCCAGGATGGCGATGATGTCCTTCAGCTCGTTGTAGCGCTGCAGACACTGCTGCACGCGCCGGGCGATGTCGTAGTGGGTTTGGCCAATGATACCCGGGTCCAGCATGCGTGACGCGGAGTCCAGCGGGCTGACGGCGGGGTAAATGCCCAGCTCGGCCACCTGCCGCGAGAGCACCGTGGTGGCGTCCAGATGGCTGAAAATCGTGGCCGGGGCCGGGTCGGTCAGGTCGTCGGCGGGCACGTAGATGGCCTGCACCGACGTGATGGAGCCGGACTTGGTGGACGTAATACGCTCCTCCAGCTCACCCAGCTCGGTCTGCAGCGTGGGCTGATAGCCCACGGCTGAGGACATGCGTCCAAGCAGCGCGGAGACCTCGTTGCCGGCCTGGATGTAGCGGTAGATGTTGTCGATGAACAACAGCACGTCCTGGTTCAGCTCATCGCGGAAATACTCCGCCATCGTGAGGCCCGTGAGCGCCACGCGCATGCGGCTTCCCGGCGGCTCGTTCATCTGGCCGAAGGTCAGGATCGTCTTGTCGATGACGCCGGACTGCTTCATGTCGGCGATCAGGTCGCCGCCCTCGCGGCTGCGCTCGCCCACGCCGGCGAACACGCTGTAGCCGCCATGGCCGATGGCGATGGAGTGGATCAGCTCCATGATCAGCACGGTTTTCCCGACGCCCGCGCCGCCGAACAGGCCGATCTTGCCGCCCTTTGCATAGGGGATCAGCAGGTCGATGACCTTGATGCCGGTCTCAAACAGCGCGGTGCCCGGGGCCTGGTCCTCCAGGGACGGGGCCTTGGCGTGGATGGACCGCTTTTCCTTGGCGACGATTTCGGGGCCCTTGTCTATGGGCTTGCCGAGCACGTTCACGGCGCGGCCCAGCAGCTCTTTGCCGACGGGCACGGTGATGGGGCCGCCCGTGTCGGTGACGCGCTGGCCGCAGAAAAGGCCGTCCGTTGCCTCAATGGCGATGCAGCGCACCACGCCGGGCTTCACGTGGCTCACGACCTCCAGCGCCACGCCGGACTCGGTGAGCAGCAGGTTGTTGATCGGCGGCTCGCCGTCCATGAACTCCACTTCGATGACCGGCCCGCTGATGCGGGTCAGCACGCCGCCATGCTGCGGCTCAGGTGTTTTGGCTTGCATAATGGTTATGCCTCCTCAGCGGTCTGCGCCATCGCCGCGCTGGTGATCTCGGTGATCTCTTGGGTGATCTGGGCCTGACGCGCGATATTGTAGGCCGATTTGAGCCGATCGAGGATCTCGTCGGCGTTCTTGGTGGCGGACTGCATGGCGTTCATCCGGGCGCAGTGCTCACTGCAGTAGGACTGCATCAGCGCGGCCTGGATCTGGCCCAGCGTGAACTGGGGCGCCAGCAGCCGGAAACAGGCGTCCGCGTCAGGGTGATAGATCGCGCCTACGTCGCGGTACTGCGCCATGTGTTCCTGGTCGATGAGCGACGTGTCCACCGGGAGCAAACGCCGCATTTTCGGCATGTAGGACACCGAATTGTAGTACCGCATGTGGATCATGTACGCCGAGTCGATCTCGTGGGCGTCGTACAGCTTGAACACGTCCTGCATCATGTGGCGCGCGTAAAACAGGCTGGGGTCCTGGGACGCGCCGATGATCTGCTTGTCGGGCTCGATGCCGTGCTTTTGGAAGAACCGCACGGCCTCAATGCCCACAGTGAACAGATGCTGCTCCGGGGCCTCCCGGACCTTTGAGAGCGCGAACTTCAAGATGTCGCTGTTGAAGCTGCCCACCATGCCCTTGTCGCCCGCCATCACGATGAACAGCCTGCGCTTATCGCCGCGGTCGTGCAGGTAGGGGTGGTCAAAGTCGTCGCTGGACGCCAGGATATGGCGCATGGAGTCCAGCAGGCGCAGCAGGTATTTCGCATTGTAGTCCATCTGCGGCATGATTTTTTGGATGCGCGCCGAGGCGATGAGGTGCATCGCGCCGGTGATCTTACGGGTCTGTTCCACCGCCTTGATGTGGTGACGGATTTCGTTCATGCCGGTCATTTTTCATCACCCGCTTCGGGGGTGGCGGCGGCCTCTGCCTCGTGCCCAAAGTGCGCCTTCATGGCCTGCAGCAGCGCCGCCTTATCCACGTCCGTCAGCGCGCCGGTGCGGTCGATGGAAGACATGGGGCCGGTGGCGGTCTCGTGAAGCGCCTTGAGCAGGTCGGCCTTGGCCTGGACCACCTTCGGCAGCTCGGTGCCGTCGAAGAGGCCCTCCTGGTACGCGACCAAGATGGCGATCTCGTCCGCCAGGCCGTACACGGTGTTTTGGTCCTGCTTGAGCAGCTCTGTGAGCAAGTGGCCCTGCTTGAGCAACTTTTGGGTGTTGGCGTCCAGGTCGCTGTCGAACTGGGCGAACACCGCCATCTCGCGGTACTGCGCCAGCTTCAACCGCAGCTGGCCCGACACGTCGCGCATGGCCTTCGGCTGGGCGCTCCGCCCCACGCGGGACACCGAAAGCCCGACGTTCACCGCAGGCCGCACGCCCGAGTGGAACAACTCTGACTCCAGATAGATCTGGCCGTCGGTGATGGAGATGACGTTCGTCGGGATGTAGGCGGAGATGTCGCCCGCCATGGTCTCCACGATGGGCAGCGCGGTCATGGACCCGCCACCGAGTTCATCCGACAGCTTCGCGGCCCGCTCCAGCAGGCGGCTGTGCAGGTAGAACACGTCGCCCGGATACGCCTCTCGGCCCGGTGGGCGCTTCAGCAGCAGCGACATGGTGCGGTACGCGGTGGCGTGCTTGCTCAGGTCGTCGTACACGATCAGCGCGTCGCGGCCCTGCTTCGTGAAGTATTCGGCGATGGTGCAGCCCGCGTAGGGCGCGATGTACTGCATGGCGGCGCCGTCGGAGGCCGTGGCGGCCACGACGACACAGTTCTGCATGGCGCCCTTTTCTTTCAGTTGCTCGATGATCCGCGCGATGGTGGACGCCTTCTGGCCGATGGCACAGTACACGCACACCACGCCCTGGCGGGCCTGGTTCAGCATCGCGGAGAGCGCGATCACGGTCTTGCCCATCTGGCGGTCGCCGATGATCAGCTCGCGCTGACCCTTGCCGATGGGGATCATGCTGTCGATGGCGGTGATGCCGGTCATCATGGGCTGGGAGACCGGCGCACGGTCCATGATGGACGGCGCGGGGCGCTCCACGGGCTGCTTTTCCTTGGTCTTGAGCCCCTTGCCGTCCAAGGGCCTGCCCAGCGGGTCCACGACCCGGCCCAGCAGCTCTTCGCCCACCGGGACGGACACCACCGCGCCGGTGCCGCGCACCATCGCGCCGGTGGCGACGGTCTCGATGCCATTGAACAGCACCGCGCCCGCACCCCTTTCGCTCAGTTCCAGGGCCATGCCGTACGCGCCGCCGTCGAACTCCAACAGCTCGCCGTACAGGCTCCTGGACAGCCCTTCGATGTGCGCCACGCCGTCGGCGCAGCTCACCACCGTGCCGTACTCATACACGCGGGCGGACTCCGCCATGGAGTCCAGCCGGTGCTTGAAGCCCTCGCTCATGCGCTCGGCCAGCTGCTCGTGCTCTTTTTCGGTGAAGAAATCCGGCTCATCCTCGTGCTGGGGATGGTCCTTCGCGCCGTCTTTGAGCTGCTGCAGCTTCGAGAGCATGCTCATGTCGTACAGCTTGCCCTCCACCTGGGCGGTAAATCCGCCGATCAGCTCCGGCTGCTCCTCCCAGGAAAACTGCACGTCCGATCCGAAGATCGCGGCCAGCTTGTCGGCCAATTGAGCCTTGCCCGACGCGTCCAGCGGACCCGCTGTGCGGATCAATCCTCGTCTCATCACGTCCGATGCACTTCCTTCTCAAAGAAAGACTCGATGACCTTCTGGTTGTCGCCCGCGTTGACCTCGCGCTTGAGGATCTGGCCCGCGAGGGACACGGCCATCTCGCTGATCTGGGGCTGCAGCTGGGCAATGGCGTCCCTTCTCTGCTGCTGGACTTGCTCCTGAGCCTTTTGGAGCATCTGCTCCGACTGGGCCTTGGCCGAGGTCAACATGGCGTCGGCCTGCTCACTGGCCGCCTTGGTGCCGTCGATCAGCTTCTGCTGCACTTCCTGGTCCGCGTTCTTGAGGCGCGCTGAAAACTCGGACTGCAGCTTTTCCGCGTCCGCCTTGGCGGCGTCGGCGTCGGCGATCTTTTTGGCGATGGCACTTGAGCGCTGCTCCATGAACTTCTGTACGGGGTTGTACAGAATCACGCGCAGCAGCACATACAGCACCACGATATTGACGATGTGTATGGCGATATCAAGCGGTTGAATATCCATTTGAACGATCTCCTTATGTGCGTACGTGTGGTGTACGGCGGCATGAGCGCGTCCCAGCTTACGCCGAGAACAGCATGATCAGCGCGGTCACGAAGCCATAGATGGCCGTCGACTCCGTCAGCGCCAGACCCAGCAGCAGGATCGAGTTGATCTTGCCGGACGCCTCCGGCTGACGCGCAACCGCGTCCACGGCCTTGCCCGTCGCCAAGCCCATCGAGATGCCGCAAGCCATACAGGAGAGAAGACAGAGCGCCACGCCAATCGGTTTGAGATCCATAATGAGTTCCTCCTCGAAAATGTGTGTTGTGTGAAAAGGTTCGGTCAATCTATCCGTCAAGCCTCGCGAGCACGCCGCGAAGCGAACTGCCGCGGCACTGCCGCTATTCTATCGCTTCATCGATGAAGGTGAGCGTCAATGTGATGAAGATGAACGCCTGGATCAGCGGGTGGAACACGTTGAAATACAGCCCGATCACGCTGGGCACGCCGACGGCCCTGTGCCCCAGCGCGTTGTAGAGCAGGTCCATGACGATCATGCCGCCCAGCATGTTGCCGAACAGACGGCAGGCCATGCTGACCGGAATCGCCATGTCGGAGATCACGCGCAGCACCATGACGATGGGCCCTTGCGAGTTCAGCGACTTCACGCGGCCGACCGCACCCTTGCGCTTCACGCCGTAGTAGTTGATCAGCACGAAGGTGATCAGCGCCAGCGCGAAGGTCATGGTGATGTCCGCAGTGGGCGACCTGACGCCGAACAGCTCCACGCACGCGCAGGCAACCATCAGCACCGCCACCGTGAACAGGTACGCGCTGAGCGCGTGGCCCAGGCCGTGGGCCTTGCTGCTGGCGTAGCTGTCGATCTGGTCGATCATGGTCTCGATCACGTTCTGTGCCCCGCTGGGCACCGTCTGCAGCCTCGGCAGCACCAGAAACCGCGCCAGCAGCGCCAGGCCCAGGATCACCGCCATGGCGATCCAGGTGGTGATGACCGTGTCCGAAATGGACATGCCCAGCACCATCGTGCGGCTGGGGGCCAGCTCCACTTTGAGCGCCTCCGACTCGCCGTGGCCAAAGATCATCGGCAGCAGGTCCGACACGAACAGCCAGATGAACAGGATCTCGCCGACGGTGCACAGCTTGGGCAGCAGCTGTTGCAGCTTGCCCTCGCCGCCCTTTTTCTTGAAGTAGCGCCGCAAAAACTCCAGCGCCACCGTCAGCGCCAGAAAGGCAGCCAATTGGGTGAACTCAGCGCTCATCCCGCCTCACCTCCACGCCGCGTCTTTTTCCTGAGAAACAGGACCACCGATCCGGCCATCAGCACCACTGCCGCCGCGATGCCCGCGTGCATCAGCTGATGCGGGAAAATCAGCGCCACCGGCACGAAAAACGCCGCCAGCGCCGCCATCTTGGCCGGAATCACCCAGAACGGGACCTCTCCCCCGCCCGTGACGCGCGACGCGAGCAGGTTGAGCAAGAACAGCTCCACCGCCCCGCACCCGGCGCCCAGCAGCAAGCCCGCCACGAGAGCCACTTCCTTTTCTGCTTCCTATTTGTTGACGTCCCATCAAAGTCGTACGACATTATACCCCCTTCCTATTATCATCGCAATCACATTGAATGTCAAGTTTTCGAGATGATTGGATAAATTGGACAAAAAATGTCGCGGGTTTGTGATCGAGGCCAGGGAATCCACCGCATTTGCATTATCTGCCCCAGATATGGTATAATAAACCGTTAGCGAAACCAACACATGGAGGCCTGACCCAATGGCGAAAGAATACTCCGCATCCGATATTCAGGTCCTGGAGGGGCTGGACGCCGTGCGCATGCGGCCGGGCATGTACATCGGCACGACGGGCTCCCGGGGCCTGCACCACATGATCTGGGAAATCGTGGATAACGCGATTGACGAGGCGGCCAACGGCTACGCCTCAGAGATCACGGTCACGCTGAAAAAAGACGGCAGCTGCGAGGTCACCGACAATGGGCGCGGCATCCCGGTGGACATCCATCCGCAGATGGGCGTCAGCGCCGTGGAGGTCGTGTACACCCAGCTGCACGCGGGCGGCAAGTTCGACAACAAATCCTACGCCTATTCAGGCGGCCTGCACGGCGTGGGCGCGTCCGTGGTGAACGCGCTGTCTGAGTGGGTGGTGGTGGATGTGTTCAAGGACTTCACCCACTATCAGATCAAGTTCGCGTCCGTGGAGGACCCAAAGACCCACAAGATCCATTCCGGCAAGGTCATGCAGCCGCTGACCAAGATCGCAAACACCAGAAAGCGCGGCACCACGGTGAACTTTCTGCCGGACCCGACGGTGTTCGAGGAGATCGATTTTCACGGGGACACCGTGCGGCGCAGGCTGCGCGAGCTGGCGTATCTGAACCGGGGCATCCGGTTCCGGTTCGTGGACGAGCGGGTGAAGGACCCAGAAAAGCGGCAGGTGGAGTACTGCTACGACGGCGGCCTCAGCGACTTCGTCAAGTACCTGAACGCCGACAAGACCGCCACGGGCAGCCCGATCTACTTCGAGGGCCAGAAGGACGGCGTGCGGCTGCGGGTGGCGATCCAGTACACGGACGGATACACCGAGAACCTGTTCAGCTTCGTGAACAACGTGCCCACGGCCGAGGGCGGCACCCACGAGACGGGGTTCAAGGCAGCGGTCACGAAGGTGTTCAACGACTACGCGCGGCGGATCGGCGCGCTGAAAGAAAAGGACAACAACCTCAGCGGCGAGGATTTCCGCGAGGGCATGACCGCCGTGGTGTGCGCCAACGTGCCCAAACCCCAGTTCGAGGGCCAGACGAAGGGCCGGCTGGGCAACACCGAGGTGCGGCCCATCGTGGAGTCGATCACGGGCGAGCAGTTGAGCCTGTATCTGGAGGACCTGCGCCACGGCGAGGTCGGCCAGAAGATCATCGAGAAGGCCGTGCAGGCCGCGAAGGTGCGCGAGGCCAGCCGCAAGGCGCGGGACGTGGCGCGGGCGAAGAACCAGCTGGAGGCCGCGCCGCTGGTGGGCAAGCTCTCAAGCTGCACGGGCCGCGACTACGTGCGCAACGAGCTGTTCATCGTCGAGGGCGACTCGGCGGGCGGCAGCGCGAAGCAGGGCCGGGACAGGCGGTTCCAGGCCATCCTGCCGCTACGCGGCAAGCCGCTGAACGCCGAAAAAAAGCGGCTGGACCAGGTGCTGGCGAATGAGGAGTTCCGGTCCATCATCACCGCGCTGGGCAAGGGGATCGGCGAGGACTTCACGCTGAAGTCGTTGAAGTACCACAAGGTCGTGATCCTGTCGGACGCCGACCAGGACGGGGCGCACATCCGGGCGATCCTGCTGACGTTCTTTTTCCGGTACATGCGCGAGCTAATCACGGAGGGGCATGTGTATATCGGCATGCCGCCGCTGTACAAAGTACAGAAGGGCAACCAGGTCACGTACTGCTACGACGACAAGGAGCTGAACAAGGCGACGGCGAAGGTCGGGCGCGGGTACACGCTACAGCGGTACAAGGGGCTGGGCGAGATGAACCCGGAGCAGCTGTGGGAGACGACGATGAGCCCGGAGCACAGGCAGATGCTGCAGGTCACGGTCGAGGACGCCACGGAGGCGGAGCGGATGGTGACGGTTCTGATGGGCGACAAGGTGGAGCCGAGGAAGGAATATATTGCGCTGAACGCGGACTTTAATAAGGTAGACACGTTCGAGGACAGGGTCGAGATCAAGGCGGAAGAAGCCGGATAGAACACAGCGAAGCGAACCAGGGAGTCCAGAGGGGCTTAGCCCCTTTGGCCGGAGGTCTCGGAGGGCAGCGCCCTCTGAGCGCCCCCCATAACCCCGCGCGGCTGAAATACCGAGGAAGTTCCTACACTCCGCTCAACATGAAGGCCTGGGGGGACACACGTTGCAGACGCGCGGCGTTCCCGATGTTCGCCACAAAGCCGTGAGGCGAGTGGCGGACGAGTCGTTCCTCCTCTAGCAGGGCGTGCGGTGAAAGCGCGAAAGACCAGGACTCCTTCCACCGCTCACGCGGTCCCCCTCCTCCAAGAGGGAGGCAAGGAAGATACACGAGGTGAAAATCCATGGCCAAGAAAACAGACGCCATGCCGCCGGTGGGCGAGGTGATCATCCAGCGCCCAATAGAGGACGTCATGCACCAGAGCATGATGCCCTATTCGGAATACGTCATCCTGGAGCGGGCGCTGCCCCGCGTGGAGGACGGCCTGAAGCCCGTGCAGCGGCGCATCCTGTTCACGATGCATGAGCTGGGCATCACCCCCGACAAACCCCACAGAAAATGCGCCCGCATCGTGGGCGACTGCCTCGGCAAATACCACCCCCACGGCGACACGTCGGTGTACGACGCGCTCGCGCGGATGGCGCAGCCGTTCGTGATGCGCGGCATGCTGGTGGACGGCCACGGCAATTTCGGCTCCATCGACGGCGACAGCCCCGCCGCGATGCGGTACACCGAGGCGCGCATGACCCCGCTGGCCATGGAACTGCTGCGTGACCTGGACAAGAACACCGTGTCCTACCGGCTCAACTTCGACGACAGCCTCAAGGAGCCGGACATGCTCCCAGGCCGGTTCCCGAACCTGCTGGTGAACGGCGCGTCGGGCATCGCCGTGGGGCTGGCGACGAACATCCCGCCCCACAACCTGGGCGAGGCCATCGACGCCGCGATCGCCCAGATCGACGACCCGGACATCACCACGCAGGACCTAATGAAGCGCATCCCCGCGCCGGACTTCCCCACCGGCGGCATCCTGCTGCGGGACGAAGAACTGCTGCAGGCCTACGAGACCGGGCGCGGCAAGCTGCAGAACCGGGCGAAGGTCGCGATTGAGCCCGGCCCCAGCGGTCGCACGCTGCTGGTCGTCACGGAGATGCCCTATCAGGTGTCCAAATCCGCGATGCTGGAAAAGATCCTCAAGCTCAGCGAGGAGAAAAAGGCGCTGTTCTCGGGCATCCACGACATCCGCGACGAGTCGGACCGCACGGGCATGCGCGCGGTGATCGAGCTGAAGCGCGACGTGGACCCGGACAAGACGCTGAATGCGCTGTATAAATATTCAGACCTGCAGGTCACGTTCGGCGTGAACATGGTGGCCATCGCGGGCGGAAAGCCCGTGCAGATGGGCCTCAAGCAAATCCTCAGCCACTTCATTCGCCACCAAAAGGACGTGGTCACCCGCCGCACCCAGTACGACCTGGAGCAGGCCCGGGCGCGGCTCCACATCCTGGAAGGGCTGATCATCGCGGTGGACAACCTGGACGAGGTCATCGCGCTGATCCGCGCCTCCAAGAACCCGAAGGAGGCCAAGCAGCGCCTCATGGACCGGTTCCAGTTGACGGACATCCAGGCGCAAGCCATCCTGGACATGCGGCTGCAGCGGCTCACCGGCCTCGAGATCCTGACGCTGCGCCAGGAGCACGCGGACCTGCTGAAATACATCGACAAGCTGCTGGGCATCCTGAAATCGGAGAAAAAGCTGCTGGCGCTGATCAAGGACGAGCTCTCCGAGATCAAAACCAAGTACGCCGACCCGCGCCGCACCCAGCTCATGGACAGGCCCGACAGCCCCGTCGTCATCGAGGAAGAAAAGCCGGTGGCCGAGGACGCCGTGGTGATCCTGACCCGCGCCGGCTTCCTGAAGCGGCTGACGCCCAAGCTGTACGAAAAGGCGTTCTCGGGCGGCGAGGAGATCGAGCCCGCGCGGTATACCTTCCAGACCAAGACGGACCAGCGGCTGCTGTTCTTCACGGACCTCGGGTTCTGCTATCCGGTGACGGTGTCGCAGGTCCCCGAATGCAAGATGAAGGACCGCGGCCTGCCCCTGAACGGGCTGCTGCAGGGCTTTGAAAAGCACGAGCGGCTCGTGGAGCTGATGTGCCTCGCCCCCGGCGACGAAATGGGCGACCTGCTCTGCATCACCAAACTGGGCCAGATCAAGCGCAGCGCGTTCAGCGAATACAGCGTGCGCAAACCGCGCTTCGCCGCCATCAACCTGAAGGGCAAGGACAGGCTGCTCTCCGCGCAGCGCAGCGGCCAGGGCGAGAGCCTGCTGCTGATTTCAAAGCTGGGCATGGCGATCCACTTCGCGCTGTCCGAGGTCCCGCAGACGGGCCGCGCCACCGGCGGCGTGAAGGGCATGGGATTGTCCCTGGGCGACACCGTCCTGTTCGCGCTGCCCCACGACAGCGAGGGCGAGGTGCTGCTGTCCTCAGAGCGCGGCTACATGCAGCGCTGCCTGCTGGTGGACTTTGATCCCCAGGCCCGGGGCGGCAAGGGCCTGCGCTGCTTTACCTTCAACAAAAACGGCCTGAACGGCGCCGAGATCGCGGGCGCGCTGATCGTGCGCGAGCCGGCGGACGTGCTGGTGATCCAGCACGGCGGGCTGGTCACGAAAATGAACAGCGAGCTGGTCAAGATCGACCGCCGCGCGGGCAAGGGCCAGCCGTATGTGGTGTGCGTGCTGGACGACGTGGTGGAGCAGGTGGTGAGGGCGTGAGTGTTGATCTATCCGCGCTGAGGCGGATCAATCCGGTACATATGTGGCGGATGCTGCGCGGCGGCGTGTTGGATATGGGCGCGGTGATGTGCTATCTGGCATTGATCCTGGTCGTCGTGCTCATCATCTGGCGCATACGCAAGCGGTCGAACGCAAGCGCATACGCGCTGTTCGCTGTCATGGCTGCGCTGGGCCTGACGCTGGCGTTCTCAAACTGGGAAGGCCGCGTACCGCCCGCCTATGTAGACTTGACGCCGAACCGGATCGCCACGCCTTCCGCAGCATTGTTGGACCGCATGTCCGACATGCCGGAGGTGCCGGTCGTCTCGATGAAGTTGGCAGACGACACCTATGCCGCGCCGCTGTTGACCAAGCTGCAGCAGCGAGGGTTGATCCGGTTGCTCACATCAGACGCAGAAGATGTGCCTTCGGGCCACGTCGTCGTCGTCACGCGCAATGCGCTGGCCTCGATCCCAGAAAACCGCATCAACGTCGTCAACCCCGCTTCGCCGGATGGATCGAAGCGGCTGTTCAACCTGGAAGCGGAGTTGCTACAGGCGCTTGCCTCATGTGCGATGAGCTCAGATCAGACCATCTATCGTGTCGCCGGCCCACAGGACGCGGAGCGCCCAGCGATCGTTGCGGATGCACTCGACGCGCTGTGGCGGCCAAAGGCGGTGCCGTTCGCCATCGATGTGCCCGTGCCCGAGGACTGCACGTTCATTCTGATGGACAACCCGCAGCAGGACCTGACCGAGCAGCAGGCGAGCCTCCTGCGCAGCTATCTGGGCCGGGGCGGGCGGCTGCTGTTGATCACGGATTATGTGTACGGCGCGATGCCGAACCTGAATAGCGCCCTGGAGGAATACGGCCTGCAGGCCATCGACGGCGTGGTGTTCGATCCGTCGTCGGCGATGGGCGGGCGGCCGGAATATCCGATGCCCACCGTGACGAAGAACCATGTGATCGGCCGCTGGCTGCTGGCCGCGGGGCGGGCGCCGTTGATGCCACTGAGCCACGGTATTTTGGTGCGGGAGATCGAGGGCGTGGACGGGACGGCGCTGTTGAGCACGACGGAGGACGCGTACTGCCAGCTGAACGGGGTGGAGCATGCGTCGCTGGACCGGGGAGACGAGGATCCGCAGGGGCCGTTTTGCCTGGCGGCGGCGGCGCAGATGGGGAATGGGAAAGTCGTGTGGATCGCGAGCGCGGACATGATGACCGCAGAAGCCGACGGAGACGTCGGCGGCGCGAACGAGGACCTGCTGCTCAGCAGCATGCGCTGGCTGATGGACGCGCAGGTGGAGCCGGTGGCGGCGAAGGAGATCGAATAAATATCACCGGACCGCCACGCCGTCATCCTGAGCGCAGCGAAGGACCTCCCCCGCGTGAGCGGACGTCACCCAACCGGGCACGTCGACTCACGTCGGGGAGGTCCTTCGCATTCGCTCAGGATGACACCTCGGAGGCGAGGAACCCTCTATTCCTCCTCGTCCTCCTCCGGCAGCTCCGCATTGTGGAAGATATTCTGCGCGTCGTCATTGTCCTCCAGCATGTCGATCAGCTTCTCGACCTTCGCCACGGCCTCCGGGTCCTCCACCTTCACGGTGTTGGTCGGAATCATCGCCCGCTCCGCCGACAGGAAGCTGAACCCGGCCTTCTCCAGATTGTCGCGCACCGCCGAGAAATCATTCGGGTCCGTGTAGATCAAACACGCGCCGTCCTCGACCTCCACATCGCTCGCGCCGGCGTCCAGCGCGACCATCATCAGCTCGTCCTCGTCCAGGTTCTTGCTGTTGTCCAGCTCAATCAGGCCCTTGCGCTCAAACATCCAGCCCACGCAGCCGGTCGCGCCCAAGCTGCCGCCGCACTTGTCGAAAATATGGCGCACCTCGGACGCGGTGCGGTTCAGGTTGTCCGTCACGCACTCCACCAGCACCGCCACGCCGCCCGGCCCGTATCCCTCGTACAGCATCTCCTTGTAGTTCGCGCTGTCACCCTCGCCGCTGGCTTTCTTGATGGAGCGCTGGATGTTGTCGTTGGGCATGTTGGCCGCCTTCGCCTTCGCGATGACGTCCTTCAGCTTGCTGTTGGTGTTCGGGTCCGCGCCGCCGCCCTCTTTGATGGCGATGATGATCTCGCGCCCGATCTTGGTAAAGACCTTGCCTTTCTGGGCGTCCGTCTTTTCCTTCTTGTGCTTGATGGTCGACCATTTATTGTGTCCCGACATGGCAATACCCCCAAATGAAAGCCTGAAAGGCTTGATATAGCGTCTGATAGTATACCACATCTCTGAGGGATGCGCAAGTCCGAGTGTCATCCTGCACCACTCGCGCCGTCATCCTGAGCACAGCGAAGGACCTTCTTCAAACTTGATTTCCGGTCAGCTTGAGAAAGGTCCTTCGCTTGCGCTCAGAATGACGGTGTCGCTCCGGGTGACGGCGCGAGGGGCGGATGACCCACGCACAGCACCCTCCGCACGGCGATCGGTCACCGCAAAGCGAACTGCCGCGGCGCAGCCGCTATTCCTTGGTCAGCTCCTGGACCTTCTCGTACGCCACGCTCACCAGCGCCTTGTCCTGGCTGTAGGTGATCATGTCCAGCGCTTGGTCCACCAGGAAGAAATCGCCGTCGGTGAAGCCCTGTTCGAAGGCGATACGGTAGGAAAAATCTTCGGCCTTCATCACGTACCAGGTGATGCGGTTGCAGACGGGCTGTTTCCGGGTCATGGAGTAGAACTCGTAGCTCGTCTCGCCCGCGGCTGAGATGATCTCGGCCTTGATGCCCGCTTCCTTCGCCACGCGGTCCAGGGCCACGTCCTGGGCCAGTTCGCGGTCCCGAATGACTCCCTTGGGCAGGATCCATTCATCCTTGTCGTTCTTCAGCAAAAACACCCGGTCCCTGCAAAAAACCACGCCGCCGGCACATTTTCGAAAGATCATCTTAAGGCCCACCTTTCTGTTCGTGATGCGTTTACCTAGTCAAAGCGTAACACAATCGGGCGAGAATTTCAACCGTGAACGCACAATTTCGTGCAAGGTGACGGAGAAGGATGTGGAAAGCCCTGCGTGCTCAGCGATCTTTGAACGCGAACAGCCGCTGCCCCACGTAGTTCAGTCCCGTGAACACCACATTCCCGAAAATCAGCGCGATCTGCCCGCTCCACTTTGAAAGCCCCGAAAGCTGAGGCATCGACAGCGCCCACTCGATCAACGGTTTTGCCACAGCATTGGCCATGAAATAACACACACCGATGACCAACACAAACCGCGCCAGGTCCACCCATACATTTCCTTTGCTCTTGAAGCTGAACCGCCGATTCAAAATGAAGCTCAGCGCGCTGGTCAGCACATACCCCACGGCGCTGGCGGGCCAGTATCCAAAGCCCAGGTTCGTGTACAGCACCAGCATGATCGCCCAGTTCAGGGCCGTATTTCCCACGCCGATCAACAGAAACAGAATCAGGCTGCGGTCTATGTTCATAGCGCATCCACACCTCCATTACATCAACATGATACCACGCGAACCGGATTTTGTCGATGCGCTCCCCCTTCCATTCTGCCCGAAAATCTGCTATACTATCAGGGTAGGGTACACAAAGCCCACACATAACAGGAGGAGGCACAACTCATGAAGAAACTGCTCTCATTGGTCCTGGCCCTGGTGATGGTTCTGTCGCTGGGCACCGCGGCGCTGGCGGACAGCTACGAAATCGGCATGATCACGGACGTCGGCACCATCGACGACAAGTCCTTCAACCAGGGCACCTGGGAAGGCATCAAGGCCTATTGTGACGCCAACGGCAAGACCTACAACTACTACCAGCCCTCCGGCCAGTCCACGGAGCTATACCTCGAGAAGATCGAGCAGGCCGTGGCCGACGGCGCGAAGGTCATCGTCACCCCCGGCTTTCTGTTCGAGGAGCCGATCTTCATCGCCCAGGACATGTATCCTGATGTGAAGTTCGTGCTGATCGACGGCAATCCGCACAACGCGGACTATTCCGAGTTCCGCACCAATGAGAACACTGTCGGCATCGTATACGCCGAGGAGCAGTCCGGCTACCTGGCCGGTTACGCAGCGGTCGTCGAAGGCAACACCAAGCTGGGCTTCATGGGCGGCATGGCGGTTCCGGCGGTCATCCGGTTCGGCTACGGCTTCGTGAAGGGCGCGGAAGACGCCGCGAAGGAACTGGGCGTCACCGATCTGTCCATCAACTATCATTACACCGGCGGCTTCTCCGCCACCCCCGAAGCGCAGGCCATGGCCGCCAGCTGGTACAACGACGGCGTGCAGTGCATCTTCGCCTGCGGCGGCGCGGTGGGCAACAGCGTCATGGCGGCCGCCGAGGACAAGGGCGGCAAGGTCATCGGCGTGGACGTCGACCAGAGCCCTGAGTCCGAGACCGTCATCACCTCCGCCATGAAGGGCCTGGCATCCTCCGTGGAGCAGATGCTGACTGCCTTCTACGCGGAATCGTTCCCGGGCGGCCAGAACCTGGTGCTGGGCGCCGACAAGGAAGGCGTGAGCCTGCCCATGGCCACCAGCAAGTTCGAGAAGTTCGACCAGGCCCAGTACGACGCGCTGTTCGCGAAGCTGGCTGCCGGCGAGATCAAAATCCAGAACGACACCGACGTGGAGTCCGCCGACAAGATCGCGGTGGAAATCGCGAAAGTGACGGTCATTCAATAACCATTGGAGCCATATCGGGCAGGCAGGCGAAGGCTTGCCTGCCCGAATTGTATGACTTGGCACAACGAAACGCTGTGTAGGGCGGGGGCGTGCCCCCGCCGCCGCGTGAGCGACGTCCCCTGAACGAAAAGACGTCAGCTGCGGCGGGCGGCGGGGACAAGCCCCCGCCCTACAACGATGTTATGCACATCTCCATAAACCAAAGGATGTGATCCGCTTTGCCCCAATCCCCCTACATCATCGAGATGCTGCACATCACAAAGGATTTTCCCGGCATCCGGGCCAATGACGACATCACGCTGCAGCTGCGCAAGGGCGAGATCCATGCGCTGCTGGGCGAGAATGGCGCGGGCAAGTCCACGCTGATGAGCATCCTGTTCGGGCTGTATCAGCCGGAATCTGGCCAAATCAAAAAGGACGGCCAAAAGGTGCGCATCGACAACCCCAACGACGCCAACCAACTCGGCATCGGCATGGTCCATCAGCACTTCAAGTTGGTGGAAAACTTCACGGTGCTGGAAAACATCATACTGGGCGTGGAGACCGTGCAGCGCGGCGTGCTGAAGATGGATGACGCCCGCAGGCGCGTGGTCCAGCTCTCGGCGCAGTACGGGCTGATGGTGGACCCCGACAAAAAGATCGAGGACGTCACCGTCGGCATGCAGCAGCGCGTGGAGATCCTGAAGATGCTGTACCGCAACAACGAGGTGCTGATCTTCGACGAGCCCACGGCGGTACTGACACCCCAGGAGATCGATGAGCTGATGAAGATCATGCAGGGCCTTCGCGCCGAAGGGAAATCGATCCTGTTCATCACCCACAAGCTGAACGAGATCAAGGCCGTGGCCGACCGCTGCACGGTGCTGCGCAAGGGCCAGTACATCGGCACCGTGGACGTGCGTGACACGAGCGCCGAACAGCTCTCCGAGATGATGGTCGGACGCAAGGTGGAGTTCGTGGTAGACAAGACCCCGGCGCGTCCCGGCGCGGCGGTGCTCGAGGTAAAGGGGCTCACGCTCAGCAGTAGGGAGAGCGGAAAAAGACTGCTGTCTGACGTGTCGCTCAGCGTGCGCAAGGGCGAGATCGTGTGCGTGGCGGGCATCGACGGCAACGGCCAATCGGAGCTGGTGTATGCGCTGACCGGCCTGATGAAGCCGGACGCAGGCGCGGTCACCTTCAACGGCGCGGACGTCACCCACGCGTCCATCCGCCACCGCAACGACATGGGCCTGAGCCACATCCCCGAGGACCGGCACAAGTACGGGCTGGTGCTGGACTACAGCTTGGCCGAAAACATGATCCTGAAGTCGTACCATAAGCCGCAGTTCCAGTCGAACGGCTTCATCAAGTTCGACGAGATGCGGCGGTACACCGACGCGCTGATCGACGCGTTCGACATCCGATCCGGTCAAGGGGGCGTCACCAAGGCGCGCAGCATGTCCGGCGGCAACCAGCAAAAGGCCATCGTCGCCCGGGAGCTGAGCCTGAACCCGGACCTGCTGATCGCGGTGCAGCCCGCGCGGGGCCTGGACGTGGGCGCCATCGAGTACATCCATAAGCGCATCATCAGGGCCAGGGACGAGGGCAAGGCAGTGCTGCTGATCTCGCTGGAGTTGGACGAAGTGATGAACGTGCCGGACCGGATTTTGGTCATGTTCGAAGGCGAGATCGTGGCGGAGCTCGATCCCAAGGAGACCACGGTGCAGGAGCTGGGCCTGTACATGGCGGGCCACAAAAGAGGCGGGCGAAAGGCGGGTGACGCGAAATGAAGTCGATCAAGCGGCTGCTCTCCTCCAGCGCGTCAGCGTCGCTGCTGGCCATCGTGGCGGGGCTGTTCGCGGGCTTTCTGATCCTGCTGTTTTCGGAGCCCTCTTCCGCCCTTGAGGGGCTGAAGATCATCCTCAAGGGCGGCTGGAACACCGGCGTCAAGGGCCTGGGTCAGGTGCTCTATTATGCGACGCCCATCATCATGACGGGCCTCAGCGTGGGCTTCGCGTTCAAGACCGGCCTGTTCAACATCGGCGCGCCGGGCCAGCTCACCGTAGGCGCGTTCGTGTCTGTGTATGTAGGCGCGATGATGCCCATGCCGGGCGGGATTCACTGGGTCTTCGCGCTGCTGTGCGGCATGGTCGCGGGCGGGCTGTGGGGGCTGGTGCCGGGGCTGTTCAAGGCGTATCTGAACGTGAACGAGGTCATCTCGTCGATCATGATGAACTACATCGGGCTGTACGGCTCCCGCTACCTGATCAAGATCACGCCGCTGTACGACCAGCTCAAAAACCAGACCGTGAACGTGCTGGACACGGCGGTGATCCCCAAGGGCGGCCTCGATCAGATTTTCTACAACATGAAGGGCAACTATGTGGACGTCAGCTCCGTCAACGCGGGCATCTACATCGCCATCGGGCTTGCCATCGCGATGTACATCGTGCTGAACCGCACCACCTTCGGCTACGAGCTGAAGGCCTGCGGCCTGAACCGCAGCGCCAGCCGGTACGCGGGCATCAACGAAAACCGGTCCATCGTGATGTCGATGGTCATCGCAGGCGCGCTGGCGGGCACGGCAGGCGCGCTGATGTACCTGGCCCCCGCCAGCGGCATGCACATCCATGTGGACGAAATCATGCCCGCACAGGGCTTCAACGGCATCCCCGTGGCGCTGCTCGGGATGTCTAACCCCATCGGCATCATCTTCGCGGGCCTGTTCGTGGCCCACATCACAGTGGGCGGCAGCCAACTGCAGAGCCTCAAATACATGCAGGAAGTCATCGACATCATCATCGCGCTGGTCATCTATTTCAGCGCGTTCTCCCTGGCCGTGAGGGGCCTGCTGAGCCGCACCAAACGCAAGACCCACCGCAGCCGCGCCCGCGGCGGAAGAACCAGCCCCGCCGCCCCGTCCGATGACGTCCGAAAGGAGGGAACGCACTGATGGACACCATTTTCTTCCTGTTCCAACAGATGATGTTCTTCTCCATCCCGCTGCTGATCGTGGCCCTGGGCGGCATGTTCAGCGAGCGCAGCGGCGTGGTGAACATCGCGCTGGAGGGCATCATGGTCATGGGTGCGTTCTGTTCCATTTTTTTCCTCAACAAGACCCAGGACTTCATGTCCGGCCAGGGCCAGCTGCTGCTGGCCATCCTGGTGGCGGCGGCTGCGGGCGCGATCTTCTCGCTGCTGCACGCCTACGCGGCCGTCAACCTCAGTTCCGACCAGACCATCAGCGGCACCGCGCTGAATATGTTCGCGCCCGCGTTCGCCATCTATCTGGCCCGAACGGTCCAGGAAAACGGCGTGCAGCAGATCATGTTCCAGAACACCTTCCGCATCCGCGAGGTCCCGTTTCTGGGCGACATACCGGTGCTGGGTCCGCTGCTGTTCCGGGACGCCTACATCACGACGTACCTCGGCATCGCGATCCTGATCGCCTCAGCCTTCGTGCTGTACAAAACCAAGTTCGGCCTGCGCCTGCGCGCCTGTGGCGAGCACCCGGCTGCGGCGGACAGCGTGGGCGTCAACGTGTATAAAGTCCGCTATGCGGGCGTCATGATCTCCGGCGCGCTGGCGGGCCTCGGCGGCCTGGTGTTCGTCGTCCCCACCAGCGTCAACTTCAACGCGACAGTCGCCGGCTACGGCTTCCTGGCCCTGGCCGTGTTGATCTTCGGCCAATGGAAACCGATGCGGATTTTCCTCGCGGCGCTGTTCTTCGGGCTGATGAAGACGGTCTCGGCGGCGTACAGCGGGATCCCGGTGCTGAAGGACCTGCCGATTCCCAGCGACGTCTACAAAATGATCCCGTACATCGCCACGCTGGTGGTGCTGGCGTTCTCGAGCAAACAGTCTCGGGCGCCCAAAGCCAGCGGCATCCCGTACGACAAGGGCGGGAGATAGGGACATGCGCACAATCATCGTCGAACCCTACAACGAAAACTGGCCGAACGCCTTTCAGCGCATCAGCGGCGAGATCTGGCCTCATATCGAGGACTGCGCCCTGCGCATTGAGCATGTGGGGAGCACTTCCGTGCCGGGCCTCTCCGCCAAACCTATTATCGACATCGACATCGTGATCCAGCGCGGCATGCTGCCTGTGATCGTTCAGCGGCTGGCGGCATTGGGCTATCATCACGAGGGCAACCTCGGCATGCCGGATCGCGAAGCGTTTAACTATGACGACAAGCCGCACATGATGGCACACAATTTGTACGCCTGCACTGAGGATTGCGCGGAGCTCCTCCGCCACATCATTTTCCGGGATTATCTGCGCACGCATCCAAAGGACCGCAAGCGGTACGGCGACATCAAGATTGAGATGGCGAAGCGCCATCCCCACGACATCGACAGCTACATCCTGGGCAAGGAACCCGTCGTCATGGACATCTACCGCAAGTGCGGCATACCGCCGTGGAAATAACAGGGTGTCTATCCTGAGCAATGTCGCTCCCCCGCCACATAGGACGTCCCCCCCCCCCGCGCAGTCAACCTGGGCAAAGTGAAGGACCTTCCTCTAGTCAATCTAGAAGAAGGTCCTTCGCTTCGCTCAGGATGACCATGAAAGGGGCGGATGACCGCTTGGCCTACCCCTCCATCTCTCCCAAAAAGCTCGTCCCCGCCAGCTTGTCTTTTATGCCCAGCGCTTCCAAAATCGTCGCGCTCACGTCCGCAAACGACTTTCGCTCGCCCAGGTCCACGCCCTCTAGCGCGTTCAAGCTCCATGCCAGCACCGGCACCTGCTCCCGCGTGTGGTCCGTGCCATTGAAGCCCGGATCGCAGCCGTGGTCGGCGGTGATGATCAGCAGTCCGTCGTCACCGATCTCGCGCATGATCTCCGGCAGCCGCGCGTCGAACGCCTCCAGCATCTCGGCGTAGCCCTTCACATCCCGGCGGTGCCCGTACGCCTGATCGCCGTCCACAAGATTCACGAACATCAGCCCGCGCCACTTATCCTTTCGCAGCTCGTCCAGCATCGCCTCCACGCAGGCGTCGTTGCCGGCAGCGTGGTTGCTGCGGGTGAGTCCGCGGTGGTTGAAGATGTCCTCGATCTTGCCGATCCCGATCACGTCGCGGCCAGCGGCCTTGACCAGATCCAACATGGTCTTGCCCGTGGGGTCCAAGGAAAAATCGCGCCGGTTGCCGGTGCGCACGAACTCGCCGGGCTTGCCGATGAACGGCCTGGCGATGACCCGGCCCACGGCATGCTCGCCGGTCAGGATGCGCCGCGCGATGCGGCAGATGTGCCACAGCTCCGTGGGCGGCACGATGGCCTCGTGGGCGGCCACCTGGAACACGCTGTCGGCGCTGGTATAGACGATCAGCTTGCCGGTGCGCAGGTGCTCGCTGCCCAGCCGCTCGATGATCTCGGTGCCGCTGGCGGCCACGTTGCCGATGACGCCCATGCCGGTCTCGGCCTCGAACTCTTCGATGAGCGGCTGCGGAAAGCCGTTCGGATAGGTCGGGAACGGCTTTGGCACCGGCAATCCGGCCAACTCCCAATGGCCGGTCGTGGTGTCCTTGCCCGCCGAGACCTCGGTCATGCGGCCATAGCACCCCAGCGGGTCCTCAATCTCGCCCGGCAGGCCGGCGGCATTCAGCAGCCCCAGGTCCGTCAGGTTCGGAATGTCGGGCTTTGCGGACATGACGCTCATCAGTGTGTTCGCGCCCGCGTCGCCATAGGCCGCCGCGTCCTTTGCGCCGCCGATGCCCAGGCTGTCCAGAATGATCAGTACGGCTCTCTTCGTCTTCATGCGCTATCCCTCTGCTTCCTTCGTGCGGATCTGTTGCGCCATGCGCGCGATCATCTCTCCGGCGGTGGGTTTGCCCCGCCGCGCGTCGATGGTGTTGCCGAACAGCCTGTGCTGCACCACAATCTCACCGCTGGACCAGGCCGCCTCTATCGCCCGCCGCACGCCGTGCGCGAGCCGGTCCGCGTCCGTGTCAAATTCGCTTGCCACCGTGGGGTACAGTACCGTGGTCAGCTGCCTGACCAGCCGCTCATCCTTGGCGGCCAACTGGATGCATCGGCCGAGGTACGCGGTGCCGCGCATCGTGCGCCGGAACCCGAGCCGCAGCAGCAGCTCCATGATCTCCTCGTCGGACGCGCCGCCGCGCGTCAGCCGCGCCACGGGGCCCGCGCCGGCCAGCACACGCCTCAGCGCCTGCACATCCAGCGGCTTGTCCAACACGGCAATCGCGCCCTCATCCAGCGCCAACCGCTCAAACGTGGGCATGGGCGATGTGCGCAGGATCACCACGGCGGGCATCGACGCGCTGGGCTGTGTCTTGGCCCCGCGCATCACCGCCAGCGCGTCCAGACCCGGCAACGTCATGTCCATCACCAGCGCGTCCACCAGCGCCCCGTGAAGCCGCGCCAGCGCACGCCCTCCGTCCCGCTCCTCGAACGCCACATCCACGTCCAGCGCCCGCAGCGCATACGCCGCCTGCGCGAGCGACTCCGCATCCGCCATCACAAGCGCCACCCGCACACAGAAAACCACCTCTCGGCAGCATGCCCTATCCGTCGATGCTCGATCCCCTTTTCGACGGCGGGGGCACAGATTCCTGCAAAGCACATAAAAATCAACTTGGTGTGGGAAAAAATAACGAAGTGGCGGGGGGAGGAGGGGCTTGTTTGGGATTGAGGAAGGTCCGTAGCATAATGAGGGATGACGGCGGGGGGACGGCTCGTTCGCCATTGGCCTCACGGCGGCATGGCGAACATCGGGGACGCCGCGCGCCCTGTGGTGCGAGGGCATTCGTTTTGGGCGCGCGGGTTTTGAGGTTATGCCTCACGGGGTGCAAAGGGCTCCGCCCTCTGCACTCTGGCCAAAGGGCCTGAGGCCCTCTGGACTCCCCATTTTTTAGGCGGCGCATTGGTCGAGCATCCATTCGGCGTAGAGGCCGTAGCCTTGCGTGGGGTCGTTGATGAAGACGTGGGTCACGGCGCCGGCGAGGCGGCCGTCTTGGAGGATCGGGCTGCCACTCATGCCCTGCACGATGCCGCCGGTAGCCTTCAGCAACTCGGGATCGGTGATCTTCACCACCATGCTGCGCGGCGAAGCCGCCTCCTGATGATAAAGCCGCACGATCTCGCAGTCATACTCCTTCATCCCGCGCCCCTCGATGGTCGTGATGATCTTCGCAGGCCCGGTCTTCACCTCGCTGCGCGCCATCACGCCCACGCCCTGGGGATACAGCTCGTTCAGCAGCGGTTCGTCGCTGGCGCCGTACAGGCCCAGCTCGCTGTTGGACTCCACCTCGCCGATCTGCTTGTCCTCGTCGAAAAACTCGCCCAGCAGCTCGCCCGGCTCGCCGCTCTCGCCGCGCTGCAGACCGACGATGTGGCTCTCATAGATGTAGCCCTCGCCGATGGGCAGCACCGTGCCCGTGTCGGCGTCGGTGATCGGATGCCCCAGCGCGGCGTAGTTGCCGCTGTCGGGGTCGTAGAAGGAAAGCGTGCCCACGCCCGCGGTGCTGTCGCGGACCCACGCGCCGAGACGGTACAGGCCGTCGCGGGCGTCCTTGACGGCGGTGATGGGTACGAGCAGCTCGCCATCATCGCGGGCGACGGTGAGCAGCTGTTGCTGGCCACTGAGCGCCGCGGACAGGGAGGCCGCGCCGCCGATTGCCGCACCGTCGACCTTGGTGATGCGGTCGCCCGCCTTCAGGCCGGCCTGGCGGGCGGGGCTGCGCAGGCCGCCGATGTCGCTGACACCCACGACGAGCGCGCCGCCGACGGTGAGCGCGACGCCGATGGACTGGCCACCGGGCACAACGGTGCGCCCTTCAAACACGCTGACGGGCACGGTCTTGACGGGCAGACCGAGCACGGACAGCACCAGCGACGCATCACCCTCCGCCTCGCCGGTGAGGATATAGGAAGGATCGACGTCCCTGAGCTGCTGGTCCATGCCGGAGATGGCGCAGGCGCCGCCATCGGACAGGGCGATGGACACGGACTTGGGCAGGGACAGATGGGTCGAGTGGCCTTTCGTGAGGCGGATTCGGTCGGGGACGGCGTTGAGTTTGCGCATGGCGGGGGAGCAGCCGGCAAACACGATTGCGGCGGCGAGGGCGAGTCCGATTCCCTGTTTCATTTGGGTTTTTCGCTGGTTTTTCATTTTGTTTTGCACTCCTATGAAGCATGACGTTCACGGGATAGGTTGGCCTTGCGGACGGTCGAACATGAATGGAAATGGTTCCGCGAGCATGCGCGGCAAAGCCTGGATTCAACATTTTTCATCGATCGAGTCCGCGAAGCGAAAAGGGAGTCCAGAGGGATGAATCCCCAACCTGATCCTGTGCGCCTGTGGCCTTGCTAGCAAACTTAACCACCCCCGTGATATAATGCCAAAGTGATCTGGTACTACTCACGAAGGAGAAAATCCGATGGTGTTCTCGAGCACGGTTTTCCTGTACATTTTCCTGCCGCTGGTGCTGTTGGTCTACTATGTGTTCCTGCACAACCGCAAGCTGCGGAATGTGTTTTTGACGGTCGCGAGCCTGCTTTTCTATGCCTGGGGCGAACCGTGGTTCGTGCTGGTCATGTTCGGTTCAATCGCGATGAACTGGTTCATCGGGCTGCACGTGGACGACACCCACGCCGCCAAGTCGCGGAAGACATGGGTGACGCTGGCGGTGGTGTTCAACCTGGCGCTGCTGGGCGGATTCAAGTATCTGATGTTCATCCTACACAACCTGAACTGGGCGTTCGGGATGCAGATGCCGGTGCCGCAGATCGCGCTGCCGATCGGCATTTCCTTTTTCACATTCCAGGCGATGAGCTATGTCATCGACGTGTACCGCGGCAATGGCAAGGCGCAGAAATCGCTGATGAACGTGTGCCTGTACATCTCGTTCTTCCCGCAGCTGATCGCTGGCCCCATCGTGCGGTATCAGACGATCGCGGACCAGATCGACGGGCGCGTGGAGACGCTTTCCGACTTCACGGAGGGCGCGCGGCGGTTCATGGTGGGCCTGGCCAAAAAAGTCATCATCGCGAACAACCTGGCGATGATGGTGGACCATGCATTCGCGCTGCCTGAATCCAGCTACAGTGTGGCGGTGGCGTGGATCGCGGCCATCTTCTATCATGTCCAAGTTTTCTTCGATTTCTCCGGATACAGCGACATGGCCATCGGCCTCGGGCGCATGTTCGGGTTCCATTTCCTGGAAAACTTCACCTATCCCATGATGGCGAAGTCCGTCTCTGACTTCTGGCGCAGGTGGCACATCTCGCTCAGCACCTGGTTCCGGGACTATGTTTTCTTCCCGCTGGGCGGCAGCCGGGTGAAGTCCAAACTGCGGCTGGTGTTCAACATGCTGGTGGTGTGGAGCCTGACGGGGCTGTGGCACGGCGCGGACTGGTGCTATCTGCTGTGGGGCGTGGGGTTCGCCGTGATTCTGATCATGGAGCGGTTCACGGGCCTCGGGAAATGGATGGAGAAGCACTGGATCGGCTATCTGTATTCGAACCTGGTGGTGGTGCTGGTGACGGTATTCCTGGCGGTGGCCATGCACACCCATTCTCCGGAGCCCATGGCGGCGCTGAACGACGCGCTGCTGCGGCTGGGCACCATGTTCGGACTGGGCGGCGCGAGCATTTGGGACGCCACGGCCACGATGTACGTGCGCGAGTACGGCGCGTACATGCTGATGGCGATCGTGTTCTGCATGCCGGTGGGCGAATGGATCGAGAAAAAGCTGCACGTCCCCCACAGCGCGATGGAGGTCGCGCGGGCCGTAGGCCTTAGCGGCGCGTTCCTGGTGACGCTGACATACGTCGCCATGGGCGGCTACAACCCGTTTATCTATTTCAACTTTTAAGCGGCGGGAGGGCATGATAAAATGACACTGAGAAAGACGCTGAACATCTGCCTGGCCGCGCTGCTGGTCGGTGCGATTTGCCTCATCGGCGGCACGGAGATGGTCAAGTACTACAGGCAGCTGGGCTACGCGTTCCTGGTGACCTACCGCCAGCAGTTGCCGGAAAACCCGACACCGGCGGACGCGCTCAAGGCGCGGATCAAGTCGTTTGAGAGCGCGGTGAACGTGAACCTGACGTATAAGGTGCGCTCGCAGGTGGCGAACGCCAAGATCCAGCAGGCGATGGGCAAGCAGCAGATCGCCTACGGCGGGTCGAACATGGTCACCACCGAGCAGGGCTATCTGTACGACCTGTTCGAGGACACCGCGAAGACGCAGGAATACCGCGACCAGACGCTGAAGGGGCTCAAAGAAGTGCACGACGCGCTGGCCGAGCAGAACATCACCGTGTTCTACGGCTACGCCCACGGCACGATGTACGACGGCATGACGCTGCCCGAGGGCACAGAGGACGACAACAACGAGGCGGCGGACATCGTGGTGGACGCACTCCGGAGCTACGGCATCGAGACACTCGACAGCAGGCAGTTGGTCAGGGACGCCGGGCTGCCGCTAGACCAGGTGGTCATGCGCACGGACGCCCACTGGACGCCCCGCGCGGCGTTTGAGATGTACACCGCCTTGGTGGACCTGCTGAACGAGAAAACCGCTGTCAAGGCCGACAGGGCGGCGGCGGACATCAAAAACTTCAATGAGTCCATCCTGCCCAAGGCGCACATCTCAGACATCGGCATCCGGTTCGGCGAGGGCGGCATGGAAGGCGACGACTTCCAGATCATCACGCCCAAGTTCGACACGGACATCCGCCGTGTGATCAGCTACGACAACCAGCGCGTGGGGATCGAGTCCGAGGGCAAGTTCGAGGACGTGGTGTTGGACCCGTCCATGCTGCCCGAGGCCCAGGGGAAGACGCCGGTCAACTGCTACAACTACTACGGCCAGCATCCGTACGAGGTGTTCTACCACAACGAGGCCGCGCCCGAGGGCCGCGTGCTGATCGTCAAGGACAGCTTCGGCACGCCGGTCTCCAGCTTCATGGCGCTGGCCGTGCGCGACGTGTGCGCCATCGACCTGCGCAAGACCCAGAAGACTGTGCTCGATTATGTCGCTTCATTCAAGCCGGACGCCGTGGTGTTCGTGCAGTGCCAGGAAGTCATGCGCAGCGCGAACTTTGTATTCGTGAACAAGGAATAACTGACGGTAACTTTAGGAGGTCACTTGTCATGCCCAACCTGGAATCCATCTTCACGAAAGATCAGCTGAAGTACAGCGAGCCAATGCGGCTGCACACCACGATGCGCGTGGGCGGGCCCGCGGATGTGATGGCGTTCCCGGAGGACGAGGGGCAGCTGATGGCGGCGCTCAGGCTGCATCCAGGCGCGCTCATCCTGGGCAACGGCTCCAACCTGATCGTGCGCGACGGCGGGATTCGATCTCTGGTGATCGCGATGTCCAGGATGAACGGGGTGTCCGTGGACGGTAAGACGCTCACCGCCCAGGCAGGCGCGCTGATGACGGCTGCGTCCAACGAGGCGCTGAGGGCGGGGCTGACCGGGCTGGAGTTTGCGTCGGGCATACCAGGCACCGTGGGCGGCGGCTGCGCCATGAACGCGGGCGCCTACGGCGAGGAGCTGGCGGGCGTGCTGGTCAGGGCGCGGGTGCTGCGGGACGGCGAGGCGAGCTGGGTTTCGCGGGACGAGCTGCAGATGGGCTACCGCACCACGCGCATCCTGAAAGAAAACTGGGTGTGCCTGGCCGCGGAATTCGCGCTGCAGCCGGCCGACCCGGCGCAGATCAGGCGCAAGATGGATGACCTGAACATGCGCAGGCGGGACAAGCAGCCGCTGCAGCTGCCGTCCAGTGGGTCCACCTTCAAGCGGCCCGAAGGTCACTTTGCAGGGAAGCTGATCGAGGACGCGGGCCTGAAGGGCTTTTCCGTGGGCGGCGCACTGGTGTCAGAGAAGCACGCCGGGTTCGTGGTGAACGCCGGCGGCGCGACAGCCAGCGACGTGCTGGCGCTGATCGCCGAGGTGCAGTGCCGGGTGGAGGAGCAGTTCGGCGTGCGGCTCGAGTGCGAGGTCCGTGTGGTCGGCGAGGACGCGTGACCCAATGCAGCTCGTCATCCGCCCAACACCGTCATCCTGAGCGCAGCGAAGGACCTTCCTCAAATCAAACCCATCATCTACAGGAAGGTCCTTCGCTGCGCTCAGGATGACGGCGTGAGACGCAAGCGGCGCACATGATGCCATGACCATCGCCAAGGAGGTGCCCCGTCTCGTGTCCTTCACATCCGACATCCGCCAGGAGCTGGCCCGCGTCCCCGTCGAACGCCACTGCGACGCCATCGCGGAACTGTGCGGCGCGGCGATGGCCGCCGGCGCGGTCTCTTTTCGCGGCCCGGGGCGGTACGGCCTCTCCATCCAGACCGAGTCCCGGGAGATCCTGGAGCGACTCATGGCGTTGATGCAGAAACACCTGAGGGCTCAGGGCTCCGTGCGGGTGTTGCACACCGACCGGCTGGGCGGCCAGACCTTCTACGCGCTGTCGCCGGAGCCTGCGTCCGCGCCCGCCATGTTGGACGCGCTGCACCTGCTGGACCCATCCCAGCCCTTCGGCATCCGCACGTCGCCTGCGCCGGAGATGGTGGAAAAAGACTGCTGCCGCCGCGCGTTCCTGCGCGGCGCGTTCCTGCTGTGCGGCTCTGCGTCCAGCCCCGACAGGGGCTATCACCTGGACTTCGCGCCCGCCACGGAGGCGCTGGCGGAGGCCGTGCGCGGCCTGTTGATGGGCTACTACATCCCCGCGCGGCTGTCCCGCCGCAAGGCGCAGCCCATCGCCTACGTCAAGGACGGCGAGGCGGTGTCGGACGCGCTGGCGCTGCTGGGCGCGGGCGTGGCGGTGATGGCGCTGGAAAACGTGCGCATCCTGCGCGGCGTGCGCAACGACGTGAACCGCCAGGCCAACTGCGACAGCAACAACATCGACAAGGTCGTGGCCGCATCGGAAAAGCAGATATCGCTGATCCGGGCGATCGAGAGGCGGCTAGGCTTTTCGGGCATGCCCAAATCCCTGCGCGAAATCGCCGAGCTGCGCATGCAGTATCCCGACGCGAGCCTGACAGAGCTGGGCAACATGATGACCCCGCCGCTCGGGAAAAGCGGCGTAAACGCCAGAATGCGCCGGATCGAGGCGCTGGCGGAGGAATTGGTGAATGAGTGAGGCGGCGTTTCACCGCCCGCTTTCGGTTCACAAGCGCACGCGGTGTCATCCTGAGCGAAGCGCGCAGCGCGCAGTCGAAGGATCTCCCCGCCCACAGGCGACATTCCTGCCGGTCGACGTCCGCTCACGCAGGGGAGATCCTTCGACTGCGCTGACGCTTCGCTCAGGATGACACCGTTTGGTTGTGCCGGCTGATTCATTTTCCAATTTTCCCCATCTCCCCTGGAACCAAACCCGCCCCCCGTTCGGTCTAATGGGCAGTTGGCAACAACACCCAATAATCGTTTAGGGGGGCGAATCTCATGACGAAGAAGATCACCTCACTGGTCCTGGCGGTGCTGCTCGCGCTGTCCATGATCGCGATGCCCGCGCTGGCCGCCAGCATCAGCACCACCGTGAAGACGACGAACAAGGGCGACGTGCTGAACGTGCGCAAAGGCCCGCACAAGGGCAACACGCCCGTTGTGGACTATGTGCAGAACGGCACCAAGATCACGCTGATGACCACCAACAACAAGAACGATCCCGAGGCCTGGAACAAGATCAAGGTCAACAAGACCGGCGCGGTGGGCTATCTGAAGAACAAGTATATCAAGTACTTCGGCCTCAACAACGCGGACGGCGAGGTCGATCCCGATGAGGATGACGACTGGAATTATCGCGACAGTGACGATAACGACGGCAAGCGCGGCAATGGCACCGCGGCGGGCGGCGGCGGCAGCGGCGTGAAGACCACCGCGCTGAAATACGGCGAGGTCAGCTGCAGGATCGGCGGCAGCGTCAACATCCGCAGCGGCGCGGGCACCAGCCACAAAGCCGTGGGCACAGGAAAATTGGGCGACTATCTGGACGTGCTGGGCGCCAAGGGCGACTGGTACAAGGTCAAGTTCCAGGGCAAGAACCTGACCGGTTTCATCCACAAGGACTACTTCACCGAGGGCATCATCGCCTCCATCCGCGGCAACGGCGTCAACATGCGCAAGGGCGCGGGCACGGGCTACGCGGTCGTGCGCACGCTGAAGGCCGGCGAAGAGGTGCGCGTGCTGTCGGAGAGCGGCAGCTGGAGCCGGGTGAAGTACGGGACGGACACGGTTGGGTACGTGTACAGCTCGTATGTGTATTGGCAGTAGGGCCACCCCGTATACTGAGCGCAAGCGAAGGACCTTCCTCCAACTTTCATCAACGGAAGTCTGAGGAAGGTCCTTCGCTTGCGCTCAGGATGACGGCGGAGAGGGGGCGCCGCCAACCCTACAGACGCACCGAGCCCTCTGGAATCCCCATCTCCCCCACGTCCGTGTTTTCAAACGTCCCATGGCAATCTGACCCGGCGGTGACCAACAGCCCTCGCGCCCGGCACAGTGCCAAGCACGCATCCCGCACCCACTCGCTGTGGCGCGGATAATAGCATTCAACCCCGTCCAACCCCACATCCAGCAGCGCATCCAGCTCGCGCCGGAACAGCGCGCGGTCCTCTCCCCCGCCCACCTTCCCCGCACCCTTCACGCGCTCGCCCGGGTGCGCCAGCACGGCGACGCCGCCCGCCATGTGAATCGCGCTGAGCGTCTCCACGAGCGACGGAAAATCCGCGTCCGTGTACAGCACGCCATACCGCTCATAATAAGGCATGCCCTCATTGAGCGTCTGCGTCACGCCGCGCCTCATCAAATACTCGATCCCCGCCCAGCCGCCCAGCGCCGGGTCCCGCTCAAAGGCGGCGTAATCCGCCAGCGACACGCGCGCATCGTCCTTTTCCATGCGCCCGATGAGTTCCAAACTCATCTGAAGCAGCGCGGCCCTGGCCCTGTGTATCAACGCCAGGTAGGCCGTATCGCGCAGGTCCGCACGATAGCCAAGAACGTGATAGCACGCGCCCGCGTGCAGCGCCGTGTGCTCCACCGCGGGCACATACCGAATCCCCCGGGCCGCGCACAGCGGCTCGAGTTCGAGGCTGCCCTGCACCTCGTCGTGGTCCGCGATGGCCAGCAGCGACACGCCGTTTTGCGCAGCGCGGTCCGCGATCTCGCGCGCGGTCATGGTGCCGTCGCTGTGCCGCGAGTGCGTGTGCAGGTCAACGCTGCCCATAATATGCGTTGGCGCCGTGCTTCCGATAGTAGTGCTTGTCGATGACCGACTGCGGCGCGGGGCCGACGCTTGGCGCGATGCCCATCGTCATCATCGCCATCTCGGCCACCACTTCCAGCACCGCGGCATTCTCCACGGCCTTTTTCGGGGTCGGGCCGAACGTGAACGGCCCGTGCTTTCTCACGACCACCGCGGGCGTCGCCACCGGGTCCAGCCCGCCCCCGTCGAACCGCTCGCAGATCACCGCGCCGGTGTTCAGCTCATAGTCGCTCTCGATTTCATCCGGCGTCAGCATCCGCGTCAGCGGCACCGGCCCGTAGAAATAGTCCGCGTGGGTCGTGCCAAAGCACGGGATCTCCGACTCCGCCTGGGCGAACGACGTGGCGTGCCGGCTGTGCGTGTGCACGATGCCGCCCAGCGCAGGATAGCGCCGGTACAGCGCCAAGTGGGTCGGCGTGTCGCTGGAGGGGTTCAGCGCGCCCTCCACGACCTTGCCGGTCTCAAGGTCCACCACGACCATCTGGTCCTGGGCCATCACCTCATACTCGACCCCGCTGGGCTTGATCACGACCAGCCCCTTTTCGCGGTCGATCCCCGACACATTGCCCCAGGTGAACGTCACCAGCCCATAGGCAGGCAGCATCATGTTCGCCTCAAAAACCTGTTGTTTCAGCGTTTCAAGCATGCTCATCCATCCCCCATAAAAATACCTGTGCACATTATAACACAATTTACGGGGATGTGGTATACTGATTTCGAGGTGGTCCGCACATGCCCAAGCTCTCCCGTTCGCGCATGGACTTGCGCAAGCTGTCCAACTATTCCATCATCATCAACTCGCTGCAGATCCTGGCGGCGCTGACGGTGTTGGTGTTGGCGCTGGTGCGCGGCGACAAGGCGTTTTCCGGCGTGATCGAACAGACCACGCTGGTTGTGCTGTCGTCGATCGTGGTGTCAGGCGCGATCGTGGACATCCGGGACGCGCAAAACGCGCGGCGCGTCGGCGCAGAGACGGACATGATCGAGGCCGCGTACAAGCAATTGTCGACCCTCAACGGCACGCTGCGCGCCCAGCGGCACGACTTCATGAACCACCTGCAGGTGGTCTACAGCCTGATGGAGATGCAGGATTATGGCGAGGCGCAGGCGTACATCGAGACGGTGTATCAGGACATCCAGCGGGTGTCGCGCACGCTGAAGACGTCGATTCCCGCCGTGAACGCGCTGCTGGCGAGCAAGCTGTCCGAATGCGAGGAGCGCGGGGTCGTGGCGACCCTCAGGATCGGCTCGGCCTACACCGACATGCCGGTCCCGGACTGGGAACTGTGCCGGGTGTTTTCGAATTTGATTGACAACGGGCTGGACGCTATGAAGGGCAGCCCGGTGCGGGAACTGCGGATCGAGACCAGCGAGACGCTGCATGATTATGGGTTTGTGGTGTCGAACACGGGACCGGCGATTCCGGACTCGGTCAGGGAGCGGTTGTTCGTGGAGGGGTTTTCGACGAAGGGCGACGGGCGTGGGATGGGGTTGGCGATTGTGAAGGGGATCGTGGAGGCCTACGACGGCAGGCTGACGCTGCACTCCGATGAAAAGGAGACGCGGTTTACGGGCAGCATCCCGAAGGCGACAGGCGCACTGTAAGC
>JAVBUD010000130.1:0-3002 GCA_031555755.1 Eubacteriales bacterium | reverse complement strand
AGCCCTCGCCCGGCGGGATGCGGTTGGCCGCTGTAGGGCGAGGGCTTGCCCCCGCCGCCTGTTGTGTATGCGCCAACTCAGCTCGACAGAAATCCGCGAAACGATCTGGGGCCCAAGGGCTCAGCCCCTGCCCACCCTGGTTTCACTTCGCCGTGTGCTGGCGAACGTTGACTTGTTTTCTTGCATATTATGCATCTGCCCACATACCCTGGTAGCCCGACACTGCGGCCAATTCGCTGTCATTTTACGCCAAATACCCGCGTTCTTCGCATAAAACCACCGACAAACCCCATTTCCTAAACCCCGATTGCTTGATTCCCCTGCCGTCCTATGCTAAAATGATCGGGTTATGACGAAAGTGAGGCATGCTCATGCAGAATAACCACATGAATAAATCCCAAATCGCCGAGGCCATCAAGGGTAAGCTCGAGCGGCATTTCGGTGTCGAGATCCAGGACGCCAACGAGTCCCAGCTCTATCAGGCCGTCGCGTCCATCGTGCGCGATGAGATCATGGAGCGCCGCACCGCCAGCCGCTCCGCCCGCAAGGACGCCAAGGCCAAGAAGCTGTACTATCTGTCCGCCGAGTTCCTCGTCGGGCGCGCCCTGTACAACAATATGATCACCCTCGTCAACGAGAAAGCGTACCTGGACGCCTTCGAGGAGCTGGGCATCGACAAGTCTCTGCTGTTCGAGCAGGAGCCGGAGCCGGGCCTGGGCAACGGCGGATTGGGCAGGCTCGCCGCCTGCTTCCTGGATTCCCTCGCTTCGCTGCAGCTGCCCGCCATGGGCTGCACCATCCGCTATGAGTTCGGGCTGTTCCGCCAGAAGATCGTGGACGGCTATCAGGTCGAGATGCCCGACAGCTGGCTGGACAACGGCAACCTCTGGGAGATGCCGCGCCCCGAGCAGACTGAGGAGGTCCACTTCGGCGGCCGCGTCGAGGAGTACGAGCAGGACGGCAAAATTAAGTTCCGCCATGTGGACTACTCCACCGTGCTGGCCGTGCCCTACGACATGCCCGTGCTGGGCTACGACTCCACCATGGTCAACTACCTGCGCACTTGGTCCGCGCGCTCGCCCAAGAAGATGGACATGGCGTCCTTCAACCGCGGCGACTACCTGCGCGCCGCCGAGGAGCGCGAGCTGGCCGAGGTCATCTCAAAGGTGCTGTACCCCGAGGATAACCACCAGGAGGGTAAGGAGCTGCGCTTAAAGCAGCAGTATTTCTTCTCCTCAGCCACCGTCAAGATGGCCGTCAAGGACTTTATCAAGGTCTACGGCACCCACTTCGAGTTGTTCCCTGACAAGGTCGCGCTGCACGTCAACGACACCCATCCGGGCCTCGCGATCCCCGAACTGATGCGCATCCTGATGGACGAGTACGGCCTCGCCTGGGAACAGGCCGAGGACATCACCAACAGGAGCTTCGCGTACACCAACCACACGGTGCTGCAGGAGGCCCTGGAAAAGTGGCCCGAGGACATCGTCGCACGGCTGCTGCCGCGCATCTACATGATCCTGCAGGAGATGAACAAGCGCCTGTGTGAGCGGCTCTGGAAGGTCTACACCGGCCAGTGGGACCGCATCGGCCGCATGGCGATCATCGGCTACGGCCAGATCCACATGGCGAACCTGTGCGTCTCCGCCACCCACATGGTCAACGGCGTCAGCCAGATCCACGCCGACATCCTGCGCCGCCAGACCTTCAGGGACTACTGCATGATCGACCCCAGCCGGTTCATTGGCATCACCAACGGCATTACCCACCGCCGCTGGCTCATGCAGGCCAACCCCGGCCTCACCGGCCTCATCGACCAGGCCATCGGCCAGGACTGGCGCAAGCACCCCGAGCGGCTCCAGGACCTGCTGCCCTTCGCGGACGACGCCGCATTCAGAGAGAAATTCCAGGCCGTCAAGGTCCAAAATAAGCAGCGCCTCGCCGCACACATGGCCCGCACCCAAGGCGCGATCCTGGACCCCGACAGCATCTACGACGTGCAGGCCAAGCGGCTGCACGAGTACAAGCGCCAGCTCATGAACGCGCTCTCGATCCTGATGCTCTACAACAAGATCGTGGACGACCCGAACTTCACCATCCCCAAGCGCACCTTCATCTTCGGCGCGAAGGCCGCGCCGGGGTTCTACCGCGCCAAGCTGATCATCCGGTTCATCAACGCCGTGGCAGAGTTGATCCGCAATCACCCCCGCGCCAGCTCCATGCTGAACGTGGTGTTCCTTGAGAACTACTGCGCCTCCGCAGCCGAGGTGCTGATGCCCGCAGCCGAGGTCTCCCAGCAGATTTCCACCGCCGGCAAGGAGGCGTCCGGCACCGGCAACATGAAGTTCATGATGAACGGCGCCGTGACCATCGGCACCATGGACGGCGCGAACGTGGAGATTTTCCAGCATGTGGGCAAGCCCAACATCTACATTTTCGGCCTCAGCGCCGAGGAGGTCGAGGCGGGCTACGCCACCTACAAGGCCCACAACATCTATGAGACCCACGCGCCCATCCGCCACGCCATGGAGCAGATGATCGACGGCACCCTCAGCCCCGACAACCCGCGCCTGTTCCAGGACCTGTACCATGCGCTGCTGTTCGGCGACAACGGCGGCATGGCCGATCCGTACTTCGTGCTGATGGACCTGCCCGACTACAACAAGACCCAGCTGCGCATGCTAAAGGACTACGAAAACCGCAAAAAGTGGCTCACCATGGCCGTGAAGAACGTCGCCGCTTCCGGCTACTTCTCCAGCGACCGCACCATCCAGGAGTATAGCGACAAAGTCTGGCACCTGTCCCCGCTGGAGCTGTAAAACAGAGCGCGACAGGGCGCGTGCCCGTGCGACCCGCTCCCTTCCGCCGTCATCCTGAGCGCAGCGAAGGACCTTCTTAATGGGTTTTGTGCGAGGAAGTTTGAGGCAGGTCCTTCGCTGACGCACCGGATGACGGCGGCAGGGAGCGGGTCTCACGGGCACGCGCCCTGTCGCGCTCGGTGT
>JAVBUD010000146.1:0-16597 GCA_031555755.1 Eubacteriales bacterium | reverse complement strand
ACAACCCGCTATCTCCACCGCCGTCATCCTGAGCACTGCGTCGGACTTTCCACACACTCTCTACTTGTTAGTTTTATGATGGTCCTTCGCTGCGATCCGTATGACGGGGGGATGCGCTCAGGATGACATCGGGAGCGGTGTTCCTTCCTTCACTATCGCAGTAAATTTGCCCCGCAATCCTGCAAATCTCCCCTTGACAATTGACGCAACTCATTCTACAATAATGATATAGTACATCCAATCTTTGGAGGTGGCACGACATGGGCCAATGGACGATGGTGCTGGGCGTGATCGGCGCGGATGTGCACGCGGTCGGCAACCAGATCCTGAACTACGCATTCTCGGCGGCGGGGTTCAACGTGGTGAATCTGGGCGTGATGGTGAGCCAGGAGGAGTTTATCGACGCGGCGGTGGAGTCGGCGGCGGACGCGATCGTGGTCAGCTCGCTGTACGGCCACGGCGAGCTGGACTGCAAGGGCCTGCGCGAAAAGTGCGACGAGGCGGGCCTGAAGGGCATCCTCTTGTACGTCGGCGGCAACATCGTCGTCGGAAAACAGCCCTTTGACGAGGTGGAGGCCCGGTTCCACAAGATGGGCTTTGACCGCGTTTTCGGCCCCGGCACCGCGCCGGAGACCAGCATCGGCCAGCTGATCGAAGACCTGACCGCCCGGGACGCGGCAAATGGTTAGGCCCATGAAGCCGATCCTGCTGATGGACTTTGGGTCCACATACACCAAGCTGACCGCCGTGGACCCGGACGCGGCCGCGATTCTGGGCACGGCGCAGAGCTACACCACGGTCGAATCGGACGTGGGCGAAGGGCTCATGAATGCGCAGACGGAACTGGAGCGCATCACCGGAAAGCTGGACTATCAAGAGCGCTACGCCTGCTCGTCCGCCGCGGGCGGGCTCAGGATGATCGCCTCTGGGCTGGTACCCTCCCTCACCGCCGAGGCCGCGAAGCGGGCGGCGCTGGGTGCGGGGGCGAAGGTGATCCGGACCTACGCGTATCAGCTCACCGAGGACGACCTCGGCGAGATCGACGCACTGAGGCCCGACATGCTGCTGCTCACCGGCGGCACGGACGGCGGCAACCGCGAGTGCATCGAATCAAACGCCGCCGCCATCGCGCAGATCCGGCACCGCTGCCCGGTGGTCATCGCGGGCAACCGCGCCTCCGCGAAGTGCTGCCAACGGGCGCTGGCCTCTGCAGGCTTCGAGGCCATTGTGACGGAGAACGTTATGCCCCGGTTCGAACAGCTGAACATCGACCCCTGCCGCGCGGCGATTCGCGACCTGTTCCTGTCACGGATCGTGGCGGCCAAGGGCCTGACCCGGGCGCAGGCGCTCATCGACGGCATCCTGATGCCCACCCCGGCGGCGGTGCTGAGCGCGCTGCAGATTCTGTCCGAGCACGTGGGCGAGCTGATGGCCTGCGACCTCGGCGGCGCGACCACGGACGTGTTTTCCATCACGGAGGGCCTGCCCACCCGCGCGGGGACCGTGGTCAAGGGCCTGCCGGAGCCATACGCGAAGCGCACCGTCGAGGGCGACATCGGCATGCGATACAGCGCCCACGGCGTGGCAGAGGCGGTCGGGATCCATCGGCTGGCGCAGACCGCCAACCAAACGGCTGAGCGCATGCAGTCCTGGTTGGACCGGATCGACCGGCACAAGGATATCCTGCCCGAAACCTGCGCGGAAAAGGACTGCGACTGCGCACTGGCCGAGGCGGCCATCGAGCTGGGGCTTACTCGCCACGCGGGCACGATCCAGCAGGTATTTACACCCATGGGCGTGGCGTACGAGCAGGTGGGCAAGGACCTGACCCGCACGAAGCTGCTGATCCTGACCGGCGGCGCGCTGATCCGGTCGGGCAAAGCGCTGGAGATTGCAAAAGCCGCGATGGCCGCGGAGGGATATCCCCAGTCCTTGATGCCTCGCAGCGCACAGGTGGCGGTGGATCGCCACTACATCCTCTCCGCCATGGGCGTGCTGGCCCAGCGGCACCCGGTGTTGAGCAAGAACATCATGATAAAGGAGTTTGCGTGAGATGGACATTCAGAACAAGAGGCTGTCCCTGGACGCTTTTTTCACCCAGCGCCAGCAGGTGCTGACCCAGTGGCCCACCGGCAAGGAGGTCGATCTGGACGAGGCATTCGCCTACCAGAAATCCATCCCCGAAGGAAAGCGGTTCGCCGCCAAGCTCGCCCGGGCGCACCGGGAAAAAACCACGCTGATCCAGCCCCGCGCGGGCGTGCCGCTCATTGACGCGCACATCAAGCTTCTGAACTACCTCGAGGATCAGGGCGAGGCCGACCTGCTGCCGACCACCATCGACAGCTACACCCGCCTGAACCGCTACGAGGAGGCCGAGAACGGCATCCGCGAGTCGGCGCTGCAAGGCAAGGCCATGCTGAACGGCTTCCCGGCCGTGAACCACGGCGTGGACGGCTGCAGGCGTGTGACAGAATCCACCAAGGTGCCCGTCCAGGTGCGCCACGGCACGCCGGACGCGCGGCTGCTGACCGAAATCACCATGGCGGGCGGGTTCACCAGCTACGAGGGCGGCGGGATCAGCTACAACATCCCGTACGCCAAGTCCGTGTCGCTGGAGCGCACCATCACCGACTGGCAGTACGCCGACCGCCTGATCGGCCTCTATGAAGAAAACGGCATCTCCATCAACCGCGAGCCCTTCGGCCCGCTGACCGGCACGCTGGTCCCCCCGTGCATCAGCCACGCGGTGGCCGTCATCGAGTCGCTGCTGGCGGCGGAGCAGGGCGTGAAAAACATCACCGTCGGCTACGGTCAGTGCGGCAACCTGATCCAGGACATCGCCGCCATCCGCTCGTTGGAGACCGTGACCAACGAGTACCTGGCAAAGCACGGCCACGAGGTGTCCGTCACCACGGTGCTGCACCAGTGGATGGGCGGCTTCCCGGCGGACGAGGCAAAGGCGTTCGGCGTGATCAGCTGGGGCAGTGCGGCAGCAGCCCTGAGCCACGCCACAAAGGTCATCGTGAAGACGCCCCACGAGGCGCTGGGCATCCCCACCATGGAAGCAAACGCCCAGGGCCTGCGCTGCACCAAGCAGGTGATCTCCATGCTGTCCGACCAATGGATGCCGGAGGACGGCGCACTGGCCAGGGAGATCGAGATCATCCTCGAGGAGACCCGCGCCATCGTGGACAAGGTGTTCGAGCTGGGCGCTGGCGACGTGGCCGTGGGCGCGGTCCGCGCGTTCCAAGCGGGCGTGCTGGACGTGCCGTTTGCGCCAAGCCGGTACAACGCCGGAAAAATACTGCCCGCGAGGGATAACGACGGCGCGATCCGCCTGCTGGACTGCGCGGCGCTGCCGTTCTCAGACAATCTGAAGGCGTTCCACAAAGAAAAGATCAAGGAGCGTGCCAAGGCCGAGAAGCGCGAGGTGTCGTTCCAGATGGTCATCGACGACATCTACGCCATCAGCAAGGGCCGGTTGGTCGGCAGGCCGAGATAACGAAATCACGTCACTCACGCGGCGGCGAACTGTAAATATCAAGGAGGCCACCTTCATGAAGATCCAATCCGTCATCTGCGCCCCCGCCCGCACCGGCTTCTACTTCGACGACCAAAAGGCCATCAAGGCCGGCGCTCGCCCCGACGGCTCCACCTACATCGGCGATCCCTTGACAGACGGCTTCACCAAGGTCCGCCAGGCGGGCGAGGCCATCTCCGTGCTGCTGGTCCTGGAGGACGGCCAGATCGCCCATGGCGACTGCGCGGCGGTGCAGTACAGCGGCGCAGGCGGTCGCGATCCGCTGTTCTTGGCCGAGGACTTTATCCCCGTCATCCTAGATCACGTCGCCCCCACCCTCATCGGCGCGGAGGCGAACCACTTCCGCCAGCTTTCCAAGCAGGTTGAATCCATCAAGGTCGGCGGCAAGCCGCTGCACACCGCCATCCGCTACGGCGTGACCCAGGCCATCCTGGACGCCGTCGCCAAGGCCACAAAGCGACAGATGTGCGAGGTCGTGGCCGACGAATACGGCACCACCGTCAGTGAGACCTCCATCCCCGTGTTCATGCAGTCCGGCGACAGCCGCTACGACAATGCCGACAAGATGATCATGAAGGGCGCGGACGTGCTGCCACACGCGCTGATCAACAATGTGAAAACCAAGCTGGGCGAGGACGGCGGGCTGCTGCTGGACTATGTCGCATGGCTGCGCGACCGCATTCTCTCCATCCGCACCGAGCCGGGCTACGCCCCGATCCTGCACATCGACTGCTACGGCACCATCGGCACGATCTTCGGCCACGACAACTACAGCGCCATGGCCGACTACATCAAGACCCTCGAGGACGCCGCGAAGCCGTTCCACCTGCGCATCGAAGGCCCCATGGACGCCGACGAGCGCGAACAGCAGATGATCGACCTGCGCGAGCTGACAAAAGAGCTGGACAGACGCGGCATCGACGTGGAGCTGGTGGCCGACGAGTGGTGCAACACCTTGGAAGACATCAAGTATTTCGCCGACAACCGCGCCGGTCACATGATCCAGATCAAGACCCCGGACCTGGGCGGCATCAACAACACCGCCGAGGCAGTGCTGTACTGCAAGGAAAAGGGCGTCGGCGCCTACCAGGGCGGCACCTGCAACGAGACCAACCGCAGCGCTGAGGTCTGCGTCCACGTCGCCATGGCCACCCAGCCCGTCCAGATCCTCGCCAAGCCCGGCATGGGGGTTGATGAGGGGTACATGATCGTGTATAATGAGATGCAGAGGATATTGGCACTGAGGAAAGTGAGTCGCTGACACCAGGAGTGTGCATCTGCCCCCAAAGCTCGTCATCCTGAGCGCAGCGAAGGACCTTCCTCAAACTTTATCCCATGTTCAGTTTGAAGAAGGTCCTTCGCTGCGCTCAGGATGACGTGGGGTCGGGCGACATGCGTCGCATCCGCCTCCTCGTCCCCAATTGTTAATTGTTAATTGCTAATTGTTAATTGTAACTATCAATCATGCTCTCCGGAGGTGCACCCCATGCCCCGCCAAGCGAACCTCATCACTGACAAATACCTCTACGGCGTGTACTTCGCGCCGCGCGGCGTGTTCCGCATGACGCACATGGGCATGATCATCGCGCAGCGCCACCTGAACCCGTTCGACAAGCTCATCGGCGTGGTGGGCGAGGCGGGGTCGGGCAAGAGCATGCTGGTGAAGGGCATGTTCCCAGGGCTGGAGATGACCAATGACGACAACGGCGTCAACGTGCGCCCGCTGCCGATCCTGTCCTGGGACGACGACGAGGGCTTTTACGCGCCGCACACCTATCACCTGGACATCCGGTTTGAGTCCGCGTTCACCCAGCCCCATGTGCTGGCGGAGGCCATCACGGGCGCGGTCAACAAGGGCAGGCGCGTGGTGGTGGAGCACTTCGACTTGATCGCGAAACTGCTGCCGTTCAAGGCCGACATGCTGATCGGCGTGGGCGAAGAGCTGATCGTGTGCCGCCCGACCATCTTCGGACCGGAGCCGCAGGACGTGGCGGACATTGTGTTCAAGTCCGTGAAATACCGCAAGATGGCCCACACCGCCGAGGACCTGGCGGAGCGCGCGATGATGAAGCAGCACTATCACGGCAACTACCAGCACGGCGACATCCGGCATGGGTTTATCCTAGAGTTCGACGACAAGCCGGACCTGGACCTGGCCGCGATCGAGGCCTACATCAAGCGCAAGATCGCTCAGGACCTGCCCGTATCGTTCGAGGACGAGAACCACATCCGGTTCGGCGAAAAGCTGCACATGTGCACCGGCCCGCGTATGCACGCCCGCTCCACCGGCGAAATCGAGGGATTCAGCATGCTGCCGGAGCTGCAATACGACGAGATGTCCGGTAAATACCTGCTGGTGGGCCTGGTCGGCGGCGTAGACGCCCACGACGTGCACGACGTGAACAGGATCTCATTTTGAGCGCCGTCTATCTTCAGACCTTCATATCCGGCCTGCAGGACCCCATTTGCGGGGTGTTGCGGGCTTTTCATGTCCATGAAATTCAGAGAGTGCTGGACGGCGCGGTGGTGTACGAGGCGGAAAAACCGGTGCGGGCGGGCTGCTTCAACAACACATTTGAGGTGCTGCTGGAGCGCACCTTCGTCGGAAGAGGCGCGCTGGACCGGCTGATGGCGGACGCGCTGAAGGCGCAGTTGCCGCTGCGCCAGGAAAAGGGGCGGGCGCGGACCTTCCGCATCGTGTGCAGCCTGGAATCAAAGCTGACCGCCGTGGACGCGCGCAAGAAGGCGGACCTGGAGCATCTGATCGCCCAGCGCACGGGCCTTCATGTGGAGCGCGCAGGCGCGGATGTGGAGTTCTGGCTGTACGGCCGCAGCGAAGGCCGCGCATACCTGATGCGGCGGCTGAGCTACGACCGGATCACGGAAAAGCAGCTGCAGAGAGGCGAGCTGCGCCCGGAGTTATGCTGGATGATGAACTGGCTGTGCGGCGCGGACGCAGGCGACGTGTTCCTGGACCCGTTCGCGGGCTCAGGTGCGATTCCGCTGGCGAGGCAGCAGATGGGACCGTGCGCGAAGCTGTACGCCTTCGACCTGGACAAAGAAAAGGCCGACGCGCTGGGGCGGCGGCTGGGCGCGGGCGCGGTCGTGCGGTCTGTAGACGTCAGGCAACTGCACGCCGCCATCCCCGACGGCACCGTCACGAAGGTCGTGACCGACCCGCCATGGGGGTATTATGACGACGCGGACGTGCCGGCGCTGTATCGGGACATGCTGATCTCCCTCATGCGGGCGTCGGCAGAGAAAGCGCGGATGGTGATCCTGTCCGCCAGGACGGAGGAGTTGGATCGGGCGCTAGCCCAGTGGCCAGCGCTAAAGATCGAGGCCACGTATCACATCCTGGTGAACGGAAAAAAGGCGGGGGTGTACGTGCTGGCGAGGTGACGGGGAGGCACATCCCCCCCCACCGTCATCCTGAGCGCAGCGAAGGACCTTCTTCTTGCTATATCGACAGGAAGGTCCGTAGCATAGCGATGGATGACGGCTGTGGGGGAGGATGTACAAGCCCTCTCCCCTAAGCCTCCCTGAGCTTCCGATACATGTCCCGAAACATCGGCGTCTTTTCGCAATAGATGGCCTCGCGGATAAAGTGCCGCGACTGGTCCATGCCCCAGTGACAGTCGTCCGTCAGCAGCGGGCTTGGGCTCAGCACGCTGGGCACCCAGGCGGCGTCGATCATGTAGCCGATCGTGCTCACGTCCCAGATCACCTTGCTCCAGCCGAACCCGTCATTTTCATGATACGCCGCGAACAGCGCCACCAGCGCGTCGCAGACTTCGTTCGCGCCGCCCAGGAACGCCTCCAGCTCCGGCACCGTGCAAACCAGGTTCGACGCCACGCCGTAGCAAGGCACAAGCACCACCGGCGCGCCGCAGTCGAACACCACGCGGGCGGCGTGCACATCCTGCATCAAATTGAACTCTCGCGCCGTGGGATAGCGCAGCGGATGGCCGCCCAGCCACACGATCACGATCTTGCGGGTGATGCGCGGCTCCAGCAGCAGCGCCGAGGCCACATTGGTGATCGCGCCGATGGCGACCACGTACAGCGGATCGTCGTCCGACCTCGCCATTGCCTTTTTCACCAGGTCCCGCGCGGCGGGGCTGTCAACGGGCGTGTCCTCGTCTTTCAGATAGGCCCGCGAACCTTCAAACGCGAACCCGTCCGCGCTGCGGCCCAGCTTGCCCAGCAGCCGCACGATCTCATCGTGGCTCTTTTCCATGCCGTCTTCGGGGCCGGTGCTGAGGCTGTTGGAAAACGGCGCGGCATAGACGGCCTGCACATTCAGCCGCTCCGGCGAAAGCAGGCTGTAGCACAGCGCAAACTGGTCGTCGACTTCGTTGTAGGTGTCGGTGTCCAGCACCATGTCGACGATCCCCTGGGGCGGATCAAGCTTTTTCAGCAGCTCGGATTGAGGGAGCGGGGTCCAGGTCATGGGTGTCGCCTCCTTTATCTTTGCGGTTGGTGCAGTGCGCTACGCGCCCTCGCATACCCGTCATCCAATAAGAAGTGAAGGACCGTCTTCAAACCAGAAGGAATCTTTGAGGAAGGTCCTTCACTTCGTTCAGGATGACGGCCAGAGGGAAGCGCAGCCCTCGATGTATCAGTCGGCGAGGTACGCCTCGCCCTCCGCGATCGCCGCCCGCACCGCCTCCGGCGCGGGGCCGCCGGGGACCTTTCTTTCCTTGACGCACGCCAGCGTCGAGATCGCCTCAAACACGTCCTCCGCGAACATCCCCGAATGGCCCTGCATTTCTTGCAGGCTCATCTCGCCCAATCTCCGCCCGGTCTTCACGCAGGCCAACACCATCTTGCCCGACACCTCGTGGGCTTCGCGAAAGGGCATGCCCTTTTTCACCAGATAGTCGGCCAGGTCGGTGGCGTTGGTGTGGCCGCCCTCCGCGCCTTCTGCCATCGCTTCGCGGTTGAACCGCGCCGTCATCAGCATGTGGGTGAACACCAGCAGGCACTTCGTCCACGTGTCGTGGGCGTCGAACAGCGACTCCTTGTCCTCCTGCATGTCCTTGTTGTACGCCAGCGGCAGGCTCTTCATCATGGAGAGCAGCGCCATCAGGTCGCCGTACACCCGGCCCGTCTTGCCGCGGATCAACTCCGCCACGTCCGGGTTTTTTTTCTGCGGCATGATGCTGGACCCGGTGGCGAACGCGTCGTCCATGGTGACAAACCCGAACTCGTTCGTGCTCCACAGGATCAGCTCCTCGCAGAACCGGCTCAGATGCATCATGCCCGTGGCCGCCGACGCCACGTACTCGATCACAAAATCCCGGTCCGACACGCCGTCCAGCGAGTTGCGCGTGATGCCGGAGAAGCCCAGCAGCGCCGCCACCTCGTCACGGTCGATGGGATACGTGGTGCCCGCCAGCGCCCCGCTGCCTAGCGGCATGCGGTCCGCCCGCTTCAGCACGTCCTGGAGTCGCTCGTCGTCCCGGCGCAGCATCTCGAACCAGGCCATCATGTGATGGCCCAACGTGATGGGCTGCGCCTTTTGCAGGTGGGTGTAGCCGGGCATGACGGTCTCCACATTTTCTTTTGCCACAGAGAGCACCGCCCACATCAGCCCGCGGAGCAGCGCCCGCGCCTCGGCGATGGCGGCCTTCACGAACAGCCGCGCGTCCAGCGCGACCTGGTCGTTCCGGCTGCGCCCGGTATGAAGCCGCTTGCCGGGCTCACCGATGCGCTGGGTGAGGAGCTGCTCCACGTTCATGTGGATGTCCTCGGCCTCGATGTCCCACTCGATTTTCCCGGCCTTGACGTCGGCGAGAATGCCTTTGAGCCCATCGACGATGGCGTCCGCGTCAGCCTTCGCGATGATCCCACAGTCGCCCAGCATCGCGGCGTGGGCGATGGAGCCCTCAATGTCCATCACCGCCAGCCGCTTGTCGAACGAGATCGAGGAATGAAAATCATCCACCATGTGGTCCGTCGCGCGCTCAAAGCGCCCACCCCAGAGTTTCATATGCGATTCACCTCACGGAGTATTATAGCGGAAGAATGCACAAATCACAATGCATAATTCACGATTGGTCAGCGGGAGCACGTCGCTCACGCGGCGACGGGGGCAAGCCCTCACCCTACACGGCGTTTCTCCGTGCCCGTAGGGCGGGGGCTTGCCCCCGCCGCCGCGTGAGCGCCGTACCCATTTTCCCCCACGCCGTCATCCTGCGCGAAGCGAAGGACCTTCCTGTAACTCATCCACATGAAAGTTAGAGGAAGGTCCTTCGCTTTGCTCAGGATGACGGAGACAATGCGCGTCGTTCGACGCCCGTGATCATTTACTGCTTACCGTTCCGCTCCAGCATCATCGCATTGACCTTCAGCGGCAGCCCGAACAGGTTGATGAAGCCCTCGCTGTCCTTGTGGTTGTACAGCTCCGCCGAATCGCCGAAGGTGGCAATCTGCTCCATGTACAGCGTGTACGGCGACTTCACGCCCGCCGGGGTCACATTGCCCTTGTACAGCTTCAGCCGCACGTCGCCGGTCACCACCTGCTGGGTGCTCTCGGCGAACGCGGACATGGCCTTGCGCAGCGGCGTGTTCCAGCAGCCGTCATAGACCAACTCACTGAACCGGATCGCCATCATGTCCTTGTAGTGAGCGGTCGCGCGGTCCAGCGTGATCGACTCCAGGATCTGGTGCGCATCGAACAGGATCTTGCCTGCCGGGTTCTCGTACACGCCGCGGGACTTCATGCCCACCAGCCGGTTTTCCACCAGGTCGGCGATGCCCACACCGTGCTTGGCGCCGATCCCGTTCAGATGCTCGATGATCTCGATGGGGCCGTAGGTCACACCGTTCACCTGGGTTGGGATGCCCTTTTCGAAGTGGATCTCTACGGTCTCGGCCTCGTCCGGTGCTTCCTGCGGCGTCTTGCAGATCATGCAGATGTCGTCCGGCGGGGCGTTCCACGGGTCCTCCAGGTCCGCGCCCTCGTGGCTCAGGTGCCACAGGTTGCGGTCCATGGAATAGGGGCGCTTTTTGGAGACCGGCACGTCCAGGCCGCGGGCCTCGGCGTACTCGATGGCCTCCTCGCGCGACTTGATGTCCCAGATGCGCCACGGGGCGATGATCTTCATCTCCGGGGCCAGGGACTTGATGGTCAGCTCAAACCGGACCTGGTCGTTGCCCTTGCCGGTGGCGCCGTGGCAGATGATGTTCGCGCCTTCTTTCTTGGCGATCTCCACCAGCTTTTCGGCGATGATGGGCCGCGCAAACGACGTGCCCAGCAGGTATTTCTGCTCGTAGACCGCGTTCATGGCCAGTGTCGGCCAGATATAATCCGTGACGAACGCCTCGCGCACGTCTTCGATATAGAGCTTCGCCGCGCCTGACTTCGCCGCTTTCTCGTGCAGCGGGGCCAACTCCTCACCCTGGCCCACATCCACCGCCACCGCGATGACGTCGCAGTCGTAGTTCTCCTTCAGCCACGGTATGATGATCGTGGTGTCCAATCCTCCGCTATACGCCAGCACCACTTTTTCCTTCGCCATGCGTGGTCGCCTCCCAATCGATTGTTGATGAGCATAATTATACGCTTCATTGCATAAAAATACAATAGAACGCAGGGTTAAATCTGCGATAATCTTGACAATGGAGGGGAGAAACGGTACACTGGTGGGAGTGAATAGCAGGGAGGCCATGCCCCTTTGATCATCCTCGGCATCGACCCAGGCCTGGCCACGATGGGCTACGGCGTCATCGAAACCGATGGCAACCGCCACAGACTGATCCAGTACGGCGCGCTCACCACGCAGCCGGGCGTTGCCATGCCCCAGCGGCTAAACGCCATCTTCACCGGCGTCAACCAGCTGATGGACATCTACGCTCCGGATGAGGTGGCGATTGAGGAGCTGTTCTTCAGTAAGAACGTCACCACGGGCATCGCCGTGGCGAGCGCCCGAGGCGCGGCGCTGGTGGCGGCGGTGCGCAGGACGGAGAATCTTTATGAGTACACCCCGATGCAGATCAAGCTGGCCGTGACAGGGTACGGGAAGGCCGACAAAGTGCAGATGCAGAGCATGGTGAAGATGCTGCTGGCGCTGGACAGCGTCCCAAGGCCCGACGACGCCGCGGACGCGCTGGCGGTGGCGATCACGCATGCGAACAGTTTGAAGATGAAGAAGATGTATAAGATACAGTGACAATTGGCAATTCCCCCCAAGGAGGTATCCCCCATTGTACGCCCACATCGACGGCATCCTTGCCGACAAAACCGGAGACTCGATCGTCATCGATTGCGGTGGGGTCGGGTATGAACTGATGGTTTCGGGTCAAACCCTGTCCACTGCGCCTTCGCGGGGCGAGCGCATGAAGTGCTACACCATCCTGTCCGTGCGCGAGGACGCCATGGAGCTGTTTGGGTTCGCCACGCGCGAGGAAAAGGCCATGTACCTGAAACTGCGCACTGTCTCAGGCATCGGCCCGCGCACGGCGCTGGGCATCCTGTCGGCGCTCTCGGTCCGCGACCTCAGCATCGCCCTGGTCACCGGCGACGCCGCCGCGCTGGCCCGCGCGCCGGGCGTGGGCAAGAAAACCGCGCAGCGGCTGGTGCTGGAGCTGCGCGACAAGGTGGACAACGAGGAGCTGACTTCCTCCGGCGTGACCCTGCCCGCCGTGAAGACCGCCGCCAACAGCGCCGCCTCCGAGGCCATCGAGGCGCTGATGGCACTGGGCTACGGCGCGTCAGACGCGCAAAAGGCCGTGGCTTCCGTGCAGGATAAATCGGACAAGGCCGACGAACTGATCTTCTGGGCATTGAGGGGGCTGGGATCATAATATGGAAGACAATCGGCTGATCACATCGAACTACACGCCTGATGAGGACGAGGCGGAGCGCTCGCTTCGCCCCACGTCGCTCTCCGAATACGCAGGCCAGGCCAAGCTGAAGCAGAGTTTGACGGTGTACATGCAGGCCGCCATCGCCCGCAGGGAGCCGCTGGACCATCTGCTGCTCTACGGCCCGCCGGGCCTGGGGAAAACGCTGCTGGCGGGCATCGTGGCCAGCGAGATGGGCCACAATATCCGCATTACCTCCGGTCCCGCCATCGAGCGGCCCGGCGATTTGGCGAGCATTTTGACGAACCTCAATGCCGGCGACGTGCTGTTCATCGATGAGATTCACCGTTTGTCCAGCAGCGTGGAAGAGGTGCTGTACTCCGCCATGGAGGACTTCGCGCTGGACATCATGATCGGCAAGGGGCCGTCCGCCCGCTCGATCCGGCTGGACCTGCCGAAGTTCACGCTCATCGGCGCGACGACCCGAGCGGGCATGCTCACCTCACCGCTGCGCGACCGGTTCGGCATCAGCTTCCGGCTGGAGCTGTACACGCCGCAGGAACTGGCGGGCATCGTCATGCGCTCGGCGCGGATCTTAAAGATTGACTGCGACAAGGACGGCGCGCTGGAGATCGCGTCCCGGTCGCGCGGCACGCCACGCATCGCCAACCGGCTGATCAAGCGCGTGCGCGACTTCGCCGAGGTCAAGGCGGGCGGCCACATCGACGCCGAGGTCGCCCGCGAGGCGCTGGACATGCTGGAGATCGACGAGCTGGGCCTGGACCACACCGACCGCACAATGCTGCGCGCCATGATCGAAAAGTTTGGCGGCGGTCCCGTGGGCCTGGACACCTTGGCCGCCATGACCGGCGAGGACGCGGCCACCATCGAGGACGTCTACGAGCCCTACCTGCTCCAGCTCGGGTTCATCATGCGCACCCCCAGGGGCCGCGTATGCACCCCCTCGGCCTACGAACACCTGGGCCTGGTCCCGCCCAAACCCACGGAAGGCAACGGACAAATCGGGCTTGATATCTGATCGCTCCCCCTACAACGCAACACAGCGAGGTACAACCCCCATGCAAACATCGGACTTCAACTATACCCTGCCCGAAGCGTTGATCGCCCAGACCCCTGCCGAGCCCCGCGACCACAGCCGCCTGCTCGTGTACAGCCGCGCGGACCGGTCCGTCGCGCACCATCACTTTTTCGACGTCCCGGCCTTCCTCCGCCCCGGCGACGTGCTGGTCGTCAACGACACGCGCGTGATCCCTGCGCGGCTGATCGGCTCCCGGGACGGCTCGGTGGCGCGGTGCGAGCTGCTGCTGTTGCGCCAGCGCGCGCCGAAGGTGTGGGAGACCCTGGTCAAGCCTGGCCGCCGCATCCGCCCGGGCTCAACCGTCCGGTTCGGCGACGGCCGCCTGGTGGGCCACATCGGCGAGGTGACCGACGCGGGCGGGCGGGTGGTGACCTTCGAATGCGAAGGCACCCTCGAGGCCGCGCTCGACGCCCTGGGCGAGATGCCCTTGCCGCCGTACATCCATGAGCGGCCGGACGATCCGAACCGGTACCAGACCGTGTACGCCAAGACGCCCGGCAGCGCCGCCGCGCCCACGGCGGGCCTGCACTTCACGCAAGCGCTGCTGGAAAAGGTCCAGGCCTTGGGCGTCGCCGTCGCGCCGGTGCTGCTACATGTGGGCCTGGGCACGTTCCGCCCCGTGAAAGAGGGCGCCATCGAGGCGCACGTGATGCACTCGGAACACTTCGAAGTGACGCCCGAATCGGCTGAAATCATCAACAGCGCCAAGGCCGCCGGCGGCCGCATTGTGGCCGTTGGCACCACCAGCGTGCGCGTGCTGGAGTCCACGGCAGACGAGCATGGCGTCATACAGCCCGGCATGGGCGACACGTCGATTTTCATCTTCCCGGGCTACCCGTTCCGGGCCGTGGACGCGCTGATCACCAACTTCCACCTGCCGGGGAGCACACTGCTGATGCTGGTCTCGGCGCTGGTGGGCAGGGATGAATGCATGCGGCTGTACGAGGAAGCCGTGAAGGAGCAGTATCGGTTTTATTCGTTCGGGGACGCGATGATAATCCTGTAGACGCAAAGATATGCCCCGCTCGCCCCCCCTTCACGTCATCCTGAGCGCAGCGAAGGACCTTCCTGTAGATTTGAAGAAGGTCCTTCGCTTCGATAAGTATGACGTGACGGGGTTGATCAAACAACACAAGGAGGCCCTCATGCCAACCCCCTTCCAATTCGAACTGCTGCACGTCGACCGCCACACCGGCGCTCGGCGCGGGCGGCTGCACACGCCGCACGGCGCGATCGAGACGCCGGTCTACATGCCGGTGGGCACCCAGGCGTCCGTCAAGGCGGTTTCGCCCGACGAGCTGAACGATCTGGGCGCACAGATCATCCTGGCGAACACCTACCACCTGCACCTGCGCCCAGGCGAGGCACTGGTTCAGGAGGCGGGCGGGCTACACGGGTTTATGCGCTGGGACAAGCCGATCCTGACGGACAGCGGCGGGTTCCAGGTGTTCAGCCTGGCCGAACTGCGCAAGATCAAGGAGGATGGCGTGCATTTCCAGTCGCACCTGGACGGCAGCAAGCGCTTTCTGTCCCCCGAAGTCTCCATCGGCGTCCAGGAAAAGCTGGGCGCGGACATCATCATGCAGTTCGACGAGTGCACCGCCTGGCCCTGCGATGAAAAGACCGCCGAGCAGGCCATGCAGCGCACGCTCAGGTGGCTCACCCGCTGCCTGGACGCCAAGACCCGGGACGACCAGGCGCTGTTCCCCATCGTGCAAGGCGCGTTCTTCCCCGAACTGAGAAGCGCCCACGCCAAGGCGGTGGCGCACCTGGACGTGCCCGGATTCGGCATCGGCGGGCTGTCGGTGGGCGAGCCGAAGGACGTGATGTACGCGATGCTGGAGCAGGTCTGCCCGGCGCTGCCGGAGGACAAGCCGCGCTATCTGATGGGCGTGGGCACGCCGGACTGCCACATTGAGGGCGTCATCCGCGGCGTGGACATGTTCGACTGCGTGCTGGCGACGCGGGTGGCGCGGAACGGCACGCTGTTCACCAGGAACGGGCGCGTGGTGATCAAGAACGCGAAGTACGCGCACGATTTCGGCCCGATCGAGGAGGGCTGCGACTGCTACGCCTGCAGGAATTTTTCCCGGGCGTACATCCGCCATCTGTTCAAGGCGGAGGAAATCCTGGGACTAAGGCTGGCGAGCCTGCACAATCTGCGGTTCCTCACGCGCCAGATGGAGGACATCCGCGCTGCCATCGAGCAGGACGCGATGGTGGATTATATGAACGAGTTTTACCGGACGAGCGCGAGGGGGACGTGGTGACGCATCTACTGCGTCATCCCCCCACAAACTCTTAACAATCCCGACCCCGCATGTCCATTGTGCAAAATCCCGATCTATCGTATAATATGACAATCAACACAAGTGGAGGAATGGACATGATTTCGAACCTTTTGCTGGACGCCGCCACGGGCGCGGCCACGGGCGCTGAGCAAGCGGCGGGCATCGCGCAGATGATCCCGAGCCTGCTGATGATGGTGGCGATGGTGGCGGTTTTCTATTTTCTGCTGATCCGGCCCCAGAAGAAGAAGGACAAGGCCGTGAAAGACATGCTGGCTGCGCTGAAGCCGGGCGACAGGATCTGCACGATTGGCGGGATTTATGGGACGGTGACGGGGATCAAGGATGACACCGTGATTATCGCTGTGGGCACCACGAAGATGCCGATGGTTGTGGCCCGCTGGGGCATTCGCAGCGTGGAGGACGCGCCGCTGGAGAACGACGCCGAGCCCATGGTCTAACCCCAAAAGTCGGTACACCACCGCGAAGCGCGAAGGGAGTCCAGAGGGCATAGCCCTTTGGCAGGGAATCCAAGGGGACAGCGTCCCCTTGGCCGCCGGAGGCCGTTCCCCCGCACCACCGTTCTTCCCTTTCCCGCCGAGGGAAAGATCGAACCCCATGCCCGGTCCTGTCAGTCTGCGGCCTGACAGGACCGGGCATGGGGTTCGATGCGTCTCACGACGCGAACAGGAGGCCGAGATGACGAGGAACGGCCTTCGGCGAGGGGGGGGGGGGGGGGGGGGGGGGGGGGGGGGGGGGGGGGGGGGGGGGGGGGGGGGGGGGGGGGGGGGGGGGGGGGGGGGGGGGGGGGGGGGGGGGGGGGGGGGGGGGGGGGGGGGGGGGGGGGGGGGGGGGGGG
>JAVBUD010000109.1:0-4872 GCA_031555755.1 Eubacteriales bacterium | reverse complement strand
CGCGCCACCCGCGCCGTTCACGGCCCCCCGCCGCGGCCGCGCCCGCCGGGCGGTCCCGCCCCCCCCCCGGGGGGGTCAGCCGGCCCGGGCGCGCTCCCCGCGCCGCTCAGGATGACGACGTTTTAGCTCGCTTCGCGCTTCGCTCAGGATGACAGTGTGTGGCTTGAGGTAGGTCTGCAGCGCCACGATGGACGGCAACTCGGGGGGATGATTTGTGGAGGTACTATCTTACCACTTCCGGCCCTTGTCGTCCGCCATGTTGTTCTTGGTGCCCTGCAGGTAGATCACATTGTAGTGGCTAAGTTTCGGGTCGCCCTTCTTGTTGGGGAACACGAACTTGATGTTCACGCGCTTGTTCAGCACATAGCTCACAAAGAGCTCGCCGTTGGAGCGGGTGATCTTGTCCGGGCTGCCGAAATGGCTGGTGACGGAGTCCAGCGTCAGCTTGCTGAGGCGGCTGTCAAAGCTGCGCAGCTCGAAGATCTGCTCGCCCTTGTTGTAGCCGGCGACGAAGTCGTTGCTGTTCCAGGTGCAGTAGGTGCCCTTGGCGGACTTGACATACTTTTCGCTGGACGGCCTGCCGTATTCTTTTTTCATGTCGCCGATCATGTCGGTGAGGCGGAAGTCACAGTTGAGGATCCAGCCGTGCTGGGCCAGGTCGTCGATGGAGCGCAGCAGCGACTTGGGTTCGGACTTGGCGAATGCCGGCGCAAAAGAGATCAGGCACAGGCACAGCACCAGCGCGATGGACAGGACTCGCTTCATTTTCATGGGATTGTCAGCTCCTTGTATTCGTTTTTTTGTTGCCGAACCTTTGACGCACGCTGGCAGAATGTGGTTGCAACAATTTTCCAGCAATTTGGTCGACCCACTGCCGTTCATGTTAAGTTCGCTGGTGCATTGGGCGCAGGCAACCGGTTAATGTTATAATGAGTCTATGCAATGCGCGATCGGTATCAATTGAACGGAGGAATAAAGATGAAGAAACTGTGTTTGCTAGTGCTGGTCATGGCCATGGCGCTGGCCCTGAGCGGCTGTATTGTGATCAATGTGCTTAGGCCGGAAGGCGCTTCGGGATCGGGCTCCGGCACTGGCGTGGCGACTGCGCCGGCTGAGGGCACCTATGAAGTGCCCGACGAGGATCAGGACGCCGAGCTGACCGAGGAAGATGAGGAGCTCGCCTACGAGGTGCCGCGCACCATCGTGCCCGCCACCGACGCGGACCAGATCGCGGGCGTGAAGGTGGATTTCGTGATCCAGGACGGCGCGTTCGGCGAGCAGGTGGATGAGGTGGCCGAGTACAGCGAGGACTATCTCGGCAAGAACCTGTCCATGATCGGCGAAGTGCTGCACTATGACGAGCCGAACGGCGACACCGCGTTCGCCATCGTGCGCTGGTACGAGGGTGTGCACGACGAGGAGGCGGAGGGGGATCTGGTGGACCCCGAGACCGGCCTCGCGCTGGAGCACTCCCACGACCCCATCCCCACGGGATTCGACTGCGCTTATGCCGGCGAGATCCCCCAGGAAAAGGCCTGGGTGCGCGTGGTGGGCACGCTGGAGGAGTATGAGTTCAAGGACGACGAGACCGGCGAGGCGTTCCCTGCGCTGAAGCTGAACGTGGTGCACGTGGAGCCGGTGCCCGAGGGCCAGGGCGGGGATCGGATGCTGAGCTGGGAATAGGTTTCACGAAAACCAATTGGTTTGAGGAAGGTCCTTCGCTTGCGCTCAGGATGACGGGGTTTGTGCCGCACAAGCCCGTCATCCTGAGCGCAGTGAAGGACCTTCTTCAAACTTTTTCACCCAATCAGGATTGACATCGACCTCATCTGGGCATTATACTATCAAATTGAAAACGGATTTCAATTTCAGATTGAAGGTGCTTGGATTGAGGAAGAGGCTTTGCATGGCTTTGGCGGTGGCACTGGCGGCGCTGTCGCTGGCGGGGTGCGCGTCGGGCAGCGCGCAGGAACGGGCGGAACTGTCCGTGGTGACGACGATTTTTCCGGTGTATGACCTGGCGCGTCAGGTGGCGGGGGACGGGGCGGACGTGCGGATGCTGGTGAAGCCGGGCGTGGAGAGCCACGCGTTTGAGCCCACGCCGCAGGACTTGCTGGCCATCGCCGAGGCGGACGCGTTCATTTATATCGGCGGCGAAAACGACGCCTGGGTGGATCGGGTTCTGGGGTCCATGGACCTGGCTGGAAAACAGGTCGTGAAGCTGATCGAGTGCGTGGAGCCGCTTGAAGAAGAGGAACAGGATGACCACGACCATGCGGCGCACGGCGACGAGGCCCACGGCATCGACGAGCACATTTGGACCGCGCCGCTGAACGCGCAGCGGATGGCGGCGGCGATCCGGGATGCGCTGGCCCTCGCCGACCCGGACGGGGCGGCGGCGTACGGGGCGAATTATGACGTGCTGTCCGCCGAGCTGGTGCAACTGGACGCGGACTTCCGGGCGCTGGTGGACGGCGCTGTACGGAAGGAGCTGGTGTTCGGCGACCGGTTCCCGTTCCGGTATTTTGCCAAGGCGTACGGACTGACATGCCACGCAGCGTTCCCGTCCTGCGCGAACGACACGGAGCCCAGCGCGCAGACCATTGCGCAGTTGATCGAGCGCGTGCAGGCGGACGGGGTGCCGGTGGTGTACACGATCGAGCAGAGCAACGGCCGGGTCGCCAAGGTGATCGCGGACGCGGCGGGCGTGGGGACAAAAATGCTGCACTCTTGCCACAATGTGACGAAGACAGAGCTGGAGGGCGGAGCGACGTATGTGAGGTTGATGCAGGGGAATTTGCAGGCGCTGAGGGCGGGGCTGTATTAGTGGGGTTGACGGCTCATCACAACAAAAGGACGGTGCATCATGACATCGCGAGGCGCCTACAGTACGAAGCAGCGAAGTCTGCTCATAGACTATCTTGAGGCCCATGCGGGGCAGCGGCTGACGCTGGACGAGCTGGCGGTCGGCGCGGGGGTGGGGCGGACGACCGCGTACCGGCTGATGGAGATGTTGGCTTCGCAGGGCGCGGTGCACAAATATCAGGCCGCCGAGGGCAGCTGCTGCTATCAGTTCGTGGCGGACCCCAAAGCCTGCGCCCAGCATGCGCACATGGTGTGCACGGCCTGCTCGGAACTGGTGCATCTGGACTGCGGCGAGGTGCGTCAGCTGGCGCGGCATCTGCTGGCGGAGCACGGGTTCGCGCTGGACGAAAAGCGCACCGTGCTGTACGGGCTGTGCGCGGATTGTTTGAAGGGGGATGGGGCATAGATGGCGCTGGTGAGTCTGCGGGACGTGTGCATGGGGTATGAGGGCACCGTCGCGGTTGAGCGCGTGACCTGTGACATTGAGCCGGGCGACTATGTGGCCGTGGTGGGCGAAAACGGGTCCGGTAAGTCCACGCTGCTGAAGGGGATACTGGGCCTCAACAAGCTGCGCTCGGGCGAGATCAGGTTCGGCGACGGGCTGGTGCAAGCGGAGATCGGCTATCTGCCACAGCAGTCCAAGCAGCAGCGTGGTTTTCCGGCGTCCGTGCGCGAAGTGGTGGAGTCCGGCTGCCTCAATCGCGGCGGGCTGAGGCCGTTTTCCTCGAAGGCGGACCGGGCGCTGGCGGACGAGCAGATGCGGCGGCTTGGGATTTTCGACTGCGCAAACCAGTGCTATGGCGAGCTGTCCGGCGGGCAGCAGCAGCGCGTGCTGCTGGCGCGCGCGCTGTGCGCCACGCGGAAGCTGCTGCTGCTGGACGAACCGGTGACCGGGCTGGACCCGCAGGCGACTGTGGAGCTGTACACGGAGATAAGGCGGCTGAACCGGTCGCTGGGCGTGGCGATTTTGATGGTGTCCCACGACGTGGGCGGGGCGCTCCGGGACGCCACGAAGGTGCTGTGCATGCACCAGACCATGGCGTTTTTCGGCACCGTGTCCGACTTCCGGCACAGCGGGCATGTGCACGAACTGACGGGCGGTGAACACCATCATGATTGAGACGTTGAGGGCGATGCTTCAGCTGGGGTTCATGCGGCAGGCGCTGGTGGTGGGCACGTTGGTGGCGCTGTGCGCGGCGCTGCTGGGTGTGGTGCTGGTGCTGAAGCGGTACGCGCTGATCGGCGACGGGCTGAGCCATGTGGGGTTCGGCGCGCTGACGATCGCCATGGCGCTGAACTTGATGCCCATGGCGGTGGCGATTCCGGTGGTTGTGGCGGCCGCGTTCTTGCTGCTGCGGCTGTCGGAGTCGTCCAGCATCGGCGGCGACAGCGCCATCGCCATCGCGTCCACCGGCGCGCTGACCGTGGGCGTGATCGTGGCCAGCCTGTCCAAGGGCATGAATGTGGACGTGTACAGCTACATGTTCGGCTCGCTGTTGGCCGTGTCGGACGGCGATGTGGCGCTGTCGATCGCGCTGGCGGCGCTGGTACTGTCGCTGTTCGCGCTGTCGTACCGGCGGATTTTCGCGGTGACCTTCGATGAAAACTTTGCCCGGGCCACGGGGGTCAGGGCGGAGCGGTACAACATGCTGATCGCACTGTTGACTGCGGTGACGGTGGTGATCGGGATGCGGATGATGGGCACGCTGCTCATCTCGAGCCTCATCATCTTTCCGGCGCTGACGGCCATGCGGGTTTTTCGGAGCTTTCGGAGCGTGACGGTGTGCGCGGCGCTGCTGTCGGTGGTGTGCGTGGCGGCGGGGCTGGTCGCGAGCTTTGTGCTGTCGATCCCGGCGGGGGCGAGCGTGGTGGCGGCGAACATGGTGATGTTCGGCGCGTTTTGCACGGTGCGGGCGGTGCGTGGGCGGATGTGAGGGGGGCGGCCGCAAACCACCTCGCCGTCATCCTGAGCGCAGCGAAGGACCTTCCACAAACTTTATCTTCATT
>JAVBUD010000097.1:0-10225 GCA_031555755.1 Eubacteriales bacterium | reverse complement strand
TGCGCCATCGACGCAGAGGGTGTGCCGCTGGCGCTGGCGGTCCGGGAAAAGCCGGACCTGATCAAGCCGAACCTGCGCGAGCTGGAGCTGCTGGTGGGGCGTCCGCTTTCATCGCTGGATGAGATCGTGGAGGCTGCGACGGCCATCCGGGCGTCGGGCGTGGGCGCGGTGTGCGTCACGATGGGCGCGGAGGGTGCGGTCTATGTGGACGCTCAGGGCGCGCTGTTCGCGCCGGCGTTAAATCTGCAGGTTCGCTCGACGGTGGGCGCGGGTGACTCCATGCTGGCGGGGCTGCTGTGCGGATTGTCACAGACGCGGAACCGGGAGCAGGTGCTAAAAATGGGCGTGGCTGCCGCCGCCGCGAGCGTGGTGTCGGAGGGCACTTCATTGGTGGACGCGAAGGTCTACCGGGATATGTTGGGCAGGATAGCAATTCAGAAGGTTGTGAAGTAGGATGATCAAGGTAGCGGTCATGGGCTGTGGCACGGTAGGCACGGGGGTCATCAAAATGTTGTCGGAGAACCGTGCGGAGATTCGTCGCGCGACGGGAGAAGATGTGCGGCTGGGCTACGCGCTGGACGTGCGGCCCGTCGAGGTGCCCGAGGGCGCGAGCTACACGGACCGGTTCGACGACCTGATGGAGGACGCGTCGCTTGGCATCGCCTGCGAGACCATCGGCGGCGTCGGCGTGGCGTACAAGTTCACAAAGGCGCTGCTTTCGCGGGGCGTGAATGTGGTCACATCGAACAAGGAGTTGGTGGCGACCCACGGCGATGAGCTCTTTGCGCTGGCTGCGTCGCGGGGCGTACAGTATCTCTACGAGGCGTCGGTGGGCGGCGGCGTGCCGATCATCCGGCCCATCCGCACCGACCTGGCGGGCAATCGGCTCACCAAGGTCTGTGGCATCGTGAACGGGTCCACCAACTACCTGCTGACGCGGATGGAGGAGGTGCGGCTCAGCTTCCCGGCGGCGTTGGCGGAGGCAAAGGCGCTGGGCTATGTGGAGGCAAACCCCGCTGCCGACGTGGAGGGCTGGGACGCGCGGCGCAAGCTGGCGATCCTCGCCAACTGCGCGTTCGGCGCGAAGCTCTCCGACTGCGATTTGATCCCCACCGAGGGCATCGGCAAGATCACCGAGCGCGACATGGCCTGCGCCCGTGCGCTGAACGGCGCGATCAAGTTGATCGCCAACGCCGAAAAGCGGGAAAACGGCTGGGCGGGCTGGGTCCACCCGGCGCTGCTGCGGGAGTTCCACCCGTTGAGCCGCGTGCGCGACGTGTTTAACGGCATCATGGTCACGGGTGATTTTGTGGACGAGGTCATGTTCTACGGGCGCGGCGCCGGCAGCCTGCCCACCGCCAGCGCCATTTTGGGCGACGTGATCGAGATCGCGCGGGGCATGAAGCCGATGCCGAGGGACGGCGCGGACGCGCCTGCATTCCTGCGCGCAGACGCAGAAGTGGGCCAGCTGATGGTTCGGATTGAGGCACAGGAACCGGGCCAAGCGGAGGCCGCCGTGACCGCCGCCATGCCGGAGGCGGGCCTCACGCATGTGGACGGCACGATGTACGCGCTGCTCACGCCCGCAAGGCCCTACGGCGAGCTCACGGTCCAGCTTTCGCGGATTGCGGGCGACGGCATTTTCCTGGGCATACCGATCCGCGTGCTGTGATATATATGTAGGGACAGGCTTGGGGGATAGCCCTCGCCTGAATGCGCTGTTGGGGTGACCAATATGAACGCAGAGTACGCGAAGTCGTTCCATTTCCCGGGCGGCCGCCACGGCTGCCTGCTGCTGCATGGGTTCACGGGCTCGCCGGGCCATGTGCGATACATCGGTGAAAAATTGGCAAACGCAGGCTACACGGCGTTTGCGCCGCTGCTGCCCGGCCACGGCGCAACCCTCGAGCAGATGCGCGCGTCTAACTGGCTGTTGTGGCTCGACGAGGCGCGAAGGGGGTATCAGAGGCTCAAGGCCGAGTGCGACGTGGTGAGTGTGATCGGATTGTCCATGGGCGGCACACTGGCGCTGATCCTGGCGGAAGAGTATCCGGTGGACGCGCTGGTGACGCTGTCGGCGGCCATCAGGCTCAGGGCGAGGCACACCTGGGCGGCGCCTGCGCTGGCGCTTTTCAGGCCCTATCAGCGCTGGGAGGGGGAGGGCCCAAGGCCGGTGAAGACGGATTTTTTGCACGCGTATGACTGGGGATACGAAGGCATGCCGGTGGGGAAGGTGGGCGACCTGCGAAAACTGATCCGGATCGCGGAGCGGAACCTGTTCGCGGTGGTGGCCCCGGCGCTGATCATCCAGCCGGAACGGGACGAGACGGTGCACCCGGATTCCGCGCGGATCATCTACGGCGGGATCGGGAGCCAGGACAAGGAACTGGTGATGCTTGGGGAGTCCAGCCATGTGTGCACGCTGGATCTGGAGCGGGACCGCGTATTGTCTTTAATCCTGAAACACCTTCGCCATATTGATGACACAAAATCACTTGCACAGATAACAAATGATCCTGTATAATATACGCTAGCGCAACATTGAAAGGACGGGAACGGAGAACATGAGCAAAATGATCAAGCTGCTGAGCCTTACCGTGGTACTGGTGCTGGTCCTGTCGGGCTGCAAGATGATCGCGGTGGATACGGCGACATCGACGCCCGAGGACGACCCCACCGTCGTGGCCGAATACAAGGGCGGCACGATTACCAAGGGCGAAGCGATGAAGGAATACAACGACGTGGTGGCGATGTACACCGCGTACGGCTATCAGGACGCGTTCGAGGACGAGGCCTTCGTCGCTGACCTGAAGAACCAGGTGCTGGAGTACATGGTGTCTGACCGCGCCATCCAGGAAAAGGCGAAGGAGTTCGGCGTGGACACCATCCCCGAGGCGAAGCGCGCCGAGCTGATCACTTCCGCGAAGGATCAGTACAACGAGCTGCTGACCATGTACCGCGCCAGCTTCGAGACCGAAGGCATGACCGACGACGAGGCGGTCGCCGCGACGAAGGCCGGCCTGGAAGCGCAGATGGGCATCAACGAGCAGTACATGGTGAACATGGCGCTGTCCGATGAAAAGGACCAGATGCTGTTCGACCAGGTGACAAAGGACGTCACCGTGTCCGACGAGGACCTGAAGGCCACGTATGACGAGCGGGTCGCCGAGGAGAAGACCACCTACACCGAAGACCCGTCCGCGTACGACAGCGCGACGACCAACGGCGACGCGCCGTTCTGGGCGCCGGAAGGCGTGCGCCATGTCAAGCACATCCTGATCAAGGGCGACGCAGACCTGCGGATGCAGCTTTCTGACCTGCAGGACGAGCTGGCTGCGGTGGAGCTGGCGATTGAGGACAAGACCGCGCCCGCGGAAGGCGAGGCAGACGAGGTCGACGCGTCCGACCTGGACCTGTCGATTGAGGACGGCGACATCACGGTCAGCGAAGAGGAAGAGGCCGCCAAGCCGCAGGCCGCCGTGGGCGGCGCGACGGTGGACAACACGGGCGCTGAGCCCGTCGAGACCCTGCCCGACCCGATCGTGGTTGATGCGACCGTGGAGCCGACGGCGGTGCCGACCGCTGAGCCGACGGTGGAGCCGACTGCGGAACCCACTGCGGAGCCGACGGCTGAGCCGACCGTGGAACCTGTGGCGGCCGAAGCGCCTGCCGCCGAGGCGACCGATGTGGTGGAAGACACCGAAGAGGACACCGACGAAGCGCCCGAGGAGGAGACCCCGGACTACGCGGCGATGACGATTGAAGAGCTGAACGCCAAGAAGGCGGAGCTGGACGCCCAGATCGCGGACATGGAGGCACAGGTGAAGGCGTCGATCGCGCCGATCGTGGCCGAAGTGCAGGCGAAGATCGCGGCGGGGGATGACTTCGACGCGCTGATGGCGGAGTACGGCGAGGACCCGGGCATGAAGCGTGAGCCGCTGATGAACGTGGGCTACACGGTGACGCCGGGTTCGACGATGTGGCACGAGGGATTCTCGAGCGCGGCGCTGGCGCTGGCGAACGTGGGCGACGTGTCGGAGCCTGTGGACTCGACAGACGGCGTGCATCTGATCAAGTACGTGGACGCCGTGCCGGCGGGCGCTGTGGACTTTGAGGGCGTGAAGGAGAGCCTGCGCGAGGCGACGCTGGACGGGAAGAAGAGCGAGGCCTACGACGCGGCCATTCAGCAGTGGACCGACGCGGCCGAAGCGAAGTATTATCCCGAGCGCATGTAGGACAAGTTAAGCCAAGACGAACGGGCGGCAGTGCAACCTGCCGCCTTTTCCATGCCACGATCACGGCGGTTGCCATGGATTCCCGCACGTAAAGTTTCCGTTTCGGCAGGGTTTTGCGGGGCGCGTGTGGTATATAGCATGCATAAAGGGCGGAATAATGAGGGCGGTGCTCCCTACCCCTTCCGCTCGATTAATTTGTCGCACTCCGGCGCTTCCTGGCAGGAAATCGCGCGGGTGTGGCGAATACATTGTCGGGAAAGGCGGGTTGTGTACATGGCAGGCAGACTGCCGGACTCCTTCTTCGATGACCTGCGATCCCGCTTGGATATCGTCGATGTCGTGTCCGGCTATGTGCAACTGAAACAAAAAGGCCGCCGCTATTGGGGCCTGTGCCCCTTCCATCACGAAAAGACACCCTCGTTTTCCGTGGACCCCGACGCGCAGATGTACTACTGTTTCGGCTGCCACGAGGGCGGCACCGCCATCCACTTCGTCATGGGCCAGGAACACCTGGAGTTCATGGAGGCCGTCACCCTGCTCGCCGAGCGCGTGCATCTCCCCATGCCCGACCGCGTCGAGACCGGCCATGACGCGCCGTCCAGAGAACTCAAGGAACGGCTCCACCTCGCCAACCAGGCCGCCGCAAAATACTTTCACCAGCTGCTCTACGAACCTGAAGGCGCCGCCGTGCTCAGCTATCTGCATAAGCGCGGGCTCGACGATCCCGCCATCCGCAGGTTCGGGCTCGGCGCTTCGCCCGACACGCGCGGCGCGCTGCAGCAGGCGCTGAACGAACAGGGGTTCACCGACGACGAGCTGCTCAAATGCGGGCTCATCGGCCAGAAGGACGGCCGCACCTACGACATGTTCCGAGGCCGCGCCATGTTCCCCATCATCAACGCCCAGGGGCGCGTGCTGGGGTTCGGCGGCCGCGCCATGGGCGATGCCCAGCCCAAATACCTCAACACCTCGGACACGCCCGTTTTCAACAAAAGGCAGGGCCTCTACGCCATGAACATGGTGAGGAAGGAGACCCCGCTCAAGCGGATGATCCTCGTCGAGGGGTATATGGACACCGTCTCCCTCAGAAAAGCGGGCGCCACCGGCGTCGTCGCTACACTGGGCACCGCGCTCACCCCCGAACAGGCCAAGCTCATCAAGCGCTACGCCACTGAAGTGCTCGTCTGCTATGACGGCGACAGCGCGGGCCAGAAGGCGATCCTGCGCGCGCTGGACATTTTCGATGAGATTGCGGAGATCCGCGCCCGCGTGCTCGTTTTCCCCGACGGCCTGGACCCCGACGACTTCGTGCGCATGCACGGCCTCGACGGGTTCGAGCGGCTAAAACCGCTGTCCGCAACGGAATACCGCATGCTCCGCGCCAAGGACGACCATGATCTGACGGACGAACAGGGGCGCATGGACTACGCCATCCAGTGCTGCCAGTTCCTGCGCAAGCTGAAAAATCCCGTCGAGATCGAGGCCCACCTACAGCGCCTTATAGCGGACACTGGGTTTGACCGCGACGCGCTGGTCGCGCAGCTGGGCATGGAGCGGCTCTTGCCGGAAAAGCGCGCCGCGGCGCGAATCGTGCCGAAAAAGCGCGCGGACGCCGCGTCCGAATTCGAAAAACCCGAGCGCAAGCTGCTGTTGCTCATGTCGCGCAAACTCATCCCCGACAGCGCCGTGAGCCTGGACGACTTTGAGACCGAACTGTACAAGGACATCGCCCGCCGCCTGCTGGCCGGCGAGCCCTCAGCCACCATTCTGGACCAGCTGGACGGCGACGACCGCGCCCGGGCCGCCGACGCGCTGAACGCCGAGGTCATCTCGGACGAGAAAACCGCGCTGCAGGAGGCCGAGGACAGCATCAGTGCCATCGGGCTGATCCGCACCGAGCGCGCGCTGAAGGCGATCCAGGACCAACTCAAGAACGAACAGCCGCCTGAGGAGGAGCGCAGGGCGCTCATGACCCAGGTGATCCAACTTACAGAGCGATTGAATCGGCTGAAGACAAGTCGAAATGGAGGGTCCCTATGAACAAGGCAAACTCGGAGAGCGTCTCCGCTCGCGTGCGTGAACTGATGGAGATCGGCAAGTCCAAGGGCATGCTGACCTACAAAGAGATCATCGAGCAGGTGGGCGAGTTGGAGCTGGACACCGAGCAGATCGATAAAATCCTCGAGACGCTGGACAATGTGGGCATAGAGGTCGTCAACGAGGCAAAGCTGGCCGAGGCCGAAGAGTCGGAGTCCGAGCCCGTCATCGACATCCAGGAGGAGGACTTGGACCTCACCGTGCCCGAGGGCATCTCCATCGACGATCCCGTGCGCATGTATCTCAAGGAGATCGGCAAGGTGCCGCTGCTCTCCGCCGAAGAGGAGATTGATCTGGCGCTGCGCATGGAGCAGGGCGACCAGGAGGCCAAGCGGCGCTTGGCCGAGGCGAACCTGCGGCTGGTGGTCTCCATCGCCAAGCGCTATGTGGGCCGCGGCATGCTGTTCCTCGATTTGATCCAGGAAGGGAACCTCGGGCTGATCAAGGCCGTGGAAAAGTTCGACTACCGCAAGGGCTTCAAATTCTCCACCTACGCCACCTGGTGGATTCGCCAGGCCATCACCCGCGCCATCGCCGACCAGGCCCGCACCATCCGCATCCCCGTGCACATGGTCGAGACCATCAACAAGCTGATCCGCGTGTCGCGCCAACTGCTGCAGGAATATGGCCGCGAGCCCACGCCGGAGGAGATCGCCCAGGAGATGGGCATCTCCGAGGAAAAGGTGCGCGAGATCATCAAGATTGCCCAGGAGCCTGTGTCACTGGAGACGCCCATCGGCGAGGAGGAGGACAGCCACCTCGGCGACTTCATCCCCGACGACGACGCGCCTGCCCCGGCGGACGCCGCCGCGTTCACCCTGCTCAAGGAGCAGCTGCTGTCGGTGCTGTCCACGCTCACCCCGCGCGAGGAAAAAGTGCTCAAGCTGCGGTTCGGACTGGAGGACGGCAGGGCCAGGACGCTGGAGGAAGTGGGCAAGTATTTCAAGGTGACCCGGGAGCGGATCAGGCAGATCGAGGCGAAGGCGCTGCGGAAGCTCAGGCACCCCAGCCGCTCGCGGAAGCTGAAGGATTCGCTGGATTGACAGTATGAACCAGGGGAATCCACCCATCCCCGTCATCCATCGCGACGCGAAGGACCATCCACAGATTTGAAGAAGGTCCTTCGCTGCGCTCAGGATGACGGGGAAGTGAACCTACATTCACGCTACATCGGAGAATGCACATGACCAAACTCACCCTCGACCCCCGCCTCCAGACCATCGCCGAGCTGCTCGGGCCGCGCACCTGCGTGGCCGACATCGGCGCGGACCATGGGCGGCTGGGGGCGTATCTGCTCCAGAACGGGCTGGCAGAGCGCGTGCAATTTCTGGACATCAGCGTGGATTCGCTTTCGAAGGCACGCGACCTCATCGCAAAGCTCGACCTCTCCGCCCGCGCCGCCTTCGGCGTGGGCGACGGCGCGCTCGCCATGACCGGCCCCGCCGACGCCTGCGTCATCGCGGGCATGGGCGGGCAGCTCATCGCGGACATCGTGGAGCGCGGCTGGGACCGGTTAAGGGACTGTCTGCTCGTGCTGCAGCCCAACGTGGCCCAGTACGAGCTGCGCCTGCGGCTGTCCCGGGCGGGCTTTCGCATCGACGCGGAGCGGCTGGTCCGGGCGGCGAAGCGCTGGTATGTACTGATCAGCGCCTCGGCGGGCGCGAGCGACTACACGGAGCGCGAACTGATCGTCGGGCCGCGCTTGCTCAAGGACGACCCACCGGAACTCTCCGAGTACGCCGCACGCCAACTGCGCATCGCCCAAGTGGCCCTGCGCGGCGCGGAGTCGGGCGGCGCGCCGTGGCGGGCGGCGCTGCGGTTTGAAGCTGAATGTTGGGAGGGGATCATTCGTGAACAGGGCAACCGTGAAGGACATCCTGGCGCTGGTGAATGAGTTCGCGCCGTTCGACACCGCCGAACCGGACGACAACGTGGGTCTGCTGATCGGCCATCCGGACGCGGAGGTGGACACCGTGCTGGTGGCGCTGGACCTGACGCTGGGCGCGGCGCTGGAGGCGAAGGAAAAGGGCGCGCAGCTGATCCTGACCCACCACCCGGTGATGTTCCGAGGCAGAAAGCACCTGCGCACCGACGACGCCGAAGGCGCTCTGATCGCGGAGATGTTGAAAAACGGCACCGCCATGATCGCCGCCCACACCAACTTCGACGCAGCCCGGGGCGGCGTGTCGGAGATTCTGGCCGAGGAAGTGTCTGTACGGAACCTGACCCCGCTCAGGGACGGGTTGGTCACCATCGGCGATTATGAGGGTACGCTGCGCGACCTGGAATGGCGCGTGCGCGAGCGGATCAATCCCCATGCGCGGGTCTACGGCGCGGACAGGCAGCTCAAACGGGTCGCGGCCTGCGGCGGCGCGGGCAGCGAGTTCTGGACGTTCGCCGAGGCGGCGGGCGCGGACTGCTACCTGCTGGGCGAGATTCGCCACCACGACGCGCTGGCCGCGGTGCAGATGGGGATGGCCGTGATCGACGCGGGCCATTATGAGACCGAACATTTATCGGTAAAAGCGCTCGCCCATGGTTTACAAACGCGGGCAAATGCGGTACAATATAAGTTGTGCGTGATGGAAAGTGAGTTCCATCCATTTGTGTAGGGTCGTGAGCATAGGGAGGAATACGGTTGCAGTTAGATTTATTGTGGAAATACATGCAGGTGGACATGGAGGCCGATAAATTCGAGGCCGACATGCGCCAGGCGCCGAACCGCCAGAAGCTGCTGAAGAACCGCAACTTCATCATGGAACAACAGGGCAGCATGAAGACCATCGAGCAGGACACCGTGGACAAGGCGGACCGCAAGGAGGCCATCGAGGCCGAGGCGCAGCGCCTGGGCGAGCTGGTGGACGCGCAGCTCGCGGCCTTCGAAAAGAATCCGCCGGAGGACCCTGAGGAGATCGATAAGCAGGCGGGCGCGATCCAGAAGCTGCTGGATTCGCTGACCCACTACGAGCAGGAGCTCGCCCGCATGCAGAAGGATGCCGAGGTGCTGGACCAGCGCCAGCGCGAAATCCGTGTGCGCGCCGCCAAGGCCAAGGCCGAGTACGACCAGGTCAAGGAGATCTACGACGAGGAGTTCAAGCGCGACTCCGCGTCCTTGGCGCAGTTGCGCGCCAACGCCGACAAGCACACCGCCGGCATCGACAAGGAACTGCTGGAAAAGTATAAGGCCATCAAGCAGCACTCCGCGCCGCCCATGGCGATGCTGAGCGGCGACCAGTGCTCAGGGTGCTACATGAGCCAGCCGAATGTGGTGCTGCGCGAGGTCAAGGCCGGGGAAAAGATCGTGTGCTGCGACAATTGCGGGCGGATTCTGTACGTGCCGGGGGAATAGGTGATGTCGCGACATCGGTGCGGGCGGGCGGGGTTCCACCTCCGCCTGCACTCGCGCCGGGTCCGATAAGTGTGTGTGAGGGCGCTGGACGGCCGCGGGTGATTCGTCACGCGAGGAAAGTCCGAGCTCCATAGGGCAGGGTGCCGGGTAACGCCCGGCGGAGGCGACTCCAGGGATAGTGCAACAGAGATATACCGCCGATGGCGGCTTCGGCCGCACAGGTAAGGCTGGAAAGGCGAGGTAAGAGCTCACCAGCGGCATGGCGACTTGTCCGCTCTGTAAACCCCACCTGGTGCAAGATTGATAGGGGCGCGACAATGGTAGCCCGCCAGCGCCCGGGTAATCGCTTGAGCCTGCTGGCAACCGCAGGCCTAGATAGATGGCCGTCCAAGACAGAACTCGGCTTATAGGTGCCACTCACAACACATGTACGTCAACGCGGGTACGCGCTCCCCGCCGTGAACCCTAGCGCAAACGAACGTCCATACACCAATATGGTGGAGGTGCTTGGGGGAGGGAGAGATGACGGGGGGGGGGTGAGGAG
>JAVBUD010000053.1:0-3266 GCA_031555755.1 Eubacteriales bacterium | reverse complement strand
GGCCAAAGGGCGCTGCCCTCTGGACGCCCGCCAAAGGGCCTGAGGCCCTCTGGACTCCCCTGTTGCTTCGCGTGCCTCTGGCGTGGCTTGTGGGTGCTTGCTCGCTGGACTTCCCGGCTGCTTTGCGTGCGTCAATCGTGGCTTGCATTTTGGCTTAATTTCATGTTATAATGGGGCACGGACCCTATGCTGAAGGAGGGTTATGCAATGAAACTGATCATCGCGATTGTCCAGGACGAAGACGCCTCCCGCCTCGTCTCCAACCTCATGAACGAAGGGTACGGCGTCACAAAGCTCGCCACCACCGGCGGCTTCCTCCGCGCGGGGAACACCACCCTGCTCGTCGGCGTCGACGACGACAAGTTTGACGGCGCCATGGCCGTCATCGAAAAAGTCTGCCGCAGCCGCAAACAGGTCGCCACCTCGCCCTCGCCCGTCGCCGGTACCACCGGCGTCTACATGCCCTATCCCATCGAGGTCATGGTCGGCGGCGCAACCATCTTCGTCATGAACGTGGACCAGTTCATCAAGATCTAGCGTGATTTTCTCTGACTTCGCCGGGCTGGGCCAGCTCCCAGCCCGGCTTCAGGCCGACTTCGACGGCGGCCGGTTCGTGCATGCGTATCTGTTCGTCGGGCCACAAGGCACAGGCAAGGCCGAAATGGCCGCCATCTGCGCGCGTGCGCTGAACTGCGCAGGGGCGCATAAGCCGTGCGGCGAATGCCCGGCCTGCCAGCGCGCCTTGGCCGGCGTGCACCCGGACATCATCGACGTGCGGCCTCATGACGGCAAGGCCTCTATCTCCGTGGACGAGGTGCGCGCGCTGATCGGCAAGGTGTCCGTGCGCCCGTTCGAGGGCGGCCATCACGCAGTCATCGTCCATGGCGCGGACCTGCTCACGCCCCAGGCCCAGAACGCACTGCTCAAAACCCTCGAGGCCGGGCCGCAGGCTTGCGTTTTTTTCTTGCTGGCTCAATCCCAGGCGAAGCTGCTGACCACGATCCTGTCGCGCTGCCGCATCGTGCGGTTCCACGCCATCGACGAGGAAATCTGTGCGATGGTGCTCGCGAGACGCGGGATCGACCGGGACCGTGCGCTGAAGCTCTCAAGGGCTGCGGGCGGCTCCGTGGGCAGGGCGCTCGACCTGAACGAGGACGGCGAGTACTGGGCGCTTCGTGACCGCGTGATCCGCGCGCTCACGGCCACAGCCCAGCCCGGCGGGATCAGCGCGGCGTCGCAGCTGCTCAAGGACGACAAGGACTCGGCCAAAACCGCCATCGAGATCATCGAGGGCGTCGGCCGCGCAAAGATGGCCCAGGATGCGGGCATGATAAAAAAGGACCCCGCGCTGGCGGGCATCGGCGCGCGCGGCGACCAGCTGGTCCGCGCGGCGCTCAGCGGACGGGAGCGGCTGGAGAGCAATGTGGTGTGGATCAATCTGATCGAGCACCTGTTGATGAACATTGACCGGTAAACAAAGGATTCTGGCACGGCGCATGCGCGTTCACCTCAATCCTTGATCTATAGGGGGACACAAACAACATGGCGACTGTGATCGGCGTCCGGTTCAAGAAGGCCGGCAAGGTATATTATTTCGACCCGTCGGACATCTGGCCGAAACCGGGCGAGTTTGTGGTGGTGGAGACCGCGCGTGGCATCGAGATCGGCGAGGTCGTGACGGGCGCGCGCGAAGTGGCGGACGACCAGATCGTCGCGCCGTTGAAAAAGGTGATCCGCATGGCCATCGAAGAGGACATCCAGCGCATGGAATACAACATCGCGCGGGAAAAAGAGGCCTACCACCTGGCCCAAGAGCGCATCTCGCACCACAAGCTGGACATGAAGCTGGTGGACGTGGAGTACACATTTGACAACAGCAAGATCATCTTCTACTTCACCGCCAACGGGCGGGTGGACTTCCGGGACCTGGTGAAGGACCTGGCGGGCGTGTTCAAGATGCGGATCGAGCTGCGCCAGATCGGCGTTCGGGACGAGGCAAAGATGCTGGGCGGGCTGGGCTCCTGCGGCAGGACGATCTGCTGCGCCCAGTTCCTGGGCGACTTCCAGCCGGTGTCGATCAAGATGGCGAAGGAGCAGAACCTGTCGCTGAACCCGACGAAAATCTCGGGCCAGTGCGGGCGGCTGATGTGCTGTTTGAAGTACGAGCAGGACTACTACGAGGCGTCGCTGAAGCGGCTGCCGAAGATCGGGCGCGAGTGCGTGACGCCGGACGGCGTGGGGATCATCACGGACATCAACGTGCTGAAGGAGCGCGTGCGGGTGCGCGTGCGCACGATCGAAAACGGGATCGACGTACGGGAATACCCGATGGAAGAGGTCATGAAGCCCAGCGCGGCGGGCGCGCAGCAGGCGCTGGAGGGCCGGAACCAGTCCACGGAGGGCCTGAAAATGCCGAGAGACGGCCGGCGCGGTGGACGCGGCGGACGCGGCGTCGCGCCGATGCCCGCGAAGGACGGCGCGCAGTTGGATCGGCCCGTGCGCGAAGGCGCACCCGCGAAGGTCGAGGAGAAGGCGGCGGAGGCTGCGGAGGGCACGGAGCAGGAGAGACAGGACCGTCAGCGCGAGCGCAGGATCCAGAGCCGGCACAAGTCGAAACAGCTTTCGACGGAGCAATATTTTGACCGGATGGACGGGGACGGCGAGGGCGAGGCCGTGAAGGCGGCGGCGCCGCAGGCGGAGGGCGAGCCGAGGCCGCCGCGCGAGGGGCGCAGAGGGCGTCGCGGCGGGCGCGGCGGGGAGCCTCGGGAGGCGCAGCCCGCGCCGGTCAAGCAGCACGACCCGGCCTGGGACGTGCCCAAACCCCAGCACAAAACCGTCAAGCCCGGCGACAAAATGGAATCCTAGCCTCGACAGAACACAGCGAAGCGACACCAGGGGGTCCAGGGGGATTTAATCCCCCTGGCGGGCGGTCTCGGAGGGCAGCGCCCTCTGAGCAGCACGGCAGAGGGAGAGGACGAACGCCGGAATGGCGTCCGTCCTCTTTTCTCACCCCGTGCGCAAAAAAGGTGGGGGGAGGCGGGCGTTGTGAGGGCGATGAAAGCATGTGGGAGCCCCTCGTGCAGGCGCACGGGCACAAACTTGCCGTCGCCGGTGAGCCGTGAGGCGAGCCCGGCCTGGGGTGGCCGGATGGGTGACGACGGGCGGTTGGATGGAGGACGGTCCTTCGGCTGCGGCCTCAGGATGACGGGGGGTGGGGGAGGGCGTCGCTCACGCGGGGAGATCCTTCGGCTTCGCTCAGGATGACA
>JAVBUD010000203.1:0-18108 GCA_031555755.1 Eubacteriales bacterium | reverse complement strand
CGTCATCCTGAGCGCAGCGAAGGACCTTCCTCAAACCAATTGCCGGTAAAGCTTGAGGAAGGTCCTTCGCTGCGCTCAGGATGACGGGGGTGGGATGAGCGGTCGGTGGCCGCGATGGAACACGCGATGACGAAAGTGCGGGATGACAACGTCCTGCTTGTATAAATCAGGCGGAATTGGCCGAATCTAACAGCGAGCATTCTCTCAAACGAGGAGGATATATCGCGTGAAGGTTCGGTTTATTTGTGCGCTGATGGCGCTGGTGCTGTTCGTGCACGTACCCGCGAAGGCGGACGTGCGGCAGCACTTTGCGCAGCAGGCGCTGGTGCGGCTGCAGATCGTAGCCGCGAGCGACGACCCGGTAGACCAGGCCACCAAGCTGCGCGTGCGCGACGCCGTGCGCGCGGTGGCCATTCCCCTGGCGGCGGAGGCGCGCTCCCCCGAGGAGGCGTTCGACATCCTCGCCCGCCACACCCAAAAACTCACGAAAGCCGCCCAGGCGATTGACGCCACCGCCGTCGCCCGGGCGATCACCACCCGCTTCCCCCTGCGCATCTACGGCGGCGTGATGGTCCCGCCGGGCGAATACCGCGCGCTGCGCGTGACCCTCGGCGCGGGCGAGGGCCGCAACTGGTGGTGCGTGGTCTATCCCGACCTGTGCGCCACGGACGCGGCCCAGGCCACGGCGCTGCGCGAGGGCAAGCCCATCCAGTTCTATTCCAGCATCCTAAAATGGCTACAAGGAGGCGATGACGCGTGAGTACCCGAAAGAAACTGGTCTGCATCGCGCTGGTGATCGCGCTGCTGATGAGCGTGCACGCCTATGCGGCGACGACGCTGGAGGTCGGCTCCCGCGGCGCCGACGTGACGAAGGTGCAAAAGCGGCTGATCCAGTACGACTACATGTCCGGCTCCGCCGACGGCGTGTACGGCGCAAAGACCCGCGACGCGGTGAAGCTGTTCCAGCGCAGAAACGGACTGACCGCCGACGGCCGGGTCGGCCCCGCCACCGCCGCCAAGCTGGGTGTGACGCTTTCAGGTGGCTCGTCCACCAAAAAGGCCACCGCCACCTCGGCGTCCATCACGTCCAGCGACCACCGGCTACTGGCGCGGTTGGTCCACGCGGAGTCCCGCGGCGAGCCGTATAAGGGCAAGGTCGCCGTGGCCGCCGTGGTGCTGAATCGCGTGAAGAGCTCGCAGTTTCCGAACACCATCTCCGGCGTGATTTATCAGAAGGGCGCGTTTTCCTGCGTCAGTGACGGCCAGATCAACCTGAGTCCGGACGACGAGTCCATCCGCGCCGCCCGCGACGCCATGAACGGCTGGGACCCCACCGGCGGCTGCCTGTACTTCTACAACCCCAAGGCCACCAACGACAAATGGATTCGCACGCGTACCGTCAAGACCGTCATCGGTCGCCACAGTTTCTGCCTGTAAAGGAGGCCCGAGGCCATGCTGCATTCTAAGGGGCAAAAGAGAGGCGCGCTGCTCACGGCCATGATCGTGCTGGTGGCTGTGCTGCTGCTGCTGGGCACGTTCCAGAACAACCGCGTGAAGGCGCTGACCCATCAGGTGAACGCGGCGTATGAAAAGTCGCTGTACGAGGCCGTTGCGCTGATGAACGGCATCCAGCTGAACCTGGAAAAGCTGCTGGTGTCCTCCTCCGGCAACGGCCACGAGGAGCAGCTGCTGGCCACCATCGGCCAGCAGTCGGAGGGCGCACAGTCGAACCTGTCCGGCGTGCCGCTGAGCCCTGAGCTGCTCACCGGCGCGATGAAGTTCGTCAACCAAATGGGCGACTACGCGAAGACCCTGGGCATGCAGCTCGCGGACGGCGGCAAGTTGGGCGAACAGGACACCCGGCAGCTGATCAGCATGCACGACGCCTGCGTGGAGCTGAATCTGGGCCTATTCGACATCCTGGGCCAGTATGAGCGCGGCGAGCTTGCCTTCGACGTGCCGGACAACCTGCAGGCCACCGCCAAGGACGTCTCGACCCGGACGGAGCCGATGGTGGATTATCCTGTGCTGCTGTACGACGGACCGTTTTCGGACGCCAACCGGGGCAGCGTAGCGCTTAGCGGCGATCCCGTGGACCAGCATGCCGCGATGCAGGCGCTGGTTGACTTCGTGGGCGCGGACCGGGTAAAAAAGGCCAGCTTCACCGGCGAGTCCACCATCATGGACAAGTGCTATGAGTACGAGCTGGACACCACCGACGGCCTGCTGACCTGCGGCGTGACCCAGCGCGGCGCGCACGTGCTGTACATCCTGCCCGAACAGGGCGTGCCTGAGATCAAGCTGACCCAGGGCGAGTGCATCGACCGGGCGCTGCAGTTCTTGAAGTCGCGGGGCTACGGCGAGCTGGAAGTGAGCTATTGGCGGCAGCTGGACGGGCTGCTGACGGTGAACTACGCGGCGGCCCAGGACGGCGTGCTGATGTACCCCGACCTGGTGAAGGTGCAGATCTCCATGCAGAGCGGCATGGTGGTGGGCCTGGACGCGTCCAGTTACCTGAAAAACCACCGCACGCGGTACCTGGCCGAGCCGCAGTTCACCAGCGAAATGGCGCTGGACAGCCTGGGCGCGGTGCTGACCCCAGACCGGATCAGGCAGTGTGTCATCCCGCTGGACAGCGGACGCGAGTCGCAGTGCTGGGAGGTCACCGCCCACATGGAGGGCGGAAACCGGTATCTGGTATATAAGGACGTAATTACAGGGGAGGAACGGCAGATCCTACGGGTCATGGTGGAGGACGACGGGGTGTTGGCGCAGTAGGGGCAGATAGGATTGTACGCGAAAGGAAAGCTTACATCATCCGCCCCCCACAGGCCGTCATCCTGAGCGCAGCGAAGGCGAGAGCGCAGTCGTAAAAGGCGGTGTCATCCTGAGCGGAGCGATAGCACAGTCGAAGGATCTCCCCCGCGTGAGCGGACGTTCCTGTTTGGCGGGGAACGTCGCCTCCCGGCGGGTAGATCCTTCGACTGCGCTATCACTCCGCTCAGGATGGCACCGTTTGTGCGCCTTCGCTGCGCTCAGGATGACCGCCCGTGGGGGCGAATGTCCTGATATTCTTCTCAGAACGCGATCACAATCCCGCCGTCGCTGGCGTATACACTGCTCAGGCCGCTGGCCTCGAAGACCAGCACTTCCTTGAACTTGTACTTCTCCTCGATCCTGGCCTTCAGGTCCATGGCCACCTCCAGCGCGTTTACATGGGTGATGCCCAGCACGCGCTCGCGGAGGTCGAACTTGGTGTCGCCGATCATTTCGATGAGGCGGGAGAACGCCTTTGCTTTTCCGCGCACCAGCGCTTTGAGCTCGATCTTGCCGTGGCCGTCCTCGCCCATGATGGGGCTGATCTTCAGCGCCTTCAGCGCGAAGCCCTCGATAGGCTTGACGCGGCCGTTGGCGACCAAGGTATCCAGCGAGTTCAGCACGAACAGGGTCCTGAGGCCATCCACATACTTGGACAACTGCTCGACGATGCTGTGCACGGGCAGGTTATCCGCAATGAGCTGCTGCAGTTTGTACAGCACCAGCGTCTCGCCAGCGGCGGCGGACTCGCTGTCGAAGATGTGGATGTCGCACTCGCCCTTGAATTTGTCGATGAGCTGGTCGCGAGCGGCCACGGCGGCCGCGTAGGCGCCGCTGAGCTGGGACGAGATGGTGACGATAAACGCCTTTTTCGCGCCGTCCAGCGCCTCGATGAAGTCGCCCGGCGCGGGGCAGGCCGTGCGGATGGACTTGGCGATGAAGCCGATTCTTTTCAGCTGCGCGGTGACCTGGTCGCCAATGTCCACGAAGTCCGTGCCGTCGATGCTGACGGTGAACGGAATGCGCGCGACACCCGCGGCGGGCGGATCTTGTATGTCGACACAGGTGTCGACCAGTATGCGGTAATCCATGGGCGGACATCCTTTCGCGGTTTGGGTTTCAATAGTATACCACAATTTTAACACGGCGTCGCGCATTTTGGCGAAGTGTTGGAAAGATGTCACAAAGTCGGGGCGGAGGGCAGTGTGTTTTGCGCAACCATCTCCTGCGCCGTCATCCTGAGCGAAGCAAAGGACCTTCCGTTTGTTTGAGGAAGGTCCTTCGCTTCACTCAGGATGACGGCGTGGTGGACAGACGGTCATACAACGGTCTAGATCGTCTCCCAATACAGGTTCCGGTACGCACCCTCCTGGGCGATGAGCTCCTCGTGGGTGCCCTGCTGCTCGATGCCGTTTTCGGTCAACACCAGGATGCGGTCCGCGCCCTTCACCGTGCTCAGCCGGTGCGCGATCACCAGCGTGGTGCGGTCGGCGGAGAGCGTCTCCAGGGTCTGTTTCACGGCCAGCTCCGACTCGCTGTCCAGGGCGCTCGTGGCCTCGTCGAAGATCAGCACCTTCGGGTCCTTCAGGAAAACCCGGGCGATGGACAGCCGCTGCCGCTGGCCGCCGGACAGCTTGATGCCGCGCTGGCCGATGTCCGTATTGTACCCATCCGGCAGGCTCATGATGAACGCATGCGCGTTGGCCCGCTTCGCGGCCTGGATCACCTCGTCGTCTGTGGCGTCCTCCTTGCCGTAGCGGATGTTTTCGATGATCGTGCCCGCGAACAGGTACACGTCCTGGTGCACCACGCCGATGTGTGCGCGCAGCGAGGCCAGCGTCAGGTCGCGCACGTCGCGCCCATCCAGGGTCACCTTGCCCTCGGTCACGTCATAGAACCTGGGCACCAGCGAGCACAGCGTGGTCTTGCCCACGCCGCTCGTGCCCACCAGCGCCACGTAGCCGCCCGCGGGCACGTCGAATGTGATGCCCTTCAGCACGTGGGCCTGCTTGTCCCGGTAACGGAACGAGACGTTCTCAAACGCCACGTCGCCATGCACATTCGTGAGCGCCACCGCAGTGGGCCCGTCGGTGATGTCGGGCTTTTCGTCCAGCAGCTCCATCAGCCGCTCGAAGCTGGTCAGCCCGTCCTGGAACTGCTCGGTCATCCACATCAGCTTCAGGATCGGCTGGGAGAGATAGCCGCAATACAGCAGGAAGCCCACCAGGTCCGGCAGCGCCATCCCGCCCTGAAAGATCAGCACCGCGCCGTAGACCGCCACGCTGATGGTCATCAGCTGCGCCAGCGCTTCGACGGTGCCATAGACAACGGCCTCACTCTTGTACCACTGGCGGCGGCTCTCGAGGAATTTTTCGTTTTCGACATCGAACTTCTTCTGCTCCGCGTCCTCGCCCGCGAATGACTGCACCACGCGGATGCCCGCGAGGCTGTCCTCCACCTGGGCGTTGATGTCGGCGATGTGCTGCTTGTTGGTCTTCAGAATGCGGCGCATGATCCGGCTGCCGAACACCGTGACCAGCAGCATCAGCACCACGAACGCCATCAGGAACATCGTGAGCTGCCAGTTGATGCCCAGCAGGACCGCGAACGCGCCCACGAACTTCACGCCGGAGATCACATAGTCTTCCGGGCCGTGATGATAGAACTCCGCCAGCGACACCGTGTCATTGGTGAGCCGCGACATGAGCTGGCCGGTCTTGTGGTCGTCGTAGTAGGAAAAGCTGAGCCGCTCCAGATGGCCGAACACCTGGCGGCGCAGGTCGCGCTCGATCTTCGCGCCCATGTAGTGGCCCATGTAGTCGACAAAATAAAAGCACAGCCAGCCAAAGATGCCCAGCGCACACAGCCACGCGCCGGTGACGAGGATATCGGTGAGGGCGGTGGGGAGGGTGGACTGCAGCAGCTCGCCGGTGATCCGGCGCACGCCCATGGGGATGATCAGCGCGATGGCAGCAGACGCCAGCGCGCACAGCATGTCCATCGCGAACAGCCTCGCATAGGGCCTATAGTAAGAAATAAATCGCTTGAGGTTTGCGTTCAATGGGTATACTTCCTTTCGATGTGTCGGGGGGGATGATGGACGTGATGAAGGTGTTTTTCATGGGCGCAAACCTCCTCAATACTCATTCGGGCCGCCGCAGAGCGGACATCGCCAATCCCGTTTCCGTCATCCATCGCTGCGCTACGGACCTTACTCAAACTTTCATCCTTCAGATACAGGAAGGTCCTTCGCTGCGCTCAGGATGACGACGATGTGGCGATGCCATCATTCTACTATCTTTATGGCGCAACCGCAAGCCCTAATGCACCATCTCCGCCTTGTTCTCGACCCTGACCAGCCGCTTTTCCAGCTCGGCCATGAGCTGGGGCATGTCCAGCGGCTTGGCGACGTGGGCGTCCATGCCCGCGGCGAGGCAGCGCTCCACGTCCTCGCGGAACGCGTTGGCGGTCATCGCCACCACGGGGATGCGCTTGGCCCAAGGGCTGGGCAACGCGCGAATGCATCTAGCGGCCTCCAGGCCGTCCATGACTGGCATCTGGATGTCCATCAGGATCATGTCGTAGCGCTCGGCGTCGTACTTCATCTTTTCCACGGCCTGCTCGCCGTTTTCCGCTTCGTCGAACACGATGCCGGTGTAGGCCAGCATGCTGGTCACGATCTCGCGGTTGATCTCCACATCCTCCACCAGCAGCACACTCATCCCAGCGTACCTCTGCGGGTCGTCCACATCGGTGCCCTGGCCATTGGCGCCGGCGAAGATGCCGTTGATGCACTGCGCCACCTGGGCTGGGAAAAGCGGCTTCGAGATGAAGCTCGACACGCCCGCCATCAGCGCGTCCTGGCTGATCTCGCTCCATTCGGCCACCGACACCATGATGATCACCGGATGCCGCACGGACAGTTTGCGGATCTCCCGGGTGAGTTCGATGCCGTCCATGCCGGGCATCTGATAGTCCACGAAGGCCACGTCATAGGGCGTCTCGGCGGTCTCGATCAGGCGTAGCGCCTCGGCGCCGGAGGCCGCGATGTCGCACGTCTCGCCCAACTGGCTCATGACGTGGCGGCAGTAATCCAGCGCGTCCTCGCTGTCGTCCACGGCCAGGATGCGCAGGCCGGCGCGCCTGAGCTGGTCGCCCTGGTCCTCCACCGCGGCGTGCGACGGGCCGAATGCGCAGGTGAACGAGAACGTCGAGCCCTGGCCCTCCGTGCTGGTGACCCAGATGCGGCCGCCCATCAGCTCCACGATGCGCTTTGAGATCGCCAGTCCCAGTCCCGTGCCACCATTCTTGCGGCTGATGCCGCCGTCGGCCTGCTCAAATGATTGGAAAAGCCGAGACTGCTGCTCCTCCGTGATGCCGATTCCGTTGTCCGACACGTCCAGCTGCAGCACGATCCGCAGCTCGTCCTGGGACACCACGCCGGCGCGCAGCGAGATCTGACCGCCCTCAGGGGTGAACTTTGACGCGTTGGTCAGCAGGTTTGTCAGCACCTGGGCAAGCCGCTGCTCATCGCCGTACAGCGTCGCCGGAATGGCTTCGTCCACGGCCAGCACCAGCTTTTGGTGCTTTTCTTCGGCGCGAAAGTTGACCACATTGATGACCGTCTCCAGCACCTTTTCGAATCGGAAGTCGATGCTGGACAGCTCGAACTTGTTCGCCTCGATCTTGGACATGTCCAAGATGTCGTTGATGACGCCCAGCAGGTGCTTGGACGCGCCTTCGATCTTGTCCAGGCAGTATTCGCGCCGGTCCCAGCTCTGGGACATTTTGGCGATGTTGGTCATGCCGATGATGGCGTTCATGGGCGTGCGCATCTCGTGGCTCATGCGGCTCAAGAACTCTGACTTGGCCAGGCTGGTCTGCTCCGCCATTTCCTTGGCTTCGATCAGGTCCTTTTCCAGTTGGCGCGTCTCGGTGATGTCCACCGCGATGGCGCCCATGCCGCCGCGCTTTCCGTCCAGTTTGAATCCGAAGTACTGCATCAGCCGCAGTTGGCCGTCCTTACGGCGCATATACAGCTCGAACTCGCACTGGCCCTTGGCCTCGATCTCAGGCACGACCTCGTTGTAGATGCGGTCCACTTCCGAGTCTTTATACAGCATCCGGAATCCGCCCGCCATCAGCTCGGCCTCGGTGTAGCCGGTGATCCGCTCCGCCGCCGGGTTGAAGTAAGCGCATTCGCCGCGGTCGTTGATCAGCGAGATGTACTGCTGCGACGACTCGATGGTGCCCGACAGCTGAAGCAGCTTGTCCTCGGCCTCCTTGATGTCGGTGATGTCCACGGAGTGCTGCATATGCGCCAAGCGGCCGTGGGTCCACGCGATCAGCTTGTCGGTGTTGCGGTAGTAGCGGCCCGTGACCGTGTTGTGCTCCTCCCACAGGACCGTTGCCTTGGGGTCCTTGTTCAGCTTTTTCACGGGACAGAACTCACACGACTTGGTGAATCCCTTCTGCAGCACGCGCCAGCAGATCTGGCCCTCCGCGTTCTGCGGCAGGTCGAAGTGGTGCTTCATCTTGTCGTTGATGAACAGGATCTCACCGGTCTTCGGATCGGTGACATAGAGATAGGCGTCCATGCTGTTGAGGATCGTCTGCAGGGTGTCGATGGACATCTTGTCGCGCTCGGCGAGCAGGCGGTTCTTTTCCAGCCGCGCCACCATGTCGTTGACAGACCGGCCCAGCACCCGCAGTTCCTGGGTGCCGCCGTATTTGGCCATGTTCAGCGGCGCCTCGGCGGACACGTCCTTGACCTCCGCCGCCATGGCCCGCGTAGGCGCGATCATCAGCCGGTCGATCAGCAGGAACATGATCGCCAGCGCGATCAGCAGCAGGCCCATCAGCAGCAGCGACGTGAGCATGATCAGCCGCTGGCCCTCCAGGAAAATCTTGCGCGGATAGGTCATCGTCATCACGATGGGGTTGCCGAGGATGTCTGGGATGCGCTCGGACACAGACAGCCGGTTTGCGCTGTAGCGCACAGAGCGCTCCGACTGCTCGTCCATGTTCGCCGGACCGATGGAAAGCTCCAGCATCTGCAGGCCCGTGAACACCCGTGCAAATTCCTCTGTGAACCGCAGCACGAATGTGAACGTGCCCACCGGCGCGGTGGATCGGAGGTTGTCGGAGACGGGCAGCGTGCACAACAAGTAGGGCTCGCCGTCGTACAGCAGCAGCCCTGCATATTTGCGTTCGGTGGATCGGATGCCCTCATCCTCGGCATATCGCGCCAACGCCCGGTCTGCGACCTCCGTCAGCTTCGTCGTGAATCCCAGCGGCAGCACCGCCTCCCGGTCCAGCGCGAAGTCATATCCCATCGTATACAGGTCCAAGCCCTGCAGGTCCTTAATCACCACGTAGTTGTATGAAAAGTCCTTCAACATGGCGTAGTCGGTCATGTTGTTCTGAAGGAATCGGTTGTTTTGGTTGATCACGAAGTTGCGCGTGTCGTCCCAACTGGCCGTCGACAGCGCATTTGTCTGCAGGTTGTCCTCCACCCTGTCCATCGCCGCCAGCAGCGTCTCCGACAGTTCGTCCACATGCAGCGTCTCCGTCTGCCGCAGCACGCCCTGCATATTCGTGATGAACACGGCAAACACAATGATGAACACCAGCGCCAACGTCGCCGCCGCCATCATGAGCAGCATCGACCGCATCGACCTCAGCTGTCTCTTCAAAGCCGTTTAGCCTCCAGTCGTCTTTTCCCTTTGTTTTTGGTTTCTACCATGCTGTTTGATGTAACTCTGCACATTATACCTCAACAAAGGTTACATAAGCATCACATTCAGAGCTGTTAGCGGGTTTCATCGGCAAATTCTCATAAAATACCTCGCCGTTCAGGCTGCGGCGCGCTCGCCCGCGCGCCGGGGGGCGCGGGCGAGCATCTAGTTTGTTGTGATCGTGCGCCCGCTGCAGGCGGTTCCTGCGCGGGGGTGTGCGGTGGGCGGCGATCTGCACCCTCCGTTTTTTCAAGCGCACGAGATGGGGAAGAGGACGAAGGCCAGTGCCCTCGTCCTCTCTCGGACGCCGCGGCTCAGAGGGCGCTGCCCTCCGAGACCTCCTGCCAGGAGGGATTGAATCCCTCCTGGACCTCCCCGTGTGCTTTGCGCTCTCTGTCGGGGCGGTTAGGGTTCGATGGTGAGCTCGAACACAAACTTTTGTTCGTCGAAGCGGTACTTTTCGATCAGCTTGGGGCCGCAGCTGTTGCTGCCGATGCCACTGAGCCGATAGTCCACGCACAGCACGGTCTCGCCGCAGGGCGCCAGCTCGTAGTTGTGCATCTTCTCCGTGAGTTCCTCCTGCGTGTAGGGCGACACATTGAAGCTGAACGCCTCGCCGCCCGTGAAACGCATACCGCCCGCCTCGAGCCACTCCGTGCCCCAGTGCGAGCCGTTCTCCTGCGGCTTGATGTAGTCCTCATGGTTCGCCATGGCGGTCGTCTCAAAGACGCCCTGCCAGCTCGCCTGGTGCTTGTCAACATAGCTCTCGATTGGGCCGTACCCATAGTACCGCACCTGGTCCTGCGCCTTCGGCAGGTACAGCCTGAGCCCGAACCGGGGCAGGATCGGCATCTTCAGCAGCTCCCAGTCGTGGGCATAACCGCGCTCGCAGTCGAGCTTCATCCGAATCGTGCCCTCGCCGTCCACGCGGAACTCCGCACCGATCGTCACGATCCGCTGGCGATAGACCGCCGCCAGCGACAGCGAACACTTGATCACGGCCTCCGCGCCCGATGCGTCCGCGCTGGACGCATACACCCGCACCTGCGGCCTGTCGTAGCCCGCCGCCGACCAGTCGTGGCGGATGTTGCGGTCATTGTCCGTCGGCGCGCGCCAGACATTGTACTCGATGGGCCGGGTGATCAGCGACACATTGTCCTTGACCAGCGCGTCGAAGTTCGCCTTCGTGCGGTCAAAGCTGTACCGGAAGCATTTGCCCGTGACCACGAAGTGGGTCTCCGTCTCCTCGACGGACGGGGCCGCGCCCTTTGGCGCTTCGGCCTTCGCGGGCTCGGCGTCCCGGAGTAGCAGCTGGTCGAACCCCAGCTCGTGCCCGTCGCCGGTCAGCGCCAGGTCGCCCTTCTGCAGGTACGTCAGCTTCAGCTGCAGCTTGCCGTCCACGGGCAGCGCCAGCGGCAGCTCGATGGCCTTCGACTGGTGCGGCGCGATGGACGGCATCTCGAACACGCCCGCGTCCACCAGCTCGCCGTTCGCCGTCAGCTCGTACAGCCCAGTGCAGGCGTCCTTCGCGTCCAGATAGTCCAGCCGGTTGGTCAGCACGATTTTGTCGCCGTCCAGCTTCGCGCGCACGGGGCGGAACACATTCTTCACTTCCAAAAAACCGGTGTGGGGCCTGCGGTCCGGATACACCAGGCCGTCCATGCAGAAGTTTTCGTCGTGCGGGAACTCACCCCAGTCGCCGCCGTAGAAATACTTGTCCTTCAGGTCCTTCGTGCGACCCATGAACATCGCATGATCACAGAACTCCCACACAAAGCCGCCCACGAACCCGGGAAACTGGTCGATCAGCTCCTGATAGTCCTCGGCGTCGCCGGGGCCGTTGCCCATGGCGTGGATGTACTCGCACAGCACATGGGGCCGCTTGTCGTCCGAGGCGAAATACTCGTGGATCTCCTTGAGCGACGGGTACATCCGGCTCCACAGGTCGATGCAGGAGTTGTCGTTTTCGCGGTTGTCCGGCGCGTTGTGCTCGGATTCGAAGTGGGTCAGCCGCGACGGGTCGAACGCCTTCGTCCATTTCAGCGCCGCCTCGAAGTTCGTGCCGAAGCCCGACTCGTTGCCCATGGACCAGATCACCACCGCCGGGTTGTTCTTGTCACGCTGCACGTTCATCTGCACGCGGTCCATGATCGCCTTCGCGAAGATGGGCATGTTGGCGATCAGCGAATACTTGCGGTTGTACAGCGTCGCCAGATCGCGGCGCATGTCGTCGCGCATCTCGTTGTACAGCGTCATCACGCCGTGGGACTCGATGTCCGACTCGTCGATCATGTAGAATCCGTACTCGTTGCACAGCTGCGCCATCATGGGCGAGTTGGGATAGTGGCTGGTGCGGATGGCGTTGATGTTGTGCTCCTTCATCACCCTGAGGTCGCGGATCAACTGGTCGCGCGTGATGGCGTAGCCGGTGATGGGGTCGCTGTCGTGGCGGTTCACGCCACGGAATTTGACCGGCGCGCCGTTGACCAGCACCACGCCGTCATTCACTTCGATCTCGCGCAGCCCGACCTTCTGGATGATGATCTCGCCGCCCGCCTCGATCACCATATCGTACAGGTTCGGCGTCTCAGCAGTCCACAGCAGCGGGTTTTCGATGGTGAACGACACCTTACCGGACTTGGCCGTCTTTTCCTGGCCGGAGAGCGTGCACTTCACTTCCACGGCCTTGCCGTAGAAATCGAAGTCCACCGAGACCTCTGCCTTGCCGCCGGAGAGCCGGGTGTGCACGAAGAAATCGCGCACATGGCGCTCAGGCCGGCTCAGGATGTACACATCGCGGAAGATGCCCGACATGCGCAGCTTGTCCTGGTCCTCCAGATAGGTGCCGATGCACCATTTCAGCACGCGCACTTCGATGTCGTTCTCGCCGTCGTCCACGAGGTCGGTGATGTCAAACTCGCTCGTGGAGTGGGACACCATCGAGAAGCCCGCGTCCTGGCCGTTGATCGTCAGATAATAGCAGCTGTCCACGCCCTCAAAGTTCAGGAAATAGCGCTCGCCCGGCTTCTTTTCGAGCTCAAACGTGCGGTGATACGCGCCGCAGGGGTTGTCCGTGGGCACGTACGGCGGATCGTAGGGAATCGGGTAGCGCACGTTGGTGTACTGGTGGCAGTCGTAGCCGTGCTGCTGCCACACGGACGGCACGGGGATCTCCGCGGTGTACTCGATCTCCTCCGGCACGTCGATGAAGCGCGGGAAGAAAGCGAAATCCCACGTGCCGCTGAGCATCTGCACGCGCTCGGACTCGAGCCTGCAGCCGTACTCGGCTTTTTCGTGGGACGAAAACGGGATGTAGTAGGATCGGTTCGGCTCCGTGCCGATGTGCAGGATCTCCGGGTTCTCGTGTGTGAGATACATGGCGGTTCTCCTTCAAACGATTCATATTGGTGCGGGACGCGGGTCGCACGGGAGTGCGACCCCTACGGGCGGTGCGCGTTGGTGCGCCGTAGGGGTCAGCACGCCCGTGCGACACGAGCCCTTACTTCAACGATCCCAGTATACCCTCAACGAAGCTCTTTTGCAAGAGGAAGAAGATCACCAGCGTGGGAATCGTGGCGATGGACACGCCCAGCATGATCATGCCGTAGTCCAGCACGTAGCCGGTCTGCAGGTTCGACACGAAGATGGGCATCGTGCGGCTCTGCGGGCTCTGCAGCACCACCAGCGGCCACATGTAGCTGTTCCAAGTGTTCATAAACGTGATCGTGGCCGCCGCCGCGTAGGTGGGCTTCATGATCGGCACGAAGATGCGGAAGAAAATCCCGAACTCGCCCAGGCCGTCGATCCGCGCCGCGCTGACCAGTTCCAGCGGGAACGTCTGCGCGCTCTGGTAGAACATGAAGATCAAAAACGCCGTCGCGAACGAGGGCAGCATGTACCCCAGCGGGTTGTTCAGCAGGCCCAACTGTCCGAACATGCGGAACAGCGGGATCAGCGTCGCCGCGCCGGGGACCATCATCGACAGCAGCAGCAGGCTCATCACAGCCCGCTTCGTCTTGTCCTGGTACACGAAGAACCCGTAACCCGCCAGCGACGAGATCAGCAGCGCGCCCACCGTGATCACCAGCGAGAATACACAGGAGTTGCGGAACGCGGTGTACAGCAGCCCCGGCGGGGTGGACAGGTTGATGATCGACATGAAGTTGTTCGCCAGGTTCGCGCCCGGGATCAGCCGGCTCGCCACCACGTCCTGGGTGGTGTTCGTGGCCGAGCACAGCATCCAGTAGAACGGGAACGCGCTCAGCAGCGACACGACGATCAAGAACAGGTGCTTGAAAACCCGCGCGGGTTTGATCTTCTTTTTGGGGGTCGCGGGACGCCCATCAGCTCTGACTGTCATGACTTATCAGCACCCACTCTCATTTGGATGAACGCCAGCACCGCGACCATGATGAAGATCACATAGGCGAGGGCGGACGCGTAGCCGAACTGCGGCACGTTCTGGAAGGTCATCTTGTAGATGTAGTGGGACATCGTCGTGGTGGCGTTGCCCGGCCCACCTGCGGTCATGTTCAGCACCTCGTCGAACAGCTGCAGCGTGCCGTTCGTGGACAGCACCGTGGTCATCAGGATGATGGGCCTGAGCAGCGGCACGGTGATGTTCCAAAACTGCTGCATCCAGGTGGCGCCGTCGATGCGGGCTGCTTCGTAGACCTGGCTGTCGATGTTCTGCAGGCCCGCCAGGTAGAACACCATGTTGTAACCCGTCCAGCGCCACAGCATCGTGATGACGATGACGATCTTGGCCCAGTTGCCGTCGGTGAGGAAGGGCAGCGGGTCCTTGATCAAGTCGAACCGGATCAGCATGCTGTTGATGAACCCGTTCGATGAGAAGATCTGCTTGAAGATGATCGCGCAGCTGACGAGCGATGTGGCGCAGGGCAGGAAGATGAGCGTCCTGTAGATGCCCTTGCCCTTCAGCGTCTTGTCGTTCAGCATCGCAGCCAGAATCAGCGCCATCACCAGCATGATCGGTACTTGCAAAACCAGATAGAAGAACGTGTTCGACATCGCGGTCTTGAATGTCGCGTCCTTCAGCAGGCGCTCATAGTTGCCGATGCCGTTCCATTTGAGCGCGTTGCCCTTGCCCGACTGCAGGCTCAGCAGGAACGCCTGGATCATCGGGTAGAAGCTCATCACCAGGATCAGCGCCGTGCCGAGTGCGATGAACAGCCAGCCCTTCCGCGCGATCTTGGCCTCGAGGCCGCCTCGGTGCGAAGGGACGATTTTGGCCTTGGGTTGAGTGACCATAAACATACCACCTTTTATGTAGGGCGGGAACAGGCCCCGCCGCCATTTCTCGATACAAAAGCGGCGGGGGCAAGCCCCCGCCCTACGGGTTTACGACTAAGATACCGCTATCCCAAACGCCGTCATCCTGAGCGCCAGCGAAGGACCTTCCTCAAACTTTGATCCTCTTCAGTGACAGGAAGGTCCTTCACTTCGTTCAGGATGACGGGGCTTGGATGGTGCTCGATTCAAGAACCTTGATTTGCCTTATTCGGCCATCAGGAACTCCACGGTCTCCTGCGCGGTCTGCAGCTCGGCGTCGATGTCGCCGCCGTTGAACACGTTCTCGACCGCCACGACGATGGCGTCGCGGGCTTCGTAGTTGTACACGCCGTACTCCACCATCGGGATGGACGCGGAGTAGTTCATCAGGTCCTCGAACACTTTCTGGCCGCCGAAGAACTCGTGGGGCTCGGCGTACGCCGCGCCGCCCGCGGCGGGCAGGTAGGTGGCGATTGCGCCGGAGGACTTCAAGATGGTCTGGTAGAAATCAACGCTGCCGCCGAAGGTCTTGGACAGGAAATCGGTGGCGATTTCGGCGTTGGGGCTGGAGGCGAGCACCATCCAGCTGGAGCCGCCCTGGGAGGAGTAGTTGGTGCCGCCCTCGATGTCGAGGCGCGGGATGTTGGTCATGCCCCACTTGCCAGACTGGTCGGCGGACAGAACGATGCTACCGATGATCCAGCAGCCCTGGATGGTGCCGCCTGCGGAGCCGTTGTTGAAGCCCGCGATGTACTCGGTCCAGTCGGCGCCTTCCTTGACGATGCCGGACTTGCGCAGCGCGACGATGGACTCAACGGCCTTCTTCACGACGGGCGCGGTCAGCTGGGGATTGCCCTCGGCGTCGAAGAACCACGCGTTGGCGCTCTGCAGCATCATGCTGGTGAAATCGGCGTAGCCAGCCTGCGCGGACAGCAGGTAGTTGCCGGTGGCTTCCTTCACCTTCAGGCCAACCTCGATCAGCTGCTCCCAGGTGATGTCGGTGACGTCGGCCATGGTCAGGCCGGCGGCCTCGAGGTAATCGGTGCGCAGGAACATGGCCGCGGCGCCGTTGTCGAACGGCACGCCGTACACGCGGTCGTCGCGGGTGAAGTGCTTGACCTTATACTGGGCGAAGTCCGCCAGGGCGACCTTGTCGGTCACGTCATAGAACGCGTCCGGGAAGGTGCTGGTGAACTGGCGGCCGTTGTTGTCCTGGCACAGGATGATGTCCGGCAGGGTGGACGTGTCGCCGGAGGACAGCGCGACGCGGACCTTGGTGTCGACGTCAGCAGACGCGGTTTCATCGACGATGATCTCGACGTTGGGGTTTTCCACATTGTAGACCTTGGCGGCCTCGCTGATGGCGTAGATGTTGAACGCCGGGTCCCAGCACCAGACTTTGATGGTCGTCTTGCCCTCTTCGGCGAAGGCGGCGGTCGCGGGCACCAATAGGGCCAGCATCAGCAGTACGGCGAGCAGTTTCTTCATGTGATGATTTCCTCCCATAAATAAACTTTTCCGGTTCCATGCACAGGCCGACAACACATGTAAGCCTTTACATCTTTCAAGATTATAGCACGCATTCCCCCAAATGTCAATAACCAGACCACTGCATTTCCCCACAAATTATGCACAATGACCCATCCATTCTACGGAATATTTGCACACCTGCTAACAGAGCGCGGTTTTGCCGCGAATACGTGTTTACATGCGCTTGTAAACGCTTTCACAATGGTGTACAATGGACGCAAGCGTTGAAACAAAGGACAGGCCGAGGGGGGATCGGGGATGAGTGACAGGAAGACGATCTTCGACATCGCAGAAGAGGCGGGCGTGTCGATCGCGACGGTGTCGCGGGTCATGGCGGGCTCAGAAAAGGTGCGGCCCACGACGCGGGACAAGGTGATGGACATCATCCAAAAGCACAATTTTAAGCCGAGCATGATCGCGTCGGGCCTGAGCAAGCGCAAGAGCCACACGATCGGGATGGTGATGCCGCTGATCGAGAACCCCTATTACGCGAAGCTGTGCGTGGCGGCGCAGCAGGAGGCGCAGCGATCGGACATCTCGATGCAGCTGTACCAGATGGCGCGGGGCACGATGTTCACGCAGGCCTTCGTGGACCTGTTGATCGGCAAGCGGATGGACGGGCTGATCCTGTCGGGGGACATCGCCAGCGAATCGAACAACGAGTCGGTGATGGACCTGATGCGCCAGGTGAAGCCGTACATGCCGCTGGTGATGATCATGCCGCTATGGGCGCATGACGAGTGCGTGTGCCTGACGAGCGACCTGTCGGGCGGGTTTCGGATGGCGATCCGGCATCTGATCCGGCTGGGCCATGAGCGGATTGCGATGGTGGGCGGAACAGGGCCGACGGAAAACCCGGGCACGCGGGAGTACGCGTATGTGGACGAGCTGACGGGGCGCGGGCTGCCGGTGTATCCGTTCACGACGGGGGAGACGCCCGCGGACGGGGAGCTGTGTGTGCTGAAGCTGCTGAGCGGGCTGGAGGGTCAGGAAAGGCCGACGGCGCTGGTGTGTTTCAATGATTTGGTGGCGATGGGCGCACTGCGGCAGCTCAAGCGGATGGGGATTGAGGTGCCGGAAGGGATGGCGGTGGTGGGGTGCGACAATTTGTTTTTTGCGGGGTATACGGAGCCGGGGCTGACGACGGTGGATTTTGGGATTGAGGAGACGGCGCGGTTGGCGGTCAGGGTGTTGATGGATGGGGATGCGGTGGTGTTTCGGAAGGTGTTTGAGCCGACGCTCGTCGTCCGGGACAGCTGCGGCGCCAACCCCGCCCCGCTCAAAACACGCGAAGCATCCAGGGAGTCCAGAGGGACTTAGTCCCTTTGGCAGGGTTCCAAGGGGCAGCGCCCCTTGGCCGCCGGAGGCCGTTACCTCCGCTGAATCATCGCCACGACCGAAGAAGATATGCCCTCTTCTCGGCCTTCAAAGCCCATGCGTTCGCTGGTGCTGGCCTTTATGTTTACGCATTCCTGCGGTAGCTTCATCGTTTGGCATAGCGCTTCGCACATCACACCCATATAGGGCGCAAGTTTTGGCCTTTGCGCTATGATCGTCACATCCACATTGCCTACGCGATAGCCATTTTTCTTTACGAGCTGCATCACTTTTTCAAGCAATAGCATAGAGGAAATGCCCTTATACGCATCGTCGTTATCCGGAAAATGCCGGCCTATATCGCCTTCGCCCATTGCGCCGAGCAGGGCATCCATCAGCGCATGTACCGCCACAT
>JAVBUD010000139.1:0-21461 GCA_031555755.1 Eubacteriales bacterium | reverse complement strand
CTGAGCGCAGCGAAGGACCTTCCTCAAACTGTCGTTAAATCAGTTTGAGGAAGGTCCTTCGCTGCGCTCAGGATGACGGCGGGGTGTATGTATTGTTTATACTGCTACCTCAAGATCACCTTCATGTCCTCTTCCACCGTCGTGATGGGATGCAGGTCGAACAGCTCCACCAGTTTTCCCAGCACGTCGTTCGACAGGAACGCGGGCAGGCTCGGCCCGATGTAGATGTTCTTGATGCCCAGGCTCAGCAGGGTCAGCAGGATGCACACGGCCTTCTGCTCGTACCAGGACAGCACCAGGGTCAGCGGCAGGTCGTTCACGCCGCAGCCCAGCGCGCCAGCCAGCGCCACGGCGACCTCGATGGCGCCGTAGGCATCGTTGCACTGGCCCATGTCGAGGATCCTCGGGAACGGGCCGATGGCGCCCGCGTCGTAGTCGTTGAACCGGAATTTTCCGCACGCAAGGGTCAGCACCACACTGTCAGAGGGGGTCGCCTTCACGAAGTCGGTGTAGTAATTCCGGCCCGCCTTCGCCCCGTCGCAGCCGCCGACCAGGAAAAAGTGCTTGATCGCGCCCGCTTTCACCGCGTCTAGGATCGTCGGTGCGGCATCCAGCACGGTCTTTCTGCCAAAGCCCGTGGTGACCACTTTTCCGCCGTTGATGCCTGTGCGGACCTGGTCCTCACAATAGCCGCCCAGCGCAATCGCCTGCTCGATCAGTTCAGAAAAGTCTTTGTGACCGCGCTCGTCCGCCGCGATGTGTTTCATCTCCGGGTAGGCCACCACGCTGGTGGTGTACACGCGGTCCGAATAGCTGCCCTTCACCGGCATCAGGCAGTTGGTGGTGAACAGCACCGGCGCGGGGATGCCCTCGAACTCCTTCTGCTGGTTCTGCCAGGCGGTGCCGAAGTTGCCCTTGAGTTGGGCGTGTTTTTTCAGCTCGGGATAGCCGTGGGCGGGCAGCATCTCGCTGTGGGTATACACGTTCACGCCTTTGCCTTCGGTCTGCTCAAGCAGCATCTGCAGGTCGTGCAGGTCATGGCCGGTGACGACGATGAACGGGCCTTTCTTGATGGACAAAGAGACTTCGGTCGGTACTGGGTTGCCGTACGCGCCGGTGTTGGCCGAATCCAGCAGCGCCATGCAGCTGAGGTTGGCCTGGCCGAACTCCATCAGCAGCGACAACCAGGTGTCCACGTTGTGGTCCCTGCAAAGGCCCGCGAGGCCCTTGACGAACCAGGCGTCCACGGCGGCGTCGCGCCTGCCGAGTACGCGGGCGTGGTGCGCGTAGGCGGCCATGCCGCGCAGCCCGAACAGCAGCGTGGACCTGAGCGAGCGCTGGTTATCGTCACCGGAGAACAGCATGTCCGGCTCGATCATCACCAAACCGCCCAGCGCCTCGCGCTTCGCCCGCACCTCGGCCGTCAGCGCGTCGATGCGCGCTTCATCGAAGCTCACATTGGTGATCGCCGTGAACAGCCCGTCCACCAGCAGGTCGATCCCGATCTGGTCCGGCGAGCCGCCCATGGCCACCGCCAGATTGATCAGTTCACAGGTCAACGCGTCCTGCGCCACCGCCACGGTGGGATTCTTGCCGCACACGCCGGACTGGGTGCATCCGCTGCCCTTGGCGGTCTGCTCACACTGAAAACAGAACATATTGGACATCATAAAAGCCCTCCCTCAAATCTCTTGGTCACATCGTATTGCCTTTCTGACAAGAATAGGATACGATATAAGTGGGAATTTGTCGGTTGCGGATGCAACGTCAAGGGGTGTTTTTTGTGGGCGAATTTGGCGCGGTTTTGCGGCGAACGCCGCTGCTGAAGGGCATTGACTCGGGCGACCTCGAAAAAATGCTCGGCTGCCTGGGCGCTTGGGAGGCGGACGTGAATCAGGGTGAGAAGGCGCTGACCATGGGCGATGCGCCGGATCACATCGGAATTTTGTTGATGGGCGAACTGCAGATCGTGCGCGAGGATGAAAACGGCGGGCGGGCGCTGTTGACGACGCTCTGGCCGGGGGACTATTACGGCGAGGCGCTGGCCTGCGCCGGGGTTATGCACAGTCCTGTGAGTGTGGAGGCGGTGGCAGCGTCGCGCGTGCTCAAGGTGCCCAATCACAGGCTGATGGAGCCCTGCGCGAACGCGTGCGCATTTCATCGCCAGCTGATCAGGAACCTGGCGTCGATCATCGCCAAGAAGAACCTGATGCTGCAGAAGCGAATGGAGATCTTGGAAAAGAAGAGCATCCGTGACCGGGTGATGCTGTTTCTGTCCGGACAGATGCGTGAAGCGGGGAAGGGCTTTTCGTTGGCGATGAGTCGGGGCGAGATGGCGGATTATCTGGCGGTGGACCGCAGCGCGCTGTCGAGGGAACTGGGGCGGCTGAGGGATGAGGGCGTGCTGGCGTTCGATGGGAACCGGTTTGTGGTATTGAAACTGTAGGGGTCACTGGGGATGCGAACGCGACAATGCGAAGGAGGCGGGCTCCATGATCCGACGGGCCTTGGATGTAGCGGTCGCACTCGTCTATCCGCCCCGCGCGAACTGCCAGGGCTGCGGGTCGCCGCTAGGGGCGGACGTGGGGCATCTGTGCTTGGAGTGCTGGGACATGCTGGTGCCTGCGCAGAATCTGTCGGCGGTGCGCTGTCCGCGCTGCGGCCGACCTTCGAAGTCCGGCGGCCGGTGCCGGGCCTGCAGGCACTGGCCCGATGAGGCCATCGAGCTGGCCCGCTTCGCGTACCCGTATCGCTGTCCGGTCGACCACATGATACGGCGGATGAAATATGGCGGCGTACGCTCGCTGGCGCCCTTTATGGGGACGGAGATCGCGAACATGCTGATCTCATGCGCGTTTCCCCAGTGCGACCTGGTCTGCCCGGTGCCGATGCATCCCAGGCGGCTTAGGGCGCGCGGGTTCAACCACGCGGCGCTGATCGCCCGCGAAGTGGCGGCGCAGATGGGGCTGCCTTATATGGACGCGCTGACCCGCACCCGGCACACGCGGCAGCAGGCGCGGCTGGACCGGGCGGCGCGGGAGCGCAACATGGCGGACGCGTTTCTCTCGGACGAATCGGTGCGCGGACGGCGCGTGCTGCTGATCGACGACGTGCTGACCAGCGGTGCGACGGCGGTGAACTGCGCGCTGGCGCTTAGGGCCATGGGCGCGGCGGCGGTTTGCGTGGCGACGCTGGCTGCGGCTGTGGAATGAAGCCGCATGCATCAAATCTTAACATCGTGCGCGCCATCAAACAGGAAAAATCAGGCCATATATCGAGTGATTTTGATAAAACGGCGGTAAAACCCTTGTAAATTGGGCTTGCAATATCATGGTCAATGCGGTACAATATACTCCAGTTGCATAGGGTTCAGGTCTGTGGTTGAAAATCGATGCCAGTCGCAGGCAAAACGATCCACGTAAGCAGGGCAAAGTCCCGGTGAGCATGGTGCGGCTTAGACGTAAGACCGCCCGGCGGCAGCAATGACCGCCGAGAGGGCCAGTAGTGGGCAGGCAATCGCCTTAGTAGCGAGCGCCCCAGGCGGCGAGTGTGGGGTCAAAGACCAGGTCAGCTGTCCTCAGTGCAACGTACAACATTTTACAGGGGGATATTTTCCATGTACGAGGACAAGACGCTGATTTGCAGGGACTGCGGCGCGGAATTCGTGTTCACCGCCGGTGAGCAGGCTTTCTACGCGGAAAAGGGCTTCCAGAATGAGCCCACCCGGTGCAAGGACTGCCGCGACGCCCGCAAGGCGAACCGGAACAATGGCGAGGCCCGCGAGATGTTCGAGACTGTTTGCGCCGAGTGCGGCAAGCCCACCCGCGTGCCCTTCATTCCGAAGAACGACAGGCCGATCTACTGCAGCGAGTGCTTCGCCGCCCGCAGGCAGTAATCACATAAGGTCAAAAGGAACCCCGGTCCCGGTTGGGATCGGGGTTTTTCGTATGGCGTCAATCATCCGCCCACATCTCGGTCATCCTGAGGGCAGCGAAGGATCTTCCTCAAACTGATCGTTCTTTGTGGTTTTAGGAAGGCCCTTCGCTGCGCTCAGGATGACGGTGTTGGGAGGGATGACGATTTTCAGTGCGCTTCATCGCTACTTCATGGCCTTGTACTTTTCATACGCCTCCAGCCTCATTTTATACAGCTGCTTGCGCCTCCTGCTGCGCTTGGCGCCGACATACACCCTCAGCACGATCAGCAGCACGATGATCAGCGCGGTCAGGGCCAGCAGCAGCTTCACGGGGGTCAGGCCCAGCACGGACAGCTGCGGGATCAGCTGTTCGATGGGGGACAGGGGCTGGTATTCGTACACGTCGCGGGAGGCGACGACCGTGGTCTCCAGCGTCTCGCCATCCGGGCCGGGCATGGTGAGCTTGCCGATGATGTCGCCCTTTCGGATGGGCGCCTGCAGGCTCGAGGTATAGGTGAGGGTCATGTTCTTTTTGTAGTCCTCGATGGTCTGCTCATATTCATCGGGCATGCGGGTGAGAGAATAATTCTGGATGGAACCGCCCGGCACGGCGTCCAGGGCTAGCAGGCCGCGGCCCTCGTCGTCCTGGGACGCGTTTTCGATCGACACATAGAACGGGTTCGCGCCCCAGAGCTCGGAAAAGCTGTAGGTCTTGTACTGCGGGAACCCATATTCCATCAGGCGCTTGGTGTCCATCCAGCAGCCGGTCTTGGTGGAGTGCAGCGTCACGGAGATCAGGTACACGCCGTTTTTTAGCGCCGCGCCCACAAAGCAGTTGCCCGCCTTGGAGTGGTAGCCGGTCTTGATGCCGATCATGGGCTCGTAATAGTATTTGTTGGACTTGACGAACATGGCGTTGGTGGTGGCCATGCGCAGCTTTTCGCGCTGGCTGGTGGGCGACATGGTGTATTCCATGGCGGACACGATGGCGCGAAACGTGTTGTGACGCAGGCCTTCGCGGGCGATCAGCGCCAGGTCCTTGGCGGTGGAATAATGATTTTCGTCGTGATAGCCGTGCGGGTTGACGAAATTGGTGCCTGTGCAACCCAGCTCTTTGGCGCGCTCGTTCATCCTCTGCACAAACGCGGGCACGGAGCCGGACACGATCACGGCCACGGCGTTGGCGGCGTCGTTACCGGACTTGATCATCATGCCGTACAGCAGGTCTACAAAAGGCATCTCCTCGCCCGGTTTCACCGGCGTGCGGGACGAGTCGGCGGGCACGTCGGTGGCCTCCTTGGGGATGATGACCTTGTCGTTCAGATGGCCGTATTCCAGGGCCAGCAGCAGCGTCATGACCTTAGTCGTGGACGCCGGATAGCGCTTTGACTCGGCGTTTTTGTCGTACAGGATGCGGCCCGACGCGCGATCCATCAGCACGCAGGCGGTGCCCTGCAGGTCGCGGTCGCGCAAGGCCTGTGGGGTCTCGGCGTCGTACAGGTCGTTGAACTCGGGCGCCGGCGTGGGCGTGGGCTTGGCCGTGGCGAGCGCCGATACCGGCAGCGCGCAGAAGGCCAGTATCCATGCCAGCATGAATGCGGCGAAGCGAGAGGAAGCGCGGGCTGTTCTGCTCATTTCAACAGGTCATCCTTTCGAGGTCGCAGCGCATGGCGATGTGCGCGCCCATCTATGATAACACCTTAGACGGGATTTTTACAAGTATAGTTGTATGTAAAATCCTAACAAAGCAAAATCGGCGCTTGAATTTGTTACGCAAAGAGTGTATAATGCTTACTAAATGATGTCGATTTGCGCATAAGCGCTTAAAGTAACCGATTCGCAGATCAATTGATTCATCATCGCAGACCGAATAGATTGCAAAAGTTGGGAGTTTTGTGCAGTGGCCAAGAAGATATTGATCGTTGACGACGAGCCGTTGATCGTCAAGGGACTGAAATACAGCCTGGAGCAGGACGGCTATGAGACCGACAGCGCTGTGGACGGCGAGGAGGCCATCCAGAAGTTTTCGTCGGGCCAGTTTGACCTGGTGCTGCTGGACGTGATGCTGCCGAAGCTCAACGGCATCGAGGTCTGCCAGCGCATCCGGGAAAACAGCAACGTCCCGATCATCATGCTCACCGCCAAGGGCGAGGACATGGACAAAATTCTGGGCCTGGAATACGGCGCGGACGACTACATGACCAAGCCGTTCAACATTCTGGAGGTCAAGGCGCGGATCAAGACCATCTTCCGCCGCACCAGCATGATGAGCAAGGACCTGGACAGCAAGCTCATCAGCGTGCGCGACATGACCATCAATCTGAACAACCGTTCCGTCACCATCGGCCAGAAAGAAGTCAACCTGACCGCCAAGGAGTTTGATCTGCTGCAGCTGTTCGTGAGCAACAGGGGAAAGGTGTTCAGCAGGGAGAGCCTGCTGGAGACGATTTGGAAATACGACTACCTGGGCGATCTTCGGACGGTGGATGTGCACATCCGCCGCCTGCGGGAAAAGATCGAAAAGAATCCCGCCCAGCCGGAGTTCATTTTCACGAAGTGGGGCGTGGGGTATTACTTTACGGATAAAGACTAATTTTAAGGAAGGTCCTTCGCTTCGCTCAGGATGACCGGGAGGCGCGAGGCGCGGGTATTCTTCGCCGTCGCCAACTTCGATTTTGTTCAGCACCGAGGTGTGTCGCCATCGCACTGTCAAACCTCAAAGCGTTCATACATTCCATCCGATGGAAGATCGTGCTCGCCTACCTGTTGATCACCTGTGTCGCCTTCTTTTTTGTGGCGATCAGCCTGATCTCCATGGTAGGCGAATACTTGCTCACCCAAAAAGTGCGCGAGGAACAGCGGGTGACGGACGCGCTGGCGGTCCGGGCGGAGGCGCCGCTGGAGGCGATGGACGCGGTGGCGATGTATGTCTTTGCAAGGGACAGCGCGGAGCAATACGGCGGGCGCGTGCTGATCACCAATGAATACGGACAATGCGTGGCGGACAGCAAGTCGGAGTACAACGGCCGCAGACTGTCGGTGCCGGAGGTGGCGAAGGTGCTGGCCGGCGAGCAGAAGGCGAACGCGTTTTATGGCCGCAGCCAGGGCGGCTGGCTGACCTCGGCGGGCGGGCTGTCCGGCGACAGTTCCATGTACGCGCTGTACGCGGCGCGAGTGGAGCCCCAGGACACGCTAGCGGGGGCGCTGGTTTTCGCCTCGCCGTCACAGGAGGTCTATGAAAACCTTTTCTACATCCAGCGCCAGATGACCACCTACCTGGCCCTGGTGGCGCTGGCGGTGCTGATCCTGAGCTTTTTCGTGTCGCGCATCTTCACCCAGCCCATCAACAACCTGTCCGAGGGCATCGAAAAGATGGCCAAAGGCGACCTGTCCGCCCGGGTCGAGGTGCGGGGCAAGAATGAGTTTTCGCAGCTGGCCGAGGCGTTCAACAGCATGTGCGAGCGGTTGGAGAGTCTGGACCACACGCGGAACCAGTTCGTCAGCAATGCGTCTCATGAATTGAAGACGCCTCTTTCGACGATGAAGATCCTGCTGGAGACGCTGCTGTATCAGGACAGCTACGACCCCGCCATGCAGCAGGAGTTCTTGGGCGACATCAACAAGGAGATCGACCGGTTGAACGCCATCGTGAACGACCTGCTGACGCTGGTGCACTTCGACGGCGGCAAGATGGAGCTGAAGCCCTCCAAGATCTCGCTGGACGAGCTGTTAAAAACCACGATCAAGCGCCTGGGCCCGCTGGCGAAAGACCGTCAGATCGACGTGGCGCTGAGCGTACAGGGCCCTGTGGAGACCATGGGCGACCAGATGAAGCTGGAGCAGGTCTTCTACAACCTGGTGGACAATGCAGTCAAGTACACGCCGCCCGGCGGCAAGGTGAAGGTAGAACTGAGCCGCGCGAACAGAAAGGCGATCATCGCCGTCACCGACACCGGCATCGGCATCCCGAAGGCCGATCTGCGGCACGTGTTCGACCGGTTCTACCGAGTGGACAAGGCGCGGGCGCGGGAGACGGGCGGCACCGGACTGGGCCTTTCCATCGTGTGGCAAATCGTGAGCCTGCATGAAGGGAAGATCTCGGTGGTGAGCGAGGAGGACAAGGGGTCCACATTTACCGTGGAGCTGCCGATTGTGAATCTGTAAATCAGGTCGCGCCGACATACAACCGATACAATGAGGTACCAATGATGCGATACAAACCACTGCTGGCCTCGGCGCTGGTCGCGACGCTTTTCTTGCTCGCGGCCTGTTCGCCGTTGCCGCTGGTGGAGACGCAGCAGGAGGCGGCCGTGACGCTGCCCACGCCGCTGCCCGCGCTGGCGCCGCTGGCGCCCACGGGGGACAGCAGGTCCAACGAGGCGGCTCGGGTGCAGCTGATGTTCCTCAGCGCCGACGGCACGCAACTGGTGCCCGATACGCGCACGATCTGGGTGAACGAGGGCTCGACGCTGGTGGAGCAGGCCATGAACACGCTGCTGGAGCCGCCCCGGTCCGAGGGCCTGAAGGCCGTCGCGCCCGGCGGCACAAAACTGCTGTCTGCGGAGTTGGTGAACGGCATCTGCACCGTGGACCTGAGCTCTGAGGCCAGCAACCAGGACGCGCAGTCCATGGCCTACATGCAGACTGCCTTCGCGAATACGCTGACGGGGCTGCCCGGCGTGGCCTATGTGAACGTCCTGATCGGCGGCCAGGCGGAGGGCATGGGCGACCAGATCATCGCGCTGCCCAGCGGCGCGCTGCGGCACACGGACAACGCGCTGCCCGCGATCTGGTTGCAGGCGCAGACGGACGAGAGCCGCGTGCAGGCCGGTGCGGCCCAGCAGCAACTGGAGCGCACGGCGGTGCTGTATTTTGGCGCGAAGCACGGCGAGCTGCTGGTGCCCGAGGCGCGCCAGGTGCGGTTTGAAGCCAAGGACCTGCGCACGGGCCCGCGAAACCTGATCATGCCGCTGCTGCAGCAGCTCTGGGCTGGGCCCAGCGATACGCAGGACGCGCGGGCCGTGTTTCCCAAGGAGATGGAAAAGATGAAAGCCGTGCCGACGATCACCACCCAGTCGGACGGCAGGCGTGTGATCAACCTGCTGCTGTGGGAGTCGTTCGAGGCGGACATGGCGGCTGCGGGCCTGTCACTGCGCCAGTTCTACGGGGCGCTGACGCTGACGCTGACCCAGTTCGTGCCGGAGGTGGACGGGCTGTCGGTGCGCGTGGGGAATCGGCGGGTGACGTCGCTGGAGGTCATGGGCGGCGAGCCGCTCATCTTCGAGGCCGGCGTCATGGTTCCGACGGATTTCCAGGCGATGATCGGCGATGTGGCGCGGATCTATTTGGCGGACGATCTCGGCAAACTGGTGGGCTGCGGGCGGGTGATGGACCCGTATGCCGCGCAGCTGCCGAGGGCGCTGATCGAGCAACTGATGTTGGGGCCGCAGGCGGACGAAGGCGCTTTGCGCACGGTGATGCCGGCGGGCGTGTCGACGGAGGACGTGCTCGGCGTGAAGATCGAAGCGGGCGTGGCGCTGATCAACCTGTCCTCGAACTTCTACCGCTGCGCCCAGGCGCTGGACGAGGGCCAGGAGCGGGCGATGATCTACGCGATGGTGAATACGCTGACGGAGCTGTCGGGCGTGGATAAGGTGAGGTTCTACGTTGAGGGTAAGGTCGAGGACGTGCTGGCGCAGAAGATTTATTTGGGTACAGAGCTATTGAGGAATCCGGGTTTGATTGTGGAATAGGAAACACATCCCCAGCCATGCGCGGCGTGACTGGGGATGTGCCTATCTTATCCGAGATCCAACTCCACCCGGTACTCCAGCATCCAAGCGTTCACCTGAATCAGATACGCCAGCATCTGCGCACCCGCCATCAGCTGCCCGAACCAGGGCGTGTCGGCGGGCTTCAGTTCCGAGCCGATCAGCCGCTCCACCGCGTCCCGATCGATCAATTCCAAGATCGGCGACGACGGGTCACTGAGGATCTCCTTCATCCGCACGCGCATCAGCTCCGCGTACTCCGGATGGTGCGTCTTCGGGTACGGGCTCTTTTTCCGCCACAGCAGTTCATCCGGCAACAGGTCGCGCATCGCCATCCTGAGCAAGCCCTTTTCCGAGCCGCGCAGCGCCTTCATCTCCCAGGGCACGTTGTACACATACTGCACCAGCCGGTCGTCGCAGAACGGCGTCAGCACCGTCAGCCCGCCCGCGCCGCACATGCGGCTGGCCCGCTCCTGCAGGTTCGGCATGAACCACTGGAAGCACAGCCCGTGCAGCTGGCGCAGCTTCGCCTCGCGCAGGGTATCCGTCGCCAGATGGGGCAGGTCGCAGGCCGACTCGTGATAGCGGGTGCACACGTAGCGGCTCAGCTTCAGCTTGTCGCGGGTCGCCTTTTTCAGCACGCTCTCCCGCAGTGCCAGGCTGCCAGACCAGGGGAATCCCTCGCTCAGGATCATCTCCTCGCGGTTGAACCAAGGGTATCCGCCGAAGACCTCATCGCCGCACTCGCCGGACAGCACGCTGGTGTGCTCTTTTCCGATCTCGCGGGCGAACAGCATCAGCGAGCTGTCGATATCGCCCATGCCGGGCAGGCCCCGCAGCCGCATGGACTCCGTCAGCCCCGCCTCCAGCGCCTTGGACCCCAGCACGACCTGCCTGTGGTCCGCCTCCAGCAGCCGCACGGCCTGCTCGATGTAGGGCTGGTCCCGGGCGATCTGGAAGTTGTTGCCCGAAAAATACTTCGCACTCTCCTCATAGTCCACGGACCAGGTCGAAACCGGCCCATCGTGGCCCTTGGCCAGCAGCGCGGTCAGCACAGTGGAGTCCAGCCCGCCGGAAAGCATGCTGGCCGGGTTCAGCGGGCGCACGTCCTCGATGGCGCGCTCCACGAGGGCGCGCACTTCCTCGATGGTCCGCGCCTCGCTGTGCTCGTGCTCGTGGGCCTCCAACTGGAAGTAGCGCGCCGTCCTGTGACCGCGGGCGTTGGCGATCAGCGCCGTGCCGGGCAGCAGCGCAAAGATGTCCCGGAACGGCGTCAGCCCAGGCGTCCTCGCGGGCCCCAATCCGAACAGCTCGCACAGCCCGTCCCGGTCCACCGCGCGGCCCGCCACGCCGCTGTCCAGCAAAAACTGCGGATGGTCCGCGAACGCCAGGGAGCCGCCGCGATATGTATAGAATATGGGCAGCTCGCCCATTCTGTCGCAGCTCAGGATCAGCAGTTCCGCGTCGCGGTCGATGACGCCGGTGGCCACTGGGCCCTGCAGATGGCGCGGCTAGTCCTCGCCCCACTTGCGGTACGCGCCCAGGGCCAGCGCTGAGATGCCGCCCTGATCGTCCACCGGGATACCCTCCAGCAACAGTTCCGCCGCCAGTTCCCGCCCGTTGCGCAGCCGCCCCACCGCAAACGCGATGGCGCCGCCGTCCGCCGCCGTTTCGCTGGCTGACAGCGCGTGCTTGCCGATGATGTGGTACGGCGCGATGCCGAGCCCCTGCATCGCGCGCCGGTTCTTCACAAAGAAAAGTCCGCCATATGTCATATCCGATCACACTCCTCCGTGAGCATAGTATGCGCGGGGACGGGGATGTGATATAATGGGGCAGGGACGCCACGCACGGCGGCTGAGGCGTGCCCCTGATGCCGCGCGAGCGGCACCACCCGCACAAAGGAGGCGTTTCGCCCTGTACGTCTATGAGCGCCGCAACGGCGTAAACCGCTTTATGATGCGCCGGCCGCTGGCGCTTTTCGCGATGCTGTACGGCTGCGGTGCACTGGCCGGCTACTACGGCGCGATCCCGCTGCGCATCTGGGCGGCACTGGCGGCGCTGTGTTTGGCGGGCCGCATCGCCTCGCGAAAACGGGTGCTGGTATTCGCCCTGGCGCTGATGCTCGGCGGCCTCGTCACCTGCTGGTCGGCGATCATCCCGCCCGCAGCGCCCACCGAAGACACCGTCATCGCGGGCCGCGTCGCCGCCGAACCCCAGTGGGACGGCGACCGCGCCGCCGTGGTGCTGTCCGAGGTCACCATCGGCGGTAAACCCCATCCGCGCGACGTGCGCTGTTATCTCTACGGCGCGCCCGTCGAGGCCCGGATCGGGGACGAGCTGTCCTTCCCCGGCGGTACGTTCCTGCCCCAGGGACGGCGCAACCCGCACGGCATCGACTTTCGCGCGTGGCTGTGGACGCGCGGCTCGGTGCTGTGCGCCTCCGGTCAGGCGGAAAGCGCGGTGGTCGCAAAGCCGACCCGGCTGTCCTTCGCCTCCGCCCTCGGCGCAACCCGCGCGCTGCTCGCCCGCCGCATCGACGCGCTGTTCCCGGAGCAGGCGCCCCTGGTCCGCGCTCTGGTCTTGGGCGACCGCACGGCGCTGGACGAGGGGCTGCAGGACGACTTCAGGCAGGCGGGCCTTGCGCATCTGCTGGCCATCAGCGGGCTGCATGTGAGTTGCCTCGCATTGGCGCTGGAGCGGTTGCTGAGGGCGCTGCGCTGCTCGCGCAGGGCCGCGATCTGGACCACACTGGCGCTGCTGCTGGTCTACGCGGCGCTGATCGGTTTCCCGGCCAGCGTGGTCCGGGCGGCGCTGATGTTCCTGTGCGCGCGCGGTGCGCTGCTCACCGGCAGACCGCCCGACGCGCTCACGGGGCTGTCTGCGGCCTTTCTGGTGCTGCTGTGCATTCGCCCGCTGTCCATCGCCGACGCCGGATTCCAGCTCTCCTTCGGCGCGGTGTTGGGCATGCTGCTGCTCAATGAGCCGCTGTCCGCGCTGCTGCACCGGCCCCACGGGCTGGTCTGGCCGGGAATCAGGGACGGGAAAAAGGCGCTGAATTATCTCCTGGCCGAGGCCACGTCCCTGCTGATCGCCAGCCTCGCCGCGCAGTCGATCGCGCTGCCGGTGCTGGCCCAGACCTTCGGCGCGGTGACGCCCTTTGCGCCGCTGGTGAACATCTTGGCCATCCCGCTCACCACCGCAATGCTGCCGCTGGCGATGCTGAAACTGTTGTTGGGCGCGGGCGGATTCCTGTTGCCGGATGTGATGCTGGACCTGCTGACCCGGCTGGCCGCCTGGGCGGCGCGGATGCCGGGCAGTGCCGTGGCGCTACCCGCTTGGCCGCATTACCTGGTGGCGATATACCTCGCGGTCTGCTTCGCGGCGTCGCCGTACGTGCGGATCTCCGTCCGTTGGCGCAAGCTGCTCTTGTGCGCGCTGCCCGTGCTGGCCGCGCTGTCGCTGCCGATTGCGTGGCTGACGCTGCCCGCCGGGCTGAACCTGGCGTTCCTGGACGCGGGCCAGGCCGACGCCTGTGTGATCCGTGCGGAGGGACAGATCTACGCGGTGGACCTGGGCAAGGACGGCGGTCCGGCGGTGGATTATCTGGTCCGTACCGGCCAACGCCCAAGGGCTGTTTTCCTGACACATCCCCACGCCGACCACTGCGGCGGCCTGGGTGGCCTGCTGAAGGCCATGCGCCCCGATGTGATCTACATCCCCGAATGCTGGGACCGGACGGAGGCGGAGGGAGACGTGAACGAGCAGCTTGACAAGGCGCGCGCGATGGGCGTTCGGGTGAAAAAACTGATGGCGGGGGACAGCGTGCATCTGTCCGAGCAGGTGACCGTCGACGTGCTACAACCGGCCTCGGGCGATGCGCCATCCTCCGGAAACGGCGGCTCCATGGTGCTTCAGGTGCGCTACGGCGAGGGCTCGGCGCTGCTGACCGGTGACCTACCCACGGTGGACGAGCTGGCGGGCTATCCCGATGTGGACGTGCTGAAGGCCGCCCATCACGGCTCTGGCACCAGTAACAGCGAGCTGCTCTTCCGCGCGGCCAGCCCATCCGCGCTGGTGATCTCCGTGGGCCGCAACGGCTACGGCCACCCCGCCGGGCGCGTGCTGGACATGGCAGAGCGGCTGCAGATCCCCATCTACCGCACGGACGAGTCCGGCGCGGTGTTCGCCCAGATCCAACCCAGCGGCGAGGTACACATGACCAAGTTTTTGGAGGATGCGGCATGACATGGGAACAACTTTTCCAGGACATCAAGGCGGGCGACATACAGAAGGTGTACTGCTTTCACGGCCCGGAGGACCACATCAAACGCAGCGCCATGGCCGCCCTGCGCAAAAAACTGTTGCCCGAAGGGCTTGAGGCGCTGAACCATCAGGTGCTGGAAGCGCCCGGGATTCAACAGGTCATCGAGGCCGCAGAGACGCTGCCCATGATGGCGGACCGGCGGCTGGTGGAGGCCTGGGATTGGCCGCCGCTGTGTCCCGGGCGCGCCAAGGCGGAGTCAGAGGAGGCGGAGATGTTCACAAAGTGGCTGGGTCAATCGCCGGACAGCGCCTGCGTGGTTTTCTACCTGCGCCAGTCGCCCGACGGGCGCAAAAAGGCCATGCAGCAGATGCAGAAGGGCGCGGCCGTGGTGTCGTTTGAGCCGCTGCCGGACGACAAGCTGGGCAAGTGGGTGCGGGATCAGCTGAAGCCGCAGGGCAAGAAGATGGGTGGACAGGCCATCGGCGAGCTGGTGTTTCGCGCGGGCCGCGACCTGACAAAGCTGTCTGGCGAGCTGCAAAAGCTGGCCGCCTACGCGGCGGAGCGCGACGAAGTGAGCGTGGTAGATGTGGAAAAGCTGGTGGTCCCGTCGCTGGAATCAACGGTGTTCCAGATGATCGACCAGCTGCTGGCCCAGAACCAGGCGGGTGCGCAGCGGCTGTACAAGTCGATGCTGGAGGGCGGGGAGAACCGCGTGGGCATCCTGTTCATGCTGACGCGGCAGATGCGCAACCTGCTGCATGTCAAGCAGATCCGCGCGGCGGGCCTGCCGCTCACCGAGGCGGAAAAGCGGCTGGGGATGCCGAGGTTCGCGGCGCAGCGCACGGAGGATCAGGCGCGGCGTTTTAGCATAGACGGCCTGAAAGAGGCCTACCAGGCGTGCCTGGACGCGGAGTTCGACATCAAGAGCGGCAAGGTGCGGGACACCTTGGCGGTGGATGGGCTGGTGGTGCGGCTGGGGATGTTGAGGTAGGGGGAGTGCTTTCAGCCGCCTCACACATCCCCGTCATCCTGAGCGCAGCGAAGGACCGTCCTCAAACTACAGTAAGCTTGAGGAAGGTCCTTCGCTGCGCTCAGGATGACGGCGATGGGCGGATGTCTGCGTTGCGCTCCGTCACACCCTCTGCATCTGCGTGCCCTTCAGCACATCCAAGATCCGGTCCACCCCCGGAATCAGCACCACCGCGATCGTGATCAGCGCCTCGACCCCGATGTACGACCCGTTGTAGATCAGCGAATACACCAGCGGCCCGTGCCCGGACCCCTCGGCGTACTCGGAAAAGAAGACCACCCCCGACAGCGTGCTCATCAGCAGCCGCCCCGCGCAGCCCAGCACAATCGCGATGGGCAGCTTCCACTTTTTCGGCACGTTCATGAACGTCACCAACCCGCCCAGGGCCAGCGCGCCGAAACCCAGCGGATAGTCCAGCAGCATCTGCATCGGATGGATCACGTACATGTCCTGCAGCAGCTGCAGCAGCCCATAGGCGCAGCCCACCAAGAACCCCTGCATGGGGCCGACCGCCACCGAGTACGCGATCACAGGCAGCATCGACAGCAGCGTGATGCTGCCGCCCTGGGGCATGCGCCACAGCCGGATGTAGCTCAGCACGAACGAGATGGCGATGACCATCGACGCGTACGCGATCTTGCGGCTGTCCCACTTCGTCCTGCGCCCCGCCCACAATAGAAGCCCACCGAACGCGACCAACGCTAAGATCGCCGTCCAAGTGTACCATTGAACCTCCGCCAACTTCGCAAACCATTCTGCCACTTGAAAACCCCTCCTGTAAATGTATTTGCATCTCCGCACGCAGCGTGTTATGATCAACACAGGCATACAAAAACCGCATGCGCCATCTCGATGCACATGCGGGAAACGTGAAAAGCCATGATGCCCTGGTACGCGTCCCAAGGAATGATAGCTCTCCGCTTCCCTACGGTGGGATTACCCACTTCAGGTTCCAAGGGACAACACACAACTGTGTGAATCTCAGCCCGTTCGGGCGCCCCCAGCGGTATCTGCAACAGTCATTATACAAGGAGTTGCACGAAGATGTCAAGTCACTTTCTGGCCTACATGGCGCGGATGAAGCTGATCCGGCGCTGGAACCTCAGGCGGAACACCACCGACGAGAACGATCTGGAGCACACCGCCATGGTGTCGCTGATCGCCCACACACTGGCCGTGATCCAAAACGAGCGGTACGGCGGCGCGGCGGATGTGAGGCGCGTGCTGGAGTACGCGCTGTATCACGAGGCGGCCGAGGTCATCACCGGGGACCTGGCGTCGCCCATCAAGTATTTTAACCCCGAGATCAAGGACGCGTTTAAATACATCGAGCGGGTCGCCAGCCAGAAAATGCTGAGCTATCTGCCGGAGGACCTGACGGTCTACTATGAAAAGCTGCTGTTCCCCAAGGAGCGCTCGCCGGAATGGGAGATCGTGAAGGCGGCGGACAAGATTTCGGCATACCTGAAATGCCTGGAGGAGCGGGGCCAGGGCAACGAGGAGTTCGCCCAGGCCGAGGCCGCGATCCGCGCCCAGATCGACGGGATGGACGTGCTGGGCATCTCCGATTTCATGAACGAGTTCGTGCCGAGTTTCGGGTTACCGCTGGACGGGTTGAATTAGGGGGGAGGCTACTTCCCCCCACCAGCCATTGTACAGCACCCGCGACCGCCCCCACCAAATAAGCCAAAAACACAGCCGCCCGACTTGGCCCGACTATGCTATAACGACAAAACGGCAGATGCATTTTTGTGTGGTATGGTTCTGGTAATTTGTCTCGAAAGTGCGTATAATTTATGTAAAGCATATAACGATTGTGGCGCGACACGGACAAGTATTTTGAGGAGGTTATTATTCATGGCAAGCGTAACTCTGAAAGGCATTTACAAGATCTACGCAGGTGGCGTGACGGCAGTTAGCGATTTCAATCTGGACATCGAGGACAAAGAGTTCATCGTGCTGGTCGGCCCCTCGGGCTGCGGCAAGTCCACCACGCTGCGCATGGTCGCCGGCCTTGAAGAGATTTCCGAGGGCGAGCTGTACATCGGCGACAAACTGGTCAACGACGTCGCGCCGAAAGATCGCGACATCGCCATGGTGTTCCAGAACTACGCGCTGTACCCGCACATGACCGTGTACGACAATATGGCCTTCGGCCTGAAGCTGCGCAAGACCCCGAAAACCGAGATCGACCGCCGCGTCAAGGAAGCCGCCAAGATTCTCGACATCGAACACCTCCTCGGCAGAAAGCCCAAGGCCCTCTCCGGCGGTCAGCGCCAGCGCGTCGCCCTGGGCCGCGCCATTGTCCGTGAGCCCAAAGTCTTCCTGATGGACGAACCGCTCTCGAACCTGGACGCCAAGCTGCGCGTTCAGATGAGAACCGAGATCACCAAGCTGCACCAGCGCCTGCAGACCACGTTCATCTACGTCACCCATGACCAGACCGAGGCCATGACCATGGGTTCGCGCATCGTGGTCATGAAGGACGGCTTCATCCAGCAGGTGGACACCCCCCAGAACCTGTACGATTTCCCCACCAACCTGTTCGTCGCAGGCTTCATCGGCACCCCGCAGATGAACTTCTTCAACGTGAAGCTCACCAAAGAGGGCGACGGCGTGTACGCGGTTTTCGGCAGTAACAAGATCAAGATCCCCCAGGGCAAGTTGGCCAAGTTCTCCTCCGACAGCTACATCGGCAAGAACGTGACCATGGGCATTCGCCCCGAGAATATCCATGACGAAGAGGCGTTCCTGTCCAACGCGCCCGACGCCACTGTCAACATGAACGTTGAAATCGTCGAGCTGATGGGTTCCGAGACGTACCTGTACCTGAAGGCCGACGGCAAGGACAACAACGTCATCGCCCGCGTTGACCCGCGCTCCACCGCCCGCAACGGCGACAAGATCCGCGTGGCCTTCGACGTGAACCGGCTGCACTTCTTCGACGCCGACAACGAGTCGACGATCCTGACGCGGTAAGCGAATCGAGATTGATACGGGGCGGAGGGCAATCCTCCGCCCCACAGTTATGCCTGCGAGTAGGTACAGCGCTCAATCCATCCGCACCGTCATCCTGAGGCCGCAGCCGAAGGACCTTCCTCAAACTGCCGTTCCCTATTTTGTAGAAGATCCTTCGGCTGAGGCCTCACGATGACGAGGTTGGACGGCGCCATTTCTTCTGCCACAGTGACACCGTCGTTATTTATTCATTAAATATCTGCCCTTTCCCCAGGATGAACTTGTCATCCGCGCTCGGTGCGGATATACTATGAATATCAGGCACTTTTCACAAAAAACGGGCGATTTCCGCCGCGGAAGGATGTTACAGCCATGTACTTAGATCATCGGGTCGTCGCCAAGATTGCGAGGATTCTCTCCAAAATCAACATGCCGGTCATGCTGCTGGACAACAATGGGCATGTGATTCTGCCGGAGGACAACCATCGCGAGTTCAATCTGCCCGAAGACCTGCGCAAGAATCCCACGGCGCCGCTGGTCTACGGCGGATTCACGCTGATCGGCACCGAGGGCAACCAGCCGCTGTTTCTGACGTTGCCCGGCGACAGCGCCGACGTGGCCAGCTGTGCGGTGCTGTGCGCGGAGCTGATCAACATGCTCACCCGCGTGGACCTGCCGCACGCGGACCGCGAGCAGAGCTATCGCTGCATCCTGCGCGAAGAGGTAGAGGGCGCAGAGCTGGAGTCCCTGGCGATGGAGCACAACATCCCCATCGAGCGCAACCGCTGCGTGATCCTGCTGCACCTGAGCAATGTGGACACCGAGACCGCGCTGAACATCCTGCAAAACATCGTGCCCGAGGACGGCGGCGACATCGTCGTGGAGATCGACCGCCACACGGTGGTGCTGATCAAGTCCATGGACGAGCAGGACGACTTCGAGGAGATGGAGCAGTTGGGACTCGCCATTGAGTCCACCTTCGTCAACGAGACCAGCTATCCGGTGTTCATTGGCATCGGCGAGCCGAAAAAGAGCCTCAGCCAGATCAGCGAGTCGTTTAAGGAGGCCCGCCGCGCCATCGACGTGGGCCGCATCTACAAGAAAGACAACCACGTGTTCCTGTTCAGAAAGCTGCTGCTGGAGCGCTTCTTGGCCGACGTGCCTTCCGACATGAGCCAGCGCTACAACGCCATGATGTTCAACCGCAAGACCACGCGCCTGTTCAACGAGGAGATGCTGCACACCATCGAGAAGTTCTTCGAGAACAGCCTGAACCTCAGCGAGACCGCCCGCCAGATCTACATCCACCGCAACACGCTGGTGTATCGCCTGGACAAGGTCCAGCGGATCATCGGTCTGGACCTGCGCGCGTTCGACGACGCCGTGACGTTCAAGATGATGATGCTGCTGGGCAAGAACAGCCAGGATCGCACGAAACTGCGGTAGGATTGTCCCGAAGGCCGTACGGGCAGCATGCCTATGCGACCCCTACGGCAATTGCATTCTAAACCTGCCCACCGCATACCATCCCAATGGGCGTCCAAGCCGTGCGGTAATCTGAGGCTCAGCCCGTTGGAGGATTTGTCATGAAGAAAAATACCCTCGTGGTCGCCTCGGTCTGCTGGATGCTGGTGCTGGTGGTGTTCGCCACGGCATTCCTGACGATGCAGGTGATGGGTTATCGCCCTCAGGAGGCGCTGCTTTCGGGCCTGGATCAGGCCTCGGAGCAGGCGATTTCGGGCCGCTATGCCCGGCTCGAAGAGGTGCGCCAGATCCTGATGACCGAGTACTACAAGGACCTGGACGAAGACGAGCTGGTGTTGGGCGCGATCCGGGGCATGATGGCCTCGGTGGGCGATCCCTACACCTATTATTCCACACCGGAGGAGCGCGAGGCGTCGTTGAGTCACATGCAGGGCAGTTATGAGGGCGTGGGCCTGGTGGTGGGCATGGACGAGGGCAGGCAGCTGGCGGTGCTGCGCGTGTTCCCGGACACCTCCGCCGCCGCCGCTGGCATACAGCCAGGCGACCGCATCCTGCAGGTCAACGGCACGCCCGTCAGCGCCGAGACGAAAAAGGACATGGACGAGGCCGTTGCGCTGATCAAGAACGCCGCGGACCCGAACATCAAGCTGGGCCTGCTGCGCGGCGGCGACAAGATCGACGTGTCGGTCACCCGCGGCCCCATCAACCAGACCCGCACGGCACACAAGATGCTGGAGAACGGCATCGGCTACATCGTCATCTATGAATTTCTGGGCGACGACGTGGTCGGGTTTGAGCGTGCGCTGAACGAACTGCAGCAACAGGGGATGAAGGCGCTGATCATGGACGTGCGCAACAACCCCGGCGGCTATCTGCAGCATGTGGTCGCCATCGCGGACCGGCTGCTGCCTGAGGGTCTGGTCGTATACACGGAAAATCGCGCCGATCAGCGCGAGGAATACTTCTCCGACCCGAACTGCCTGGACATCCCCATGGCGATCCTGATCAACGGCATGTCCGCCAGCGCCTCAGAGGTGCTGTCCGGCGCGCTGCAGGACTATGGCAAGGCCGTCGTCGTGGGTGAGACCACGTTCGGCAAGGGCATCGTGCAGGAACCGATCCCGTTCCAGTCCGACGGCGCGGAAATGCAGCTCACCATCGCCAGCTATTTCACCCCCAAGGGCCGCAGTCTGCACGGCGTGGGCGTGGTGCCGGATGAGGAAGTGAAACTGACCGAGGGCGTGAATCTGACGCAGGCGGAGCTGGACCCGAATCAAGACGCGCAGCTGCAGCGCGCGGTACAGCTGATGAACGAGCAACTGAAGATGGAATAGGGGAGTGCGTTTACCATGGGCGAGGCGGGGGAGAGCCGGAGCGGTGTGCGCACCGCGCTGCCGTACCTGCTGGGGGTCATGCTGCTGCTGTTGATGCTGATCCCCCAGTTGGCGCTGCACTTTGCGTATCACCTGCTCGTGCGCGCGGCGCTGGCGGGCCTGGTGGTGTACCTGGCCGCGCATCGTTCCGCGCGGCAGGGCATCTTGTTCGCGCTGGCGATGGGCGCGCTGGCATGGCTGATGGACCTGGACGAGGGCGCGGTGATCGCATTATTGACCACGGCCGGCGTGCTGATGGCGCTGGTGGTGGGAAACGGCCCCGGCCCGGTCTGCGCGAAGGTCGCGCTGGGCTGCCTGATCGGCGCGGCGGTGCTGGTGGGCGGCGTGGCGGGGATGATGCTGTGGCGCAAGGAATCAGATCTGCTGAAGGCGCTGCAGTTCGGCGCGCTCACCGAATGGCACACCATCGCGGCGGCGCTGGTCGGCGGGATGACGGGTGCATATGTCGCGAAGCGAAAATAGTCGCAGGGCAGGGATGATTGCTGAGCGGCATTGTTAAGGCAACACCGCACAAGCAGCGAACGCGCTGACGGGCTGCTTTTCCGCCCAGGCAGTCCTGCAAAAACACTTGAATTAGCGCTGCTAGTCCTGCGGTTTTTGCAGGACCACCTGGACGAAAAATCATCCCATCATCACATCC
>JAVBUD010000087.1:0-2590 GCA_031555755.1 Eubacteriales bacterium | reverse complement strand
CCACGCCGTGGCCGTCGTGCTGCCTCATTCCAATCTCCTTCAACGCATCGCATCAACACAACCACCATCATCCTGAGCGCCTACGCGGTCATCCTGAGCGCCAGCGAAGGACCTTCCTCAAACTCATGGAACGAGGAAGTTTGAAGAAGGTCCTTCGCTGGCGCTCAGGATGACCGCGTTGACTGTCGGTCTAAGATGGCGGTTCGTTCATTCGTAAGCCGTGCCCGCGCACGCTTTCGCCCTTGACAAGCCCTCCGCCGTCCCCCATAATACCTTCATAAAGTTGCCACACACATTGATGAAGGAGATGCACGCATCATGATGAACCACGACGAAGTCTGGGCAAAGGCCTCCGCCCTCGTGCAGCAGATGACGATCGACGAGCGCGCGTCCCAGCTCCGGTACGGCGCGCCGGCGATTGAGCGGCTGGGCATTCCGGCATACAACTGGTGGAACGAGGCACTGCACGGCGTGGCGCGGGCGGGCACGGCCACGGTTTTTCCGCAGGCCATCGGCATGGCGGCAATGTTCGACGCGCCACTGCTGCGCGAAATCGCGGACGCCATCGCCACAGAAGGCCGCGCCAAGCACAACTTGGCCCGGGAAAACGGCGACAGGGACATCTACAAGGGCCTCACATTCTGGTCCCCCAATGTGAACATCTTCCGCGACCCGCGCTGGGGCCGGGGCCACGAGACGTACGGCGAGGACCCCTATCTGACATCCCGGCTGGGCGTGGCGTTCGTCAAGGGGCTTCAGGGCGAGGGTGAGCACCTGAAGTCGGCGGCCTGCGCCAAGCACTTCGCGGTCCATTCCGGGCCGGAGGCCGTGCGGCATGAGTTCGACGCCAAGGCTTCGCCCAAGGACCTGCGCGAAACGTACCTGCCCGCGTTCGAGGCGCTGGTAAAGGAGGCGGGCGTGGAGGCCGTGATGGGCGCGTACAACCGCGTCAACGGCGAGCCTGCGTGCGGCTCCAAGACACTGCTGGTGGACATTCTGCGCGGCGAATGGGGATTTCAGGGCCACGTGGTGTCCGACTGCTGGGCCATCGCGGATTTTCACATGCACCACCACATCACGGACACCGCCACAGAATCGGCGGCGCTGGCGATCCAAAACGGCTGCGACATCAACTGCGGCGTGACCTATCTGGTGCTGCTGCAGGCGCTGCAGGAAGGACTGATCACCGAGGACATGATCACGCTGGCCGCCACCCGCGCCATAGCCGCGCGGATCAAGCTGGGCATCCTCGGCGAGGGCAGCGAATACGACGCCATCGACCCGCTGGAAAACGATGCGGACGCCCATGACGCGCTGGCCCGGGAGGCCGCGCGGCGCAGCACGGTGCTGCTGAAAAACGACGGGCTGCTGCCGCTGAACCTCAACGAACTGAAGACGGTCGCCGTCATCGGCCCCAACGCCGACTCGATCCCGGCGCTGGAGGGCAACTACATGGGCACTTCGTCGCGGTATGTGACGTTCCTAGAGGGCGTCCGCGCGGCGTGTCAAGGGAAGGCGCGGGTGCTGTTCGCGCCTGGCTGCGGGCTGCACAAGGACCGGGTGGAGCCGCTGGCGTTCGCGAATGACCGCATCGCCGAGGCCGTGGGCATCGCCAAGCGAGCGGATGTGGTGATCCTGTGCGTGGGACTGGACGCCTCGCTGGAGGGCGAGGAGGGCGACACCGGCAACCAGTATTTTTCCGGCGACAAGGCCGACCTCGAGCTGCCCGACTGCCAGAGAAAGCTGATCGAGGCGGTGGTGGCGACAGGCGCGAAGGTAGTCACCGTGGTCGCGTCCGGCAGCGCGCTCCGGATCGAGGACGGCAATGCGATCCTGCAGGCATGGTACCCCGGCCAGGCGGGCGGGGCGGCGCTGGCGGATATCATTTTCGGCGCGGTGTCGCCATCCGGCAAACTGCCGCTGACGTTCTACCGCAGTGTGGAAGAGTTGCCCCCGTTCGAGGATTACGACATGCGCGGCCACACGTACCGCTACTTCGAGGGCGAGCCACTGTACCCGTTCGGATTCGGGCTGTCCTACGCCAAGTTTTCATATGGAGAGGCGAGGTACGCGGATGGCGAAGTGACGGTCACGGTGAAAAACGAGGGCGCAATGGTCGCGGACGAGGTCGTGCAGGTCTATGTGAATGTGGACTCGGAGCACGCGCCGCTGCACGCGCGGCTGTGCGGGTTTCAGCGGGTGAGGCTCGCCGCGAACGAGTCGAAGGCAGTCTGTGTCGAGCTGGACAAGGACGCGCTTTGCGTGATTGACGACGAGGGCAGGAAAGTGGCAATTGGCCATGGCACGCTCTATGTCGGCGGAAGTCAACCGGACGCGCTGAGTGTTCGGCTGACCGGGGCTGCGCCGGTGGCGATAAGGGTGTAGGCGAGGAGGCAATGCCCTCCGCACTAAGAAGCCATCCGAGCGCCTTCATCCTGAGCGCCAACCGTCATCCTGAGCGCCAGCGAAGGACCTTCCTCATATTGCAGGGCATTTGGTGTGTGGAAGGTCCTTCGCTGGCGCTAAGGATGACGGCGCTGATTGTGCTCATAGTGGTAACCAAAAACTTCGCCCCGAAAACCATCATATG
>JAVBUD010000119.1:0-17092 GCA_031555755.1 Eubacteriales bacterium | reverse complement strand
CCCCCGCCCCCGCCGCCGGCTGTCTCTGCGCGTCCCCCCCCCCCCCCCACGCCCGCGCGGGGGCGGCGCCCCCCCCCCCCCCCCCCCCCCCACTCCCTGGTTCGCTTCGCGGGTGTTAGTCCAGCAATCGCAATTCGACGTCGAGTTCGAGGGTGACGGGGTCGGCCAGCAGGGTCATGTCCTCCGCATAGCACCGATACACACTCAGCCGCACCGTCTCCCCCGCCTCATGCCGGTCCACCTCACCAATCAACTCCCCCGACCCCTTCACCCGCACCCCGTCCACCGCCGTAATCACATCATAGACCTTCACCCCAGCAACCCCCGCCGCCCCCGCTGGCTCCACCGTCATCACCCGCGCCCCCGCAGGCGGATACTTCGGCAGCGGCTCGTTCGGACCCTCCAGCGTCTCCACCACGATCCCCAGCCGCGGCCGCACAACCTTACCGTTCGCAATCAACTGCTCAATCACAGGCCGCGCCACGCTGATCGGCACCGCAAAACCAAGCCCCTCAAACACCGTGTCATAATCATACATGTACTTCAGCGTCGGTATCCCGATCAGCTCGCCCTTCGCGTTCAGCAGAGCGCCGCCGCTGTTCCCGTTGTTGATCGCCGCGTCCGTCTGGATCACGCTCACACGCCTGGTAAAATGGCCGCTGTCCACGTTCTCGCGGTCCAGCGCCGAAATGATCCCCGCCGTCACCGTCCCGAACAGCACCGCCTCGCTGCCGCCGGGGTTCCCGATCGCGATCGCCAGCTCGCCAATTTGAAGCTGGTCCGAATCGCCCATCGGCACCGGCTCTGCGTCCAGCGGCTTCTCCGCCAGCAGCACCGCGAGGTCCGTGCCGTCGTCTGCGCCGACCAGCGTGCAGCGCACCCGCTCGCCGGCCAGCGTCTCCACGTCGATCAGGTCCGCGCCCTGCACCACGTGATAGTTCGTTACGATGTAGCCCCGCGCGTCGATGTACACGCCCGACCCATACGCCGCGTCTTCGGAGCGCGGGCCCTCGAGCTGGCTCCAAGACTGCGCGATGTTGATCACCTGCACCACCGCGGGCCGCACCCGCTGTGCGATGGTCGGAATTGGGTTTTCCGCGCCGTAGATCGCCGCGTACGGCACCGCCTCCTGCGCCGAGACCGCCGCGCTTCCCGCGCACGCGATGCACAGGATCACCGCCAGGAACGCCGAGTACCGCCGCGCCATCCGTCGGGTCATGGGCCTGTATTTCGTCATGTGGGGCACCGCCTTTTCTATGTTGGTTCGTTTGTACTGATTGCCTTTTGCGTCTCCGCCTGACCCCGATCCAGCGTGAATGTGAACGTGGTCCCCGCTGCGCTGCTCTGGACCTTGATCGTCTGGCCGTGCTGCTCCAGGATGCGCTTCGCGATGGACAGGCCCAGTCCCGTGCCCATGCCCGTCGTGTGCGCCTTGTCGCCCTTGTAAAAGCGGTCAAACACGAACGGCAGGTCTTCCTGCGCGATGCCGATGCCGCTGTCCGTGACGGACACATAGCATTTATCGCCCGCCGTGTGCGTGCTCAGCTTCAGCTCGCCGCCGTCCGGCGTGAACTTGACCGCGTTGTCGATCAGGTTCGTCACCACCTGCCGTATCCGGTCCTCGTCCGCGCTCACCGGGCAGGGCTGGGTCTTGAAAATCACGTCCACATCCAGGCGCTTCTCGTCGATCCGCTGCTCGAACTTGATCAACTCTTGGCTCACCAGCTCGTTGATGTCGAACCGCTTCTTGCTCAGCGAGAAGTTGCCGGACTCCAGCTTCGACAGGTCCAGCAGCTCGTTCGTCATCTTCGTCAGTCGGTCCGCCTCACTGCGCACCACGCTCAGGTACTTGGGATAGTCCGACTCGGGAATCGTGCCGTCCAGCATGCCCTGTACATAGCCACTGATGCACGTGAGCGGCGAGCGCAGCTCATGGGACACGTTCGCCACGAAGCTGCGGCGGGAGTTTTCCAGGTTCGACAGGTCCTCCGCCATCTTGTTGAACGACTGCGCCAGCTCCGCGATTTCGTCCTTGCCCATAACTTGGACCCGCTCGTCCAGCTTGCCCTTCGAGAACGCACCCACCGCGCGGTTGATCGTGCGCAGCGGCCTGGTCTGCCTGCGCGAGATGAAGGAAGCCAGCGCCGCGCCCAGCAGCATCGCGATGCCGGCGGCGATCAGCGCGTACCGGAGGATGTCGCCGTAGTCCACCTGCAGCGATTCCACCGAGATGTGCAGCAGCACCGCGCTGTTGATGTTGCCATATCCGTCCGTGGCGGGCACGCCCAAGGTCACGATGTTTTTCCCAAGCTCCGGAATCAGGCCCTGCACGCGAATCGACTCGCCGTCCAGCACGCGCTGGATCTGCGCGAGCGCCGCAGGGTCCTTGACCTGCTCCTCCGTGTACGCGTCCTGGCCCAGCACCAGCGCGAACTTGGCGTTGCCGCTGATCAGCCACACGTCCGCGCCATAGTTGTCGCGGATTTCGGCCATCTTCCAGTCCAGCGTTGTCTGGAGTTTTCGCTCGCCGAACGAGACCGAGTTCATCGTCTGCAGCAGCCGCGCCACGTCGCGGGCCTGCGTCAGCAGCTCAGCCTCCAGCGCCGCCTGACGCTCGCTCCGAACCATCGCGACCATCAGCGCCGACATGACCAGCACCGTCGTCATCAGTGTGGCCAGAAACGCCCAGAAAAGCCGCCAGAAGAGTTTGTTCTTCATCGGTTTGTCACTTCACCTCGAACTTATACCCGACGCCCCACACCGTCTTGATGCTCCAGCCCATCTCTTCGCCGCCGGACAGCTTTTCCCGCAGACGCTTTACATGCACATCCACGGTCCGGCTGTCGCCGAAGAAATCATAGCCCCAGACCTGCTCGAGGAGCTGTTCGCGCGTGAACACCTTGCCCTGATGGCTGGCGAGAAAATACAGCAGCTCCATCTCCTTGGGCGGTAGCTCCAGCGGCCTGCCGAGGAAGTTGACTGCATAGTTGCTGATGTTGATGGTGAGCCCTGGAAAAACCAGTTCGCGGTCGGGTTTGTCCACCTGCTGATAGCGGCGGATGACGGCCTTGATCCGCGCCAGCACCTCCTTCATGTCGAAGGGCTTCACGATGTAGTCGTCCGCGCCCAGCTCCAGACCCAGCACCTTGTCGAACGTCTCGTCCTTGGCGGTCATCATGATGATCGGGATGTTGGAGACCTTGCGCACCTCGCGGCACACCTGCCAGCCGTCCATGCCGGGCAGCATGATGTCCAGCAGCATCAGGTTCGGCGCGGAGGCCTTGAACTGGGCAAGTGCGTCGGTGCCGTTGCCCGCCTCCTCGACGTCAAAGCCCTCCTTGACCAGATAGAGCCGTACGAGCTGGCTGATGTTGGGATCGTCGTCGACGATCAGGATCTTGGTCTTGGCCATATGGGTACCTCCTTGGTTGTCTGTGAGGTCGGGGGACCTCCTCGCTATTTCAGCGTCACCACCGTCACCCCGTCCTCCCCTTCCCCGTACCGCCCGAGGCGATACTCCTTCACTGTGGGGATTAGCTTCAGGTGGCTCTGTATCCCTGCTCTGAGCACGCCGGTGCCCTTGCCGTGGATGATGTTCACGCTCTTGAGCGACTGGAACATGGCGCCGTCCAGGAAAAGGTCCACAGCCGTGATCGCCTCGTCCAGGCTCATGCCGCGCACGTCGCAGTCCATGGTCACCGGCTTCATGGATACGGACAGGATGTTCTGCTTCGGTTTTTTCGCCTGATCCGCCTCGGCCCTGCGCAGTTGGCTCACGTGCACCTTCATCTTCATCGCGCCCGCCTGGACCGTCGCCTCGCCCTTGGCGTTGGGGACCTCCACGATGGTGCCCTTGCTGCCCAGGTGGATCATCTCGACGCTCTCCCCCACCTTCAGGTTCTTCGGCGGCTCCGACACCCGGTTCACGGGGGTCACCAGCGCGTCCTGCAGCTCGTCGATGGAACCCTGCAGCTTCCCGCGCAGCGCGTGCAGCTCGTGCTCGCGGAGCGCCGCGCCGTCCTTGCTGCGGCTTTTTTTCAGCTCAGAGATGATCTGCTCCGCCTCGCGTTGGGCCTTGGCCAGCAGCTTCTTGGCATCCTCCTTGGCCTTCTTCATCTGGGTCTCGCGCTGGGCCGCCACGTCCTTTGACAGCTTTTCCGCCTCGTTCCTGAGGCGCTGGGTCTCCCTGTGCGCCTCCTCGGCCAGCTCGCGCTCCTTTTCGGCCACCTGGCGGTGGTATTCCGCGTTGGCGATGACGTCCTCAAACTTGATTTGGTCTTTGGAGAGCTGTTCGTTTGCCGAGGCGATGATGTGCTCCGGCAGCCCCAGTTTGCGCGAGATCTCAAACGCGTTGGACTTGCCGGGCACGCCGATGGACAGCCGGTACGTGGGCCGTAGCGTCTCCACGTCGAACTCCACGGACGCGTTTTCCACCATGGGCTTGGACAGCGCGAAGGCCTTCAGCTCGCTGTAGTGCGTCGTCGCCAGCGTGGTCACGCCCATGGAGAGCAGGTGCGTCAGGATCGAGATCGCCAGCGCCGCGCCCTCCGTGGGGTCGGTGCCCGCGCCCAGTTCGTCGAACAGCGCCATGGAGCGCGGCGTCACGCCCTGAAGGATGCGCACGATGTTCGTCATGTGGGATGAGAACGTCGAGAGCGACTGCTCGATGGACTGCTCATCGCCGATGTCGGCGAACACCTCGTCGAAAATCGCCAGCTCAGACCCCAGCTGCGCCGGAATCTGCATGCCCGCTTGGGCCATCAGCGTGAACAGGCCGACGGTCTTCAGCGTGACGGTCTTGCCGCCGGTGTTCGGGCCTGTGACCACCAGCGTGGTGAACTTTTCGCCCATCCACAAGTTGATGGGTACGACCTTGTCCGGGTCGATCAGCGGATGCCGCCCGCGAATGATGTTGATGCGGCCCTCGGTGTTCAGCTTCGGCTCGATGGCCCGCATGGCGCGGGAAAGCTGCGCCTTGCAGAAGATCATGTCCAGCTCGGACAGCACCATCAGGTTGCTGAAGATCGCGTCCGCGTCCGGCGCGATTCGGGCGGTGAGCTCGGCGAGGATGCGCTCGATTTCCTTTTGCTCCTTTGCGGTCCACTGCTTCAGGTCGTTGCCCGCCTCCACCAGCGCCATCGGCTCGATGAACAGCGTCTGGCCCGTGGCGCTCTGGTCATGGATCAGCCCGGGAACGCTGTTCCTGCACTCGGCCTTCACCGGGATCACATAGCGCCCGTTGCGCATGGTAATGATGCTGTCCTGCAGGTACTTGCTGAGGTTCGGATTGCGCACGAACGCGTTCAGCTTTTCCTTCATCTTCTCGTTGATGATCCTGAGGTGCCGCCGGATGTCGTACAGCTCCGGGCTGGCGCGGTCGGCGATCTCCTCCTCGGACAGGATGGCGTTGAAAATTTCCTCCTCGAGCGGTCGGTTGGTGGTCAGGTTTGACGCCAACTGCGTGATCAGCGGTGTGGTCTCGCGCTCGGTCACCAGCGACGCCCTGACGGACCGGCTGGCCCTGAGGGTCTCCGCCACCTCCAGCAGCGACTTCATCGACAGTGTGCCGCCCAGGGCTGCGATGCGCACAGAGGCGGAGATGTCCGTGAAATAGGCCATGGGCGAGCCGCCCACATAGGCCATCACCATGGACGCCTCCTCCGTCTGCCGCTGCAGCATGCGCACCGTGCCCGGATCGCTGGAGGGATGCAGCGCCAGGCAGCGCTGTTTGCCCGCGTCCGAGATGGCGTAGGCGGACAGTTGCTCCAGGATTTTTGTGTATTCCAATACCCGCAGATTGCGTTCCTGCATGGGTCATTCCACTCCTCTGAAGTAGTGGCCGGTGGTGCTCCCAATGGCCTCCACATCCGGCCAGCTTTCCATATCCCTGGGATCGCCGCCCCGCGCGGCCATGGCATAGGTCCTGATGATGGACGCCGCCAACGAGTCCGATTCATCGGTGAGGATGATCCGCCACGCGGCGGCCTCCGGCAGTTTATTTATGTGCTTGATCAGCGACAGCGGCACGCTGTTCAGCACGCGCACGATGCAGCCGGACGGGGTCTTCAGCCGCTGCAGCGGGAACGCGACGCCCTTGCGGTCGATCAGGCGCTGTTGGTTGATGGCGCTGGCGTTTGTGTCGCAGGCGCGGCACTCCGCGTGTCTGATCCCTTTGCGCCGCGCATTCAGCGGGCAGTGGCGCAACTGCATCAGCGGCAGTCGGCCATGGACGATCAGCTCTTTGTCGCCGGGGAGCGGCTCGATCTCCTTGGCGGTGAGTTCCACGGAAGGCGCGTACAGGCGCACGCCTAGTCTGTGCAGTTCGTCGGCGGCGAACTCGTTGGCGGCGTTCAACGAAAAATCCGCGTCGAGCGTACCGGGCCAGTCCATGATAAGGTGTGCGGGATTAGATGCAATGACACCCGCGAGGTCGGACGCGTGCGCCCAGGCCCAGGCGTGAAGTGCGTCCAACGCGGCGTCGCTGCAGGTCATGGGGAGGGCGATGATTGTGCCTTTTTCCACGTGCTCACGCGCCAATTGATCTGCCGTGAGGTCGTCCGGCGCAAAAATCAAAGCGTCTGCGCCCCATGCAGCGGCCTGATGCAATTTGGCCGTGCTCGAGGATTGGACGCGGATGACGGGACGATCAGAGTACGCTTCTGCGTTCCTCATCCGGGATGGCGGCCACGCGATCGGTAGAAGGCGTCCGCGACCATGCTCCATCGCGGCAATCCTCTTGGCCCTCAACCTTTCAAGCGCATCCCTACGCAGCTCATTCACAGCGGCCACCGGCGCGAATGCCTCAGCGTCCACATCCATCAAAAGCCCAGCAAACCCATAGATCGTCCCGCCGGTCTTTAGTAGCTGCGCCCGTATCCGCTCCATGTCGGCGCCACGCTTTTCCGCGCGCGCCACGACATTGCCGGTCACCTCGGCCTCGTTTTTTCCATCCGATACCCACAGCCGCATCGGCTCTCCGACGCGCAGCGTCAGCCTTCCCTCAATCTCCACCCGCGCCGTTTCCACGCCCTCATAACTCGCCCGCGCGGCCTTTAACTGCTCGTCATCCGCCAGCCGTACCAGCTTCGCGCCCTGCTCAAACATGCCCTCACAGCGCACCTTATCCCCCGCCGCACCGCTGAGTTTGACAGGCTCATCCCCGACCATCAGTTGATCCTTGATGGACACATCCACCGCCAGACGCACCCGTCCACCGGCAACAGCCTCCCCCACCGCGATCCCGCTGTGGTTCGGCTTGTCCGGATTCATCAGCTCGCTGTCGGTCAGCCCCGGCCCATATCCGCTGGTAAACCCGCCGCGACTAAAAATCTGCCGCAGCGCGTCCATCTCGCGGGCGCTCACCTCGTGGGGATGGTCCAGCATTTCGCGGTAGATCCGCGTCACAATCGCCACATACTCGGGCCGCTTCAACCGGCCCTCTATCTTGATTGACCGAACGCCCAAGCGCGACAGCTCGCCCAGCCGCGACAGCTGGCACAAGTCCTTCGGGGACAGCAGATAACCCACCGCATCGCCCATCCGGTACGGCAGCCTGCACGGTTGGGCGCACATCCCGCGGTTGCCGCTCCTGCCGCCGACGAGGCTGGAAAACAGGCACTGCCCGGAGCAGCTCACGCACAGCGCACCGTGGGCGAACACCTCCAGTTCCGGCCCCACATCCGCGCAGGCGGCGATCTCCGCGTCCGACATCTCCCGCGCCAGCACGACGCGGTCGAATCCCTGCGCCCGACAAAATTGCACGCCACGGCGGTTGTGGACCGCCATCTGCGTGCTGGCATGGATCTCGAGGCCGGGCACCATTTGGCGCAGTAAAGACGCCGCGCCCAAGTCCTGCACGATGGCTGCGTCCGCGCCTGAGCGGGCAAGCTGCGCGGCGATGTCCTCCAAAATGGGCAGTTCCGCCTGCTTCACGACCGTGTTCACTGTCACATACAGCCGCAAACCGCGCTCATGGCAGTATTCGGCGGCCCACAAGAGGCCGTCCGCGTCAAAATTGCCCGCGCCGCGCCGAGCGTTCAGCGTTTGCGCACCCAAATAAACCGCGTCGGCGCCATTTGACGCGGCGGCGATCAACGCATCCCGGTCGCCCGCCGGGCACAGCAGTTCCATCATGGTGTAAACGTTAGCTCCCTTGCTTGGCTTTCATCTGGGCCAGCTCGGCCTTCAGCGCCTCGGCCTGCTCGCGAGCCATCCCGATCTCGCGTTTGAGCCGGTTGTTTTCGTCGTGGGCCTTCAGCATGTCGTCGGCGATGTTTAGCGCCACCAGCACGGCCAGCTGGTTCTGCGGCACGCGGGTGGCGATGGACAGCTCGCCCATCTTGCGGTCCACATAGGCCGCCACGCGCTGCACATATTCCTCGCTGTCGTAGCTGGTCATGGAATACTCGCGGCCCGCGATCTTGACAGTGGTGCGCATCTTCTCCATGGCGCGTCATCTCCCCTTTGTGTAAACGCCCGATTTGGGACGGAAGTGGGCAGGGTATGCCGATGATGATTATACCATGGCGTGCTGCAAAACGCAACTGGAACGCAGTGTCTACGGTCACACAGATTCGCACATCCTATACCCTCGCCCCCCCTCACGCCGTCATCCTGAGCGAGAGCGAAGGACCTTCCTCAAACCAGACCAAACAAAAGTATGAAGAAGGTCCTTCGCTGCGCTCAGGATGACGGGGGTTGCGTGTCTGCTGTCTCCCCTCTCCGTCATCCTGAACGAAAGCGAAGGACCTTCCTCATACTGACGGCGTGGGTGTGCGGTTCATGACCAATGCCTACTGCATCTTCTCCTGCTTGACCTTCTTGTCGATCACGTGCCGCGCCGCCAGCGACTCGAACACGTCCTTCGGCTCGATGCCCATCTCGGCCATCAGCACCAGCGCGTGGTACATCAGGTCGGACAGCTCGAACACCGTCTCGTCCCGGTCGCCGCCCTTCGCGCCGATGATGACCTCGGTGCACTCCTCCCCCACCTTTTTCAGGATCTTGTCGATCCCTTTGTTGAACAGATAGGTGGTGTAGCTGCCCTCCTTGGGCACGGCCTTTCTGCCCTTGATCAGCTGATACAGCGCGTCAATCGAGAAGTCGTTGTGGTCCTCCACCTGGGTCAGTACGTCGCCAAAGCAGGATTCCTCGCCTGTGTGGCAGGCGGGGCCGTCCTTGATCACCTCGATCAGCAGCGTGTCGCCGTCGCAGTCGGCCTTGATGTTCACGATGTGCTGCCGGTTGCCGCTGGTCTCGCCCTTGCGCCAGAGGGATTGGCGGGAGCGGCTGAAAAAGCAGGTCGTTCCTTCGTCCATGGAGATGCGCAGCGAGTCGGCGCTCATGTAGGCGAGCATCAGCACTTTTTTTGAATAATAGTCCTGGACAATGGCCGGGACCAGCCCGGCTGAATCGAATTTCAAGTCGTCGAACATGATGAATACCTCCGTCAAACTACAGGCGCACATGGACGCCGTTCGCCTTTAAATATGTCTTCAAATCCCGAATCGAGGCCTCGCGCCTGTGAAAGATCGACGCCGCCAAGCCCGCATCCACCCCGGGCACCTCGCGGAACAGCGTCAGGAAATCCTGCATGCACCCTGCGCCGCCGCTGGCGACTACCGGGACCTTCACCTTCGCGCAGACCTCCGCCAGCATCTCCAGATCGAATCCCTGTTTCACGCCGTCGGTGTCGATGCTGTTCACGACCAGCTCCCCCGCGCCGCGGTTCATGCAGTCCACAGCCCACTGCAGCGCGTCTATGCCGGTGTCCTCCCTGCCGCCCTTGGCGAACAGCCGAAATTTCCCGTCCACGCGCTTGACGTCCATGGACAGCACCACGCACTGGTCGCCGTAGCGTTTGGCGGCCTCGTCGATGAGGTCGGGGTTCTTGATGGCGCCGGAGTTGACCGACACCTTGTCCGCGCCGCACTTCAGCACGCGGTCGAAGTCGTCCAAGGTGTTGATGCCGCCGCCCACGGTCAGCGGGATAAACACCTCACCGGCCGTCCTGCGCAGGATGTCCGTGAACAGCCCGCGCCCCTCGTAGGAGGCGGTGATGTCATAGAAAACCAGCTCGTCAGCCGTGCTCTGGTTGTAGAACTGGGCCAGCACAACCGGGTCCTCCACGTCCTGGATGCCCTCGAAGTTGACGCCCTTCACGACGCGCCCGTTGCGCACGTCCAGGCATGGAATGATGCGCTTTGTGATCATGATTCTCCTCCCGCCGCCAGCGCGGCCACCAGGTCGATCTTGCCCTCGTAGATGGCCTTGCCCACGATCGCACCGTGCACGCCCAGGTCGCGCAGCGCCTCGATGTCCTCGATGGCGCTGACGCCGCCTGAGGCGATGACGTCCAGGTCTTCGATTTGTCTCAGCTCGCGGTAGGCGCTGAGGTTCGGGCCCTGCAGCATGCCGTCCTTGGCGATGTCGGTGTAGATGGCGGTGTGCACGCCCTGACCGGGCAGCGCGGCCATGAACCGGAACGCATTGTGGGCGGTGACCACCTTCCAGCCGCGAATGGCGACCAGGCCACCCTTGGCGTCGACGCCTGCGGCGATCTGGCCCGGATGGTTCGCGGCCAGGCGCTCCATCAGGGCGGGCTGTTCCACGGCCATGGTGCCCAGGATCACGCGGTTCACGCCGATGTCCAGATAGCGGTTCACGCTGTCCTCGTCGCGCGCGCCGCCGCCGACCTCGATGAACAGGCCGCCCTGGCGCACGATGCGCTCGATCACGCGCAGGTTGTGTTGGGTACCGTCCTTCGCGCCGTCCAGATCCACGACGTGCAGATGCTTTGCGCCCTGGTTCACGAACGACTCGGCGACGAACGCCGGGTCGGCGTCGTAGGTGGACATTTGGGCGTAATCGCCCTTCGTGAGGCGCACGACCTTGCCGCCCCTCAGGTCGATGGCGGGGAAAATCTTCATGGCTTATGTCCTCCGATGGTCTGGTTTTGCCGGACGCCCGACCCCTGCCCGCAGTATGCCCTCAGTATCCTCAGCCCCACGTCCCCGCTCTTCTCCGGGTGAAACTGCGTGCCGCAAACATGCCCATTCTGCACGATCCCCGGAATCTCGACCCCATACTCGCTGGACGCCACCAGCGCGTCGCCCAGTCCCTTCGCGTAGAACGAGTGCACGTAGTACACAAAATCGCCCTCCGAAATCCCGCGCGTCAGCAGCCCGTCCCGGTGGAACGTCAGGCTGTTCCAGCCCATCTGCGGCACCTTCAGCGGCGCGGGCAGGTCCGGCTCGATCGGGCAAATGTCCCCCGGGATCAACCCCAGCCCGGTGTGCTCGCCATACTCAAAGCTGCGCTCGAACAGCAGCTGCATCCCCAGGCAGATCCCCATCAGCGGCACGCCAGACTCAACGCGGTCGATCACCAATTGACCCAGACCGGTCTGATCCAGCAGCTCAATCGCATCCCGAAACGCGCCCACACCGGGCAGGATCAGCTTATCCGCTTTGGCAATCACGGTGGGATCGCTGGTCACTTGATGGGGAGCCTGGATCTTCGTCAATGAACAGCTCAGAGAAAACAGATTCCCCAGCCCGTAATCCACCACCGCGATCATGCGAGGGTCCCCTTCGAGGAGGCCGCGCGGCCCGCCAGATTCGGATCGACGGCGACGGCCTGGCGCAGGGCCCTGCCGAACCCCTTGAAGCACGCCTCGATGATGTGGTGACTGTTTTCGCCCGCCAGCATCTTGAGGTGCAGTGTCATGTCGAGATTGCGGGCCAGCGCCAGGAAAAATTCTTTGACCAGCTCGGTGTCGAACGCGCCCACCTTTTCCGTGGGCAACTGCACATCGAAGTTCACATGGCAGCGCCCGCTCAGGTCCAGCGCACACAGCACCAGCGCCTCGTCCATGGGCAGCAGAAAGCTACCGTAGCGCGCAATGCCCTTTTTCTCGCCCAACGCGTCCGATATGGCGCGGCCCAGCGTGATGCCGATGTCCTCACAGCTGTGGTGATCGTCCACCTGCGTGTCGCCAACACATGTGAGGGCCAGGTCGATCCCGCTGTGAAAGCTCAGCAGTGTCAGCATGTGGTCCAAAAACCCCACGCCGCTGTCGATCCGCGACTCGCCACTTCCGTCCAGATTCAGCTTCAGCTCGATTTTCGTCTCGTTTGTGCTTCTCGTAATGGAGGCTTCCCTCATGCTTCCGTACCTCCGATGATCTTTTTCGTGTACTCGATCAGCAGCCGCATCTGCTCGTCCGTGCCGATGGTGATGCGCACATAGTCCTTAATGCGCTCAGCGGAAAACCACCGCACCAGCACGTTATGCGCCCGAAGCGCCTGCATGTACGCCTGCCCGCCCAGGTTCGGGGCTTTAGCGAACAGGAAGTTGGCAGTGGACGGCAGCACCGTAAACCCGAGCCGTTTCAGCTCGCTGGCCGTCCATTCGCGGGTGTCGATGATGGCCTTGCGCGTGCGGTCGAAGTATGCCGCGTCCCGCACCGACGCAGTGCCGACGAGCTGTGTCAATGCGTTCACATTGTACGGGTTGACGCTGTACTGCACCTTCACCACGTCCGCGATCAGCGCAGGTTGGCCCACGACAAACCCCAGCCGCGCGCCCGCCATCTGCCTGGACTTTGAAAACGTGCGGCACACCAGCAGGTTGTCATATCGGGCCACCAGTGGCACGCAGCTCTCGCCGCCGAAATCCACATACGCCTCGTCCACCAGCACCACCTGGTCCGGGTTCGATTGCAGAATGCGCTCGATGTCCGCCGGCATGAGTGCGATGCCGGTCGGCGCGTTGGGGTTGGCGATCAAGATCATCTTGCCGAGGTTTTCATAGTCCGCCGGGTCGATGGTGAAGTCGGCCTTCAGCGGGATCACCTTTTCTTCGATGCCGATCAGCTTCGACCACACCGGATAAAAACCGTACGTGATGTCCGCGAACGCCGCGCCGCTGCCGCCGAACGCGATCATGGCAAAGTAGATCACCTCGTCGGAGCCGTTGCCCAGCGCGATTTGATCCACTGATACGCCCAGATCCTCCGACAGCGCCTGGACCAGATCCGACGCTTTCAGGTCGCAGTACAGCCGCAGCCGCGCGATGGCGTCCGGCGTCACCGCCTGCGCCACGCCGGGCGGCGGCGGATAGGGGCTCTCGTTGGTGTTGAGCTTGATCAGCGTGCCCTGCACCTTCGGCTGTTCGCCGGGCGTGTAGGCGTCGAAGGAGCGCATGCGGTCAGACAAAAACCTGCTCATTCTCCCGCCTCCTCGAACCGAATCTTTGCCGAGCGCGCGTGGGCGGTGAGGCCTTCGGACTCGGCCAATGTGGCGATGCCGTCCACGGCCTTTGCCAATGCGTCGCGCGTGTAGTGGATGAACTGGCTCTTCTTCACGAAATCGTCCACCGACAGCGGCGAGGAAAACCGCGCCGTGCCAGAGGTGGGCAGCGTGTGGTTCGGTCCCGCCCAGTAGTCGCCCAGCGCCTCCGGCGCATACCGGCCCAGGAATACTGAGCCCGCGTTGGTCACGCCGCCCAGCAGCGCGAACGGGTCGTCCACCATCAGCTCTAGGTGCTCAGGCGCGATCCGGTTGGAGATGGCCAGCGCCTCGGCCATGTCTTTGACGAGGACAATCCGCCCGTTGATGTCGATGGACTTTCGCGCGATGTCCCGCCTGGACAGGCACTGAATCTGGCTCTCGATCTCGGCGGACACGCGCGCAGCGAACGCTTCGCAGTCCGTCAGCAGGATCGCGCTGGCGTGCTCATCGTGCTCGGCTTGGCCCAGCAGGTCGGCGGCCGCGTGGGCCGGATTTGATTTTCCGTCGGCGATGATCAGGATCTCGCTGGGTCCGGCGATCATTTCGATGTCCACGCGGCCATACACCTTGCGCTTGGCCGTCGCCACGTACATATTGCCTGGGCCGACAATCTTGTCCACCTGGGGCACGGACTCGGTGCCGTACGCCAGCGCGGCGATGGCCTGCGCGCCGCCGGATTTGATGATTTTGTCCACACCCGCGACCTTCGCCGCCACCAGGATCGGTGCGGCGACCCGGCCGTCCGCGCCGGGCGGCGTTGTCATGATCAGCTCGCCCACGCCCGCCAGCTTGGCCGGCACGGCGTTCATCAGCACGCTGGAGGGATAGGCCGCCGTGCCGCCGGGGACATACAGCCCGACCCTGTTGAGGGGGATGATCCGCTGGCCGAGGGTGATACCGGGCTGATCGGCGATGACAAAGGATTGGCGAATCTGCCGCCTGTGGAACGCCTCGATGTTGGTCCTGGCGGACGCCAGCGCAGCGATCAGTGCTGGATCGGCGGCATCGAACGCGGCGTCGATTTCAGCCTGGGTGACCAGCACCCCAGCGGAGATGTCAGCCCTGTCGAACCGCGCCGCGAAATCGATCAGCGCCGCGTCGCCGCGGGCGCGGACATCCCTGATGATGGCGTCGACCACCGCGTCAACCGCGTTGTCGGTCTGCAGTTCGGGGGTCTTGAATTGCTCAAAGGGCGTCTCGGACGCCCGGATGATTCGGATCATGGTTTTGTTTTCCTCCTATCGTAACGGGGATCATCTCATCAGTCACCGTACCCCAAGCCTTCATCCTGAGCTATGCGACGGACCTTCTTGATCCCGAACGTAACCGAAAAAATGGGGACGGTCCTTCGCTGCGCTCAGGATGACGGCATAGCCAGTAGCTCTGAAGACATTTGTTTTTCTACCCCTGCAGCTTCCCCACAATCTCCCCGATCTCGTCCCGCTTGAACATGTAGCTCGACCGGTTGGCGATCAGACGCGCCGACACGGGCGCCACGGTCTCCAGCACGGAAAGGTCGTTTTCCACAAGCGTCTTGCCGCTCTCCACGATGTCCACGATCACATCCGACAGCCCGAGGATCGGAGCCAGCTCGATGGACCCGTTCAGGTGGATGACCTCGATCTCCCGGTTCCGGGCGCTGTAATAGTCCTTGGTGACATTGGTGAACTTGGTCGCCACCCTGAGCACCCGGTCCCTGTCCTCCACATAGCCGTTCCGCGCCGCCACCGCCAGTCGGCACTTGCCGATCCCGAGGTCCAGCAGCTCATACACGTCGCTGCGGGCGTCCAGCAGGATGTCCTTGCCAACTACGCCCACGTCCGCCGCGCCGTGCTCCACATAGATCGCCACGTCGCTGGGCTTCACCAGCAGGTAGCGCACCCGGGTCTCCGCGTTCTCGAAGACCAGCTTTCGGTTGTCCTCATAGATGGCCTTGCACTCGTAGCCGATCCCGGAAAACAGCTCGTACACCTGGTCCCCCAGCCGCCCCTTGGGCAGCGCCACAGTGAGCATGTCGCGGGCCTTTTCCGCGCCTACCGTCTCCGCAGTCTGCGGCACGTCCAGCTCGCTCAGGTACAGCGCGAACCCGATGGCGCTGAGGTCCTTGCCGAACTTCTGCAGCAGGCTGCCGTAGTCGCCCCCCGCCAGCACTGCTCGGGCGATGCCCTGCACGAAGCCCCGGAATACGAACCCGCTGTAGTAGTCGATGTCGGAGATCAGCGAGAAGTCCAGCATCAGGTCGCCTTGACATCCACACTTTTCCAGCTCTGCGTACACCGCGTCCAACTGGTCCAGCACCTCGTTCATGCCCGGCGTGATGGCCAGCGCCCGTGCCTGCTGCATGGTGGGAATAAACTCGCCGTTCAGCGAAGCTGCCTCCCGCAGCATCCGCGCCGCTGCAGGCGGCACGCCCATTCGCGCCAGCTTTTCGGCCAGCTCATGGCCTGAGCGCTGCTGGATGCACTCGATCAGCCCGTGCCTGTCCGCCTCGCCGATGCCGAGGCTCGAGATCAGCTCCAGCAGGAAGCCCACATGGCTGAGCTGCATCCGGCTGCGCTGGCTGACTTCCTTCAGCGTCTTCTGGGCCAGACAGATCACGCCCGCCAGGTCGGATGTGGTCAGCTTTCCGATGTGCTCCAGACCCAGCTGGTTGATCTCCGCGAAGCTGCCCGTGGCGTCGTCTAGCCGGTACACATTCTCCACATAATAAAACCGCTCTGCCGCGTCCGCCGTGGCGTGGGTGTTCTTGGCGATGGACAGCGTCACGTCCGGCTTCAGCGCCAGCATGCGCCCGTCCATATCATTGAAGGAGATGATGTGTTTTGATTTGAGAAAATTCTTGTGTCGCTGATACAGGTCGAACTCCTCGAACTGGCCCATGCGGTATTTCCTGTATCCACACCGCTCATAGAGCGCCCGCAGCTGGAGCGTCACCCGCTCCCCCTGGCGCAGAAACCCCAGATCCTGTCGGTCAAAATCCATAGCGCACCCCCGAAAAGAAGTGTGTCCATGATATCCCATCAGCTGCGTGTTGTCAAGTTAATTTGGTAGCATGATAAAGTGTAAAATAACAGAAAGTGACTATATGTTATGAGAATAGAGAAGCTATAATTGGGTATACGCAGTTCACAAAACACTTGAGGTGATTCCCCTTGTCCACGCGCACCTTCAAGGCCGCGTTTCCGCACACCATCCCGGTTCTGACCGGCTATCTGTTTCTCGGCATGGCCTATGGGATCTACATGAACCGGATGGGGTTTTCCTTCCTCTATCCCCTGTTCATCAGCATCACCGTCTTTGCCGGTTCCATGCAGTTCGTGCTGGTGAACGTGCTGCTGCAGGCGTTCTCGCCACTGAACACGCTGTTGCTGACCCTCATGGTCAATGCACGCCATCTGTTCTACGGCCTCGGCATGCTGACCCGGTACGGCGGCAAGGGCTTCAAAAAATGGTACATGGTGTTCGCGCTAACCGACGAGACGTTCTCGGTGAACGTCAGCGCCGAGCCGCCGGAGGGCATCGACCGCCAAGCATTCATGTTCGCCATCTCGGCGCTGGACCAGTGCTACTGGGTGCTCGGCTCCGCGCTGGGCGGCATCCTCGGCACGCTCGTGAGCTTCAATACGAAGGGCATCGATTTTGTGATGACCGCGCTGTTCGTGGTCATCTTCACCGAGCAGTGGCTGACGCACAAGGCGCACATCCCGGCGATGGTCGGCGTGGGCACGTCGGTGCTGTGCCTGATCGTGTTCGGCGCGGGCTCGTTCATCGTCCCTGCGATGGGGTTGATGCTGGCCGCG
>JAVBUD010000064.1:0-14716 GCA_031555755.1 Eubacteriales bacterium | reverse complement strand
CCACTGAATGAAACCGCCCGATTCAAGACCCGGAATCCAGGTTTGGGTCATCTTGTAAAGCGTGTCGGGCAACCAGGGGTTTCCTTGATCCAGGATGAACTCCGCGATCACATCCAACAAGAACAGCACGAAGAAAGCCTGAATGTGTTGCATGAGCAAACTCGGGATTGGCTGCTGAGAACGTATGAAACTGAGCCGCAGCGACGCCCGCAAGAAACACATCAAGTGCAGCCTCTTCACACGATGAAGCGGCTACGTTCTATCTGGAGCGTGTCGTTTGCTGGTACCGAACGTGTAAGATGGCCCATGCGCCTGAAGGTACCTGATTATCGATACTTCCGACGATTACCCTGTTCGGGTGCAAATTGAAGATCAGGTTAAGGCAAAAATGACCCAAAAAGCGAGAACCAATGCAGATTTGCTTATGAAACGAGCTGGTGTATGTGTTGGTTGAAAGGTCTGATATGTGGGATAAACGCTGAAATATATAGCTTCTTCAGCCCATATATGCAAGAAGACCATCGCTATTCACGATGGTCTCTTTGCATCAAACTTGACGTTCGATTGTGGCGGAGAAGCAGGGATTTGAACCCTGGCGGCGCTTATCGCACCCTACTCCCTTAGCAGGGGAGCCCCTTCGGCCTCTTGGGTACTTCTCCATATGAAAATGTTCTGGCGGAGAGAGAGGGATTCGAACCCCCGGTGCCTTTCGGCATCACTAGTTTTCAAGACTAGCGCCTTAAACCGCTCGGCCATCTCTCCATCTCGCAAACCAGCGGATTCTATTATAGCAACTTTGTCGGTGGTTGTCAATGGGTTTTGGCTTCGTTTGGGAGAAATTTGTCGTTAGGCCATGTTCTGTATATCTTAACGATCAGCGGGCTTGACAGGCGTGGGCACAGCGTGATACCCTTTGAGGCAACAACCACCAAGGAGCGTGCAGATATGCAACACTTCCGTCAAGCACAGCGCTTCAATTCCAACGGTACGTCGTCCAATTTTGATTGGCACGGCTTGTTCGCGTTGGTCCCTGGAGATCGTGTGTGCTGACCAGAGGCATACGGATCATTCACCGGCCGGCAGCGAACACCATCGCGCCGGCCGGTTTTTTATAGCCTTGCGTGAGGGATGGACGCCGGCATACGCGGAACATTTTCAGTATGTGGGGAGGAAGATGGGATGAGGGAGCTGCGGTTGGTTGCGCCGTGCGAGGCGTACTTGGATAGCTATTGGCAAATGTGCCGTGAGATCAAGGATTGCGGGCAGCGTAGTTTTGTCCTCCAGGACCCCGACAGGTATGAGGAGTGGAAGGGCGGCCTGATACAGCAGTGCATCGACGAAAGCATGGGCATCGGGCTTCCTGAGGGCTGGGTGCCGTGCACGCATCTGTGGCTGATCGACGGTGATGAGGTAGTGGGCGTGGTGCACATCCGCCATGTGTTGAGTGACGCGTTGCGTGAGTATGGCGGGCACATTGGCTATGGGATCAAGCCCAGCAAGAGGCGGCAGGGGTATGGCGAGCGGCAATTGGCATTGGCGCTGCCGGTGGCGAAGGGGCTGGGGATCGAGCGGGCGCTGATCACGTGCAATGATGATAATCTTGGCTCGGCTCGGATCATTGAGAAGAATGGCGGGGTGCTGGAGGGGGTCTTTGATGTGGCGCGTGATGGGGAGAATGTGAGGATTCGGCGGTATTGGGTGGAGGCGTGAGTGCGAGCAATGGCTCTATTCGGCGCGGTGTGGCCTCGATCGAGCATACTGCCCTCCGCCAGAGTCGCCTCACGGCTCTCTGGCTGTGGCAAGTTTGTGGCCGCGCGCCTGCACCGGGAGCGCCCACGAACGCCCATTGCATTCGGGCAGTATGCCTCCCACGAATTGATGGGCGCGCGGGTTATGGAGGAGGACGGGGAGCGCACGGCTCTCCGTCCTTTTGATTGCGTTTGTGCCAGGAGGCGCTGCCTCCTGGACCTCCGCCAAAGGGCTTTGCCCTCTGGACTCCCGTCTCGCTTCGCGCGCTCTTTCGTTAGGATGAGGCGCGCTTTCGGGCGGAGTAGGTGACCACGATGCGCTGGATGCCGATGAAGAGGAGCAGCAGGGCACCGGTGGCGATTTTCGCCCACCAGGAGTTTAAAGTGCCGTCGAAGGTGATCAGTGCGGGGATCGTGCCTTTCAGCAGCACGCCGAACATGGTGCCCACCATATAGCCCACGCCGCCCGTCAGCAGCACGCCGCCGATGACGGCCGCGGAGATCACGTCCAGCTCGCCGCCCTGCAGCGCCAGGTTCCAGCCGGACTTCACATACAGCACATACGCCACGCCCGCCAGCACCGAGCAGAAGCCGTTGAACGCGTACACCATTACCTTCGTCCGCGCCACGGGCAGGCCCATCAGCTTCGCACTCTGCTCATTTCCGCCAATGGCGTACACATTGCGCCCGAACTTTGTGCGCTGCAGGATGATGGTGCCGACGATGATCATCAGCACGAACAGGATCACGTTCAAGTTGATGTAGGCCATGGGTTTGATCGCAGTGCCGTCCGGCCACACGAATTTATACTTCCAGCTCGCCCAGGCGTCGATCATCTCGTTTGAGATCGAGATCGACTCCCGCGAGATCATGGAGCAGATGCCGCGGGCCATGAACATGCCCGTCAGCGTGGCGATGAACGGCGGCACGTTCAGATACTGGATCGCTGCGCCCATCAGCGCGCCCAGGCCGATGCCCATCACGAAGGCCGCCGCGATGCACACCAGAGGGTCCAGGCCCAGCACCGTGGTGCCGTACGCCACGAACATGCCCGTCAGCGACATCACCGACGCCACCGACAGGTCGATGCCGCCCGTGATCAGCACCATCGTCATGCCCACGGCGCTGATGCCGATGTACGCGTTGTCCACGAACAGCAGCATGAACGTGCGCAGCGAGGTGAATCCCTTGCCGCCGTACATCACCGCGCCGAACAGGTAGATCAGCAGGAAGATGCCCAGCGTGGCGTACACCATCAGGTATTTGGGGTTGGTGATCCGGCCGAGCAGGCTGGACTGGGCGCTTTTTTTCATCTCTGTCTTAAGCACGCGCGCCACCTCCTATCGCCCTTTTCCGGGTCAGGCTGCGCTTTTCAAACCACCTGCGCACCGGCTCCGCCTGGACCACGATCACGACCGCGATGATCACGGCCTTGTAGAACATGATCGCCTCGGACACGACGCCGTAAAAGAGCACGAATGTGGTGATCGTGCGGATGATGATGGAGCCCACCAGCGTGCCCGTGAGGCTGAATTTGCCGCCCGTCATGCTGGTGCCGCCGATGACCACCGCCAGGATGGCGTCCAGCTCGTACGCGAGACCCGCGTTGTTGGAGTCACAGGAGGCGATGCGGCTGGAGTAGATCAGGCCCGAGATGCCCGCCAGGAAGCCGATGAGCATGTACACGATCAGGATGATGGTGTCGGATTTCAGGCCGGACACCCGCGAGGCGTCGCGGTTGATGCCCACCGACTCCACGAACATGCCGAAGGAGGTTTTCCGGGTAAACAGCATCACGGCGATGACGACCACGGCCGTGATGATGATCGGCGTCGGCAGCCATAAAAGGCTGCCCTGGCCGATGAACCTGAACGGCGTGTAGCCCGTGGTGAACTGCTTGCCGTTGGTGGTGATCTGCGCGATGCCGCGCCCGGCCACCATCAGCACCAGCGTGGCGATGATCGGCTGCATCTTGAACTTGGCGATCAGTGTGCCGTTGAAAAGGCCCATCAGCAGGCATACGATCATCGGCATGATGATCACCAGTGCGAACGGCTGCACGCTGTAGTCGCCCGGCGTGGTGTACACCAGCACATCCCAGCGCAGGAATTTGAGAGCGATGGCGCCGCTGACCGCGACCAGCGCACCCACCGAAAGGTCCGTGCCGCCCAGCGCGATCACCAGCGTCATGCCCATGGCGATGATCGTGATCTCGGCGGAGCGGTTCAAGATGTCGATGATGGGGCCGTACAGCATGCCGGTTTCGGGCATGTAGCGGATGCTGAGAAAATCGCTGCGCAGGATGGAGGCCACGATGAGGAACAGGATCTCGAACGCCACGGCCCACGTGCCCTTTGACCTGAGGATGCGGTCCCAGCTGATGCCATTCTGCTTCGGGGTCATGCGCGCTCACCTGCCCTCTGCTCCGTTTTGTTGTGTGCGATGACGGACATGATGTCCGCCTGGGTGCAGCCCTCGCCGGACAGCTCGGCGGCCTTTTCGCCGTCGCGCATGACGATGATGCGGTTTGAGCAGCGGATGATCTCGTCCAGCTCGGAGCTGATGAAGATGACGCCCATGCCCTGCCCGCACATCTCCAGCATCAATCGCTGGATCTCGGCCTTGGCGCCCACGTCGATGCCGCGCGTGGGCTCGTCCAGGATCAGCACATCGGGGTCCGTGGCCATCCACCGGGCCAGAATCACTTTTTGTTGGTTGCCGCCGGAGAGCTCTGAGACTTTTTTCTCGGCGTCCGGCGTGGCGATGGCCAGCATTTTGATGTACTTGTCCGCCAGCGCGTTCTGCTCGCCACGGCTCATGGGCTTGAGAAATCCGCGCTTGGCCTGCACGGCCAGGAAGATGTTTTCGCGGATTGACAGGTCGCCGATGATGCCGTCCTTTTTGCGGTCCTCGGGACAGAACGCCATTTTGTGGGCGATGGCGTCCAGCGGCGCCTGCAGCTTGGTGGGTTGGCCGTTCACGCTGATCGTGCCCTTGCTGGGTTTCGTGACGCCGAACAGCATCTCCGCGGTCTCCGTGCGCCCGGACCCCAGCAACCCCGCGAAGCCCAGCAACTCGCCCTGTTTCAGTTCGAGGCTGATGTCCTCCACCTTGCCCGGGATGCCGATGTGGTCGGCCTGCAGCAGCACCGCTGCGTCCCGCTTCTGGGCGGCGCGCTTGAGATTGAATATCTCGTCCAGGTCCTTGCCGATCATGCGCGTGACCAGGTCCAGCTTGCTAGTCTCAGAGATTGCGAACTCGCCGATCAGCTTGCCGTTCCGAAGCACTGTGATGCGGTCGGAGATGGCGAACACCTGGTCCAGAAAGTGCGTGATGAAGATGATCCCGAGGCCCTGGGCCTTCAGGTCACTGACCACACGGAACAGGCGCTTGACTTCGTTTTCGTCCAGGGACGATGTGGGCTCGTCCAGGATCAGCACCTTGGCCTTCACATCCACCGCGCGGGCGATGGACACCATCTGCTGTATCGCGGTCGAATAGAAGGACAGCGGGCGCGTGACATCGATGAACACGTCGAACTGCTCCAGCAACTCCACGGCGCGGCGGTTGATCTCCTTCCAGTTCACCTGCCCAAACCGCATCGGCTGGCGGCCCACGAAGATGTTTTCCGCCACGGTCAGGTTCGGGCACAGGTTGATCTCCTGGAACACGGTGGAGATGCCCATCTCCATGGCAGCTTGCGTGTTGGTAGGCGTGATGCGCTGGCCGTCCAGCGTGATCTCGCCCGCGTCCATGTGATTCACGCCGGTCAGGCACTTGATCAGCGTGGACTTGCCCGCGCCGTTTTCGCCCAAGAGGGCGTGGACCTCGCCGCGCCTCAGCGTGAAATCCACGCCGTCCAGCGCCTTGACGCCCGGGAACTGTATCTCGATGCCCCGCATGGTCAATATGGTGTCTCGATCCAATTGCATCAACCCCTCGGTCTGTTATCCGTCCCACTCGAACGGGCTGTAGGGAACGGCCTCCGTGCCGTTCCGCCCAACGCCGTGATGGCGGTCCGCTAAGGCGACGCCTGCGGGCGGGGCGGAACGGCACGGAGGCCGTTCCCTACAAGCCGTTATTTCTTAGTACACGCGCTCGGCGATGACGTCGCCAGCCTTGATGGACACGTCGCCAGCCGCGTTGTACGCGATGCCGCCGTCGGTGTCATAGCAGAACTCGGCGGGATGGATGACGTCCTTGCCCATGGTCTCGCCGGCTTCCAGCTTCTGCAGGGTCTCCATGACGAACGGGCCGTACAGCGGGGTGCACTCGATGGTGGCGTTCATTTCGCCGGCCACGATGGCGTCAAACGCCTGCTTCACGGCGTCGCAGCCCACGATGATGATGTCCTTGCCGGGCACCTTGCCGGCGGCCTTGATGGCTTCGATGGCGCCCAGCGCCATGTTGTCGTTGTGGCACAGCACGATGTCGATCTTCTCATGGGCCTTCAGGAAGGACTCCATGACGGGCTGCGCTTCGGCGGTGGTGAAGTTGCCGGTCTGGGACGCGAGCACCTTCAGGTTCGGGAACTGGGGCAGCACTTCGTTGATGCCGGTCTGGCGGTCCACGGCGGCGGAGGAGCCGGTGGTGCCTTCGAGGATGACCACGTTCAGCTCTTCGCTGTCGCGGCCGATGCTCTTCACGTAGTTGCCGGTCCAGTACGCCATGCGGCGGCCTTCTTCGACGAAGTCTCCGCCGAACGCGGCGGCGTACTCGATGTCATTGATGCAGTCAGGCATGCGGTCCAGCAGCAGCAGCGGGATTTCGGCCTCGTTGATCTCTTTGAGCACATCGTCCCAGCCGGTGTTCACGACGCCGGTGAACAGGATGTAGTCGACGCCCTGGGAGATGAAGTTCCTGAGGTCCTTGATCTGCTGTTCCTGCTTCTGCTGGCCGTCGGCATAGACCAGGGACCAGCCGTCGCCGGCTGCCGCGTCAAAGGTCGCCTTGATGTTGTCGGTGTTGGCCGTGCGCCAGTCGGACTCCTGGCCGATCTGAGAGAACCCAACCACCTTGCCAGTGGCCATCGCGCTGCTAGCTGACACCAGCAACAACATCGCCAGAACCAATGCTACCAATTTCTTCATGAATCGTACCTCCCCACATAATTTGGAGACATGCTCCGTTACTGTTCATTTTATCGGATGGGGAGCAGAAAGAAAACGGGCAGGTTTACGGAAAAAGTGGGGATTTTTGTGGGTGACACAGGGCGAGGCGCGGGTGGGCAGTAAAAAGAGGGGGAATTTTCGGGAGAAAGGGGGGACGGACTCCCTCCGCAAGCGCAAGCATTCGTGTGGAAAGTGTTGCAATGGATTTGGTAACAACTCGTGCCGCCACCCACGCCGTCATCCTTCGCTGCGCTCAGGATGACGGCGTGGGTGGTGCCGGATGGCGGGGCATTGCGGTTCCCCGCAATCGCAGCGATTGGACACCGCGAAGCGAGTTGCCGCGGCGCAGCCACTGCTGCGGCGAAGCCGCTAACGCCTCGTCGACGCCCGGTAATCCCTCGGGTTCATGCCCACGTGCTTCCGGAACAGATACCGGAAATAGTGCGGGTCGTTGTATCCCACCCGCTCCGCCACATCCCCGCTGGACAGCTCCGTGGTCTTCAAGAACTCCTTCGCCCGCTCCATCCGGAGCTGGGTCAGGTACTCGATGAACGTGGACCCCATCTCCTGGCTGAACACGGTGCAGAAGTGGTTGTTGCTGAGCGCCACATGGTCCGCCACGTCGCGCAGCATGATGTCGGGCTTGGTGTAGTTGTCGGCGATGTACTGGCAGGCTTTTCGCACGGTGGCGCTGTGGCGGCCCGGCGCGTTGGCGTCGCGATAGGAGAGGGCACGGTTCAGCACGTCGGTGGCGAACCGGTGGATGTCGGACAGCTCGCGAATGGAGGTCAGAATCGCCGCCACGCCCTCGGTCTCCGGGATCACTTCCGCGGCCTCTCCCCCGCACTGGTTCACGATCCGCGACGCCGTCAGCAGCACGTCCACCACCACATAATTCGTCATCAGCATCGACTGCGCCGCCGCCGGGCCCAGCGAATCCAGGTGCTCCTGCACAATGCCTTCGATCTCGTCCACATTCGCGTAGCGCAGCCGGTCGTATAGCGGCAATGTGGTCAGCTTCAGCGCCCGGGCGTCGATGTGGTCCACGGTCTCATCGGCCGTGCCCATGATCCGGTTTCTGCCCGCCATGCGCTGCAGCAGCACCGACGCGGCCTTCAGCGAGCCGGGCAGCTCGGACAGCCTGGACACCGGCGCGCCGATCGCCACCCGCACCAGCGCCCCGCCGCGCTCCAGCTCGTGCTGCACGGCCTGGGCGAACGCGTAGGCCCGCTCCTCCAGGTCCTGGGCGTTGTCGCCCATCACCAGCACCGCGATCTGGCCGGCCCTGGCGCACAGATAGACTGCGCCGCCGTAGCTGTCCGCGATGCGGTCCACCGCGCCTCGGGCGCGCAGCATCTGGCCCTGCTCGCTCAAGTCCACCAACATCACCACGTAGCGGTTGGCGAGAAAATTCATGGACAGTTTTCTGGACTGCTGCAGCGCCTCCTCTTCGTTCACGCCGTCCAGCAGATTCATCAGACAGCCTTCGCGCATGAGCCTGCTGGAGGACTCCAACTGCCGCTTCAGCGCGTCCACATCGGCCTGTTGCGCCCGCTCCTGCTCGATGTTTTTGGCGATGCGCACCAGCACGCCCTCCAGGTCCTGCGCCGCGATGGGCTTGAGCAGGTATTCCTTGACGCCCAGCGAGATGGCCTCCTGGGCATAGGAAAAGTCGTCGTGGCCGGAGAGGATCACGATGTGGATCCACGGCATGGTGCGCGTGACCCGCCGGCACAGCTCCAGCCCGTCCATGAACGGCATGCGGATGTCCGTGATCAGGATGTCGGGCTTCAGCTCCTGGATCATCGAGAGCGCGATCTCGCTGTCCGGCGCCTCCCCGCACAGCACGAACCCGCGCTCCTCCCAACGCACATTGTTGCGAATCCCCTCGCGTATCACGATCTCGTCGTCGACCAGGAAGACTTTATACATGCTTATGTTCCCCTTTTGCAGTATGCGTTAACGTGATGATCGACATCCACCATTCCCCGTCATCCTGAGCGGAACGCCATCCTCCCGTGTCATCCTGAGCGGAACGCCATCCTCCCCCGTCATCCTGAGCGGAGCGCAGCGGAGTCGAAGGATCTCCCCGCCCTCAGGCGACGTGACCCCATGCCAACAAGACCGTCGCTCACGCGGGGAGATCCTTCGACTCCGCTGCGCTTCGCTCAGGATGACACGGGTGATGGCGCTTCGCTCAGGGTGACACGGAGAGGAGCGCTCCGCTCAGGGTGACACGGAGGGGAGCGCTTCGCTCAGGGTGACACGGAGGGGAGCGCTCACGCTCAGGATGACACGGAGGGGAGCGTTTGAGCTCAGGATGACGGGCGTCGTTGAGCGTTTACGAAAATATTCCTCACATCTTCACCGGCACACGGAACCACACCGTGGTTCCCTCGCCCTTGGTGCTGTCGATCATCAGGCCCTCCGATTGATTATAGTACAACTTGATCCGCTTGTCCACGCTGAACAGCCCGTAGCCCGACTCTGCGGACAGCGGTTCGGACCTGGCCAGCGCCATGCGCGCCTCGAACAGCCGATCCTCGTCCATGCCCGCGCCGCTGTCGCGCACGGACACGCGCATCATGCCCTCGCCCTCGCGTTCGATCTGGATCGTCAACAGCCCGCCGCCGCGCCGGTTCTTGATGCCGTGATACAGCGCGTTTTCTACCAGCGGCTGCACCAGCAGCTTCAATATCTCGCAGCCGGACAGCGCGTCGTCAATTCGGATTTCGTACTTCAGGATGTCGCGGTACCGCACGCGCAGGATCGTCAGATAACCCTCAAGGTGCCGTCGCTCCTGCAAAACGCTGATCCAGTCCTTGCCGTTGTTCAGGCTAGTGCGGTAAAAGCTGGACAGCGCCGAGGTGATCTCCACCACCTCCTCGTACCGCTTCGATTCGGCCAGGGAAATGATGGCGTCCAGGGTGTTGTACAGAAAATGCGGCGTGATCTGGGCCTGCAGCGCGCGCAACTCTGATTTTTTCAGGTTCTGCTGCTCCAGGTTGTTCTCGTCGATGAGCCGCTCCAGTTTTTCAGCCATGGCGTTCAGGCTGATCGTCAGGTCATGCAGCTCCTCGATGTCCGGCGGCACGGCCCGTTCCTTCAGCGAGCCGGACGCGATGCGCCCTGCGAACAGCTTCAACCGGTCGATGGGCTGCTGGATCGTGCGCGCCAGGCTGCGCCGCGCCGCCACCGCGAACAGCAGCGTCAACAGCAGCAGCAGGATCTCCAGCGCCAGCGTGGTGCGGATCACGATCTGCATGCGGTTTGAGGCGTGATAGGACGCGTCAATCTCTGCCTTGATGCTCTTTTGCAGCAGCTCCGTGCACAACAGGCCGATGCTTGAGATCTCGTCCTGGGCGCGCATGGTCACGTCCACGCGGGCGCTCTGCCGCAGCTGCTCGCCCAGGGCGTCGATTTTCTTCTCCATGGTGCTCAGCGTGCGCTTCGCCACTTCCAACTCCCGCCCGGACGCCGCGCCCGCGTCGATCAGCACGTCCAGCCGATTGTTCAGCTCCCGCAGCATTTGGTACTGGGCGCCCTCCGCGAACCGGGTCCGTCCCACCACGATGTTGCTGGTCTCGATCACCAGCTCGTCCTGGATCATGGGCATCAGGCTGGAGACCTCCTCCATGTGCACGATGACCGAATGATACTGAGCTGAAAACACGATCATCAGCCCGATTGACACCAGCGCGGGCACCAGCATCAGCACCAGTAGCACATTCATCGCCGTGGACATGCGCTTGTCCAGGCTCTCGCGATAGCCGATCCGCGCCATGATGCGGCCAAACAGCGCGTTCATCTAGTACCCCCTCGGCGGGAGCGCGTCGAGGTCATCGTCGTACTCGCTGAACGTGCGCTCGCTGGAATAGGAATACAGTGCGATCTGCTCGCCCTTCGCCAACCGCTGGCTCAGCTGCATCACCACGTCGCCGATCAGCGGCGTGCACTCCACCACGCAGTTGATCTGGCCCTGCTTCAGCAGGTCGATGGCGCCCTGCTCGCCGTCCACGGTGATGATGATGATGTCCTTGCCGGGCAGCTGGCCTGCCGCCTGGATGGCCTCGATGGCGCCCAGTGTCATGGCGTCGTTGTGGGAAAACAGCACGTCGATGTCCTGCACCTCCGCGAGGATGTTCTCCATGCATTCTTTGCCCTTGCTGCGCAGAAAATCGCCGGACACTGACTTGACGATCTCGAATTTCGGGTCCCCTCCGACAAATTCGCGAAAACCCAACGCGCGCTCCTTGGCCGGGGTGGACGAACTGGTGCCAGAAATCTCAACGATGCGCACACGCTGCATGTCCGCGCATTTTTTCACCAGGAACCGGCCCGCGTGGCGGCCCTCCTCCAGAAAGTTGGAACCCACAAAGCCCGCGAACAGGTCCTTGGTGGATGTCTGGATGAACCGGTCCGTCAAGAGCACCGGAATACCCGCCTCCTTGGCCTCGATCAGCACGCTGTCCCAGCCGGTCTCGATGATCGGCGAAAACGCGATCACGTCCACCTGCTGGGCGATGAACTCGCGGATGGCTTTGATTTGGTTTTCCTGTTTCTGGTCCGCGTTCTTGTACAGTAAGGTCACCCCAGCGCGCTGGGCCGCGGCCTCGATGTCCTTGGTGTTCCCCACGCGCCAGCCGCTCTCCGAGCCGAGCTGAGCAAAGCCAACGATGATGGGCGCTTGCTCCGGGGCGTCAGGCATGGCGCAGCTCGTCGTGAAGATGAGCAGGCAAGCGAGCAACAGGCAGGCGAATCGCTTCATGTGGGATGACCTCCTTGGATAAGGATGGGGCGTCCCCCGACATTTCCTCCACTCATTGTAAACCATCCGAATCCATTTGACAACCCACCATGACCCGTGATAGCATAGTCTCAACAACCACACAGATGGAGGTGTTTTCCACCGTGCAGATGGCCATACCCACCACAAACCTGGGCGGGATCGATGTCTCGCGCCTCGTGATCGGCACCAACTGGATGAACGGCTACAGCCACAAGACCGACGCCGCCGACCAGAAGATCGTCGACTACAACCGCCACGACAGGAAGAACGCCGCGCTGCTGCTGAAGACGTTCATGGACGCGGGCTGCAACCTGATCCTGGGCGGCATCGGCCCGTTCATGTACAACGCCATCCATGAGGCCGAGGACATGACCGGGAAAAAGCTGTACATCATGAACACGCCCCACTTCGACACCGCCGACACCGCTGAGGCCCGAAAGACCGCCATGGCCGCCTTCGACGAGGACAAGAAAAACGGCGTCACGTTCTGCTGGCCGTTCCACGACATGGTGGAGCAACTGGTGAACAAGCGCACCCACGAGATCGAGAGGCTGCCGGACTACCTGGAGATGATCCGCGAGCGCGACATGATCCCCGGCATCTCCGCCCACATGCACGAGACGCTGACCTACTGCGACGAGCAGGACTACGACGTCTGTGGCTACATCCAGATCTACAACTGCCTGGGGTTCATGATGCAGTTGGAGGTGGAGACCGTCAACCAGATGATCTGGACCGCGAAGCACCCGGTGCTGACCATCAAGCCCATGGCCGCCGGGCGCTGTACGCCGCTGGTGGGGCTGAATTTTGTGTGGAATACGATTAGGGATTGCGACCTCGTGGCAGCAGGCTGCCAGACCTGGCAGGAGGCCGCGGAGGTGATCGAGTATTCCAGCGCCGCCATCGCGCGGCGAAAGGTGGACGTCAAAAAGAGGGGGAGCTTGGCGGACACTTTTGTGGAGGCGTAACTTCTTTGCAGACATCCCTCACACCCCGTCATCCTGAGCGCCGCGAAGGACCTTCCCCAAACTAAGTGCACTGAGTTACAGGAAGGTCCTTCGCTGCGCTCACGATGACCGCGTGGTGGGTGGGTGACGATCAGCGTTCCCCCTACTTCACCACCGTATAATCCACCTTCTGCCCCACCGAATACTTCTCGATGTGCGCGATGATCTTGTCCGCCTCCGCGCCAGGCGCGGGCTGCGGAATCCGGTCGTTCGTCTTGTCCGACGACGTGATCCAGAACGGGATCACCTTCGCGTCCTTGGACTCCACGAAGCCCGGATGCACCTCCAGCGTCTCCTGGAAGATGAACGTCCTGCGCGGGCGGAGCGGGTTCGGGCCGCCCGCCAGGAATGTGCCCAGGCCGTACACGATGTTCTTGCCCTTGTAGCTTTCCATGCCCGAGATCACGTGGGGATGGTGGCCCACCACCAGGTCCGCGCCGTAATTGATGGCGGTATGGGCGTACACCTTCATGGCATTCGTGACTTTGTAGGTGTATTCCTTCGTGTCGCCGAAGTGCAGCGACAGGATCAGCACGTCGCACTTGTCGCGCATCTTTTTCACACCGGTCTTGATGGTGTTGGCGTTGGCGGTGCGCGGGCCGGTCTGATAGCCCAGCAGGCCCACGCGCAGCCCGTTGATCATCAGGATCTTGGCGTCGTTGTAGCCGAAGCCGTTGGCCGCCACACCCACCTTCGTAAGCGCGGATTTCGTGCTGCGCAGGCCTGCGGAGCCAAATCCGGTGGTGTGGTTGTTGGCCAGGTTCATCGCCTCCACGCTGGAGGAGGACAGCACCTGCGCGTACGACGGGTCGCCCTTGTAGCAGTAGGTGCCCTCGTGCCGACCGCCGGCCTTGGTCAGGCAGGTTTCGAGGTTGCCGAAGGTCAGGTCGTCCTGGCTGAAATAGACTGCCGCCTTCTTCAGCATCGTGCCGTAGCGGTCGCCGTACTGCTTCTCGTACAGGTCCAGGTACTTTTTGAACTGGGCCAGCGTGCCGCGCTCGGGATCGCCGCCCAGGGTGATGTCGCCCACGGCGCTGATTTTCAGCTGCACGCCCTGGCCGGTGCGCACCTGGATGTTTGTGGCGGTGGTCTTTTCGTGGCCGCGCTCGTCGGTGGTGACGTTGATTTTGCAGGTGCCAGGCGCCACAGCGGTGACCACGCCGTGTTGGTCCACGGTGGCGATGGCGGCATCGGTGGACCCGAACTCCACCGCCTGGAACGTGGCGTCGGCGGGCTTGATGGTGACCCGCACGTGTGCGGTCTCGCCCGGTGACAGCGTGATCGTGCCCGACGAGCTGACCGATGTCACCCGCACGATGGACACGGTGATGGTGATGGACGCCTTCTTGCCCTCCGGCGTCTGGGCGGTGATCTTTGCTTTGCCCACGTCCAGATAGGTCGCGACGCCCTTCTCGTCCACGGCGACGACATCAGGCCTGCTGCTGGTCCAGGAAAGCGCCGGCAGCTCCGCCGAGGCGGGCACGGCCTTGACGTACTTCGAGAGGTCCGCCGTGGTGTCGCGGGTGCTCGCAAGCGCCGCTTTCAGCGTGGTTTTCGTCATCTTGATGGACTTCAGCGCCGCCTTGTCCATCGCGCCGACCGGCGCGTTCGCGGTGGGCCACCGCAGCGTCTCCGCCAGCGCGACCTGACCCGTCACGGCGATCAAGGCCAGCATGAGCGCAGCCGCCAGCGCGTTCCGCATGTGCTTTTTCATCGTTGCATACCCCCATCTGCATCTATTTCTGGATAAGTATACCAAGTCTGCGCGGGTTGCGCAAGTTTTGGGCTGTTTTGTAATAGATGAACGGCTCATCGCGCGCCGTGCGGCACGGTTGTTGTCATCCCGAGCGAGCGCGAGCGCCCCGTAGTCATACTGATCGAAGTGCTTGCGCCCTCGTTGTCATCCTGATCGAAGTGCGTGCGCCCCCGTCGTCATCCTGAGCGGAGTGAAAGCGCCCCCGTTGTCATCCTGAGCAGAGTGTGACCTCCCCGGTTGTCATCCTGAGCGGAGCGTGAGCGCAGTCGAAGGATCTCCCCGCCGTGAGGTGACGTACTCCTGCC
>JAVBUD010000198.1:0-5357 GCA_031555755.1 Eubacteriales bacterium | reverse complement strand
CTACGGCACGTTCCCTGTAGGGCGGGGGCTTGCCCCCGCCGCCCGCGTGAGCGGACGACCTCGCGCCTCGCCTCGTCAGAACAGCGCGAAGCGAACTGGGGTCCAGGGGCTCAGCCCCTGGCTACTCCTTCTCCATGATGATGTCCTGCACCCTGTCCTTCAGCGCCTGGGTGTTCCCCGTCACATAATCCGAGTCCTCAAAAATCAGCTTGATGTCTGAAAGCGGCTTCATGTATTCATTCCCGCCCTCGACGGCGCGGATCGGCCTGGACGTGGTGTTGTCGGCCAAAAACTTCTGCGCCTCCGCGGACAGCATAAAATCGGTGAACTTCTGCGCGTTCTCCAGGTTCTTGGCGTTCTTCACGATGCCGATCTGGGCGGGCAGGAACACCGTGCCCTCCACGGGGTACACGATCTCGATGTTGGTCGCGCCGTCCTTGAGCATGGTGACGCAGGGGTCCTCGTAGGTCAGGCCCACGGCGTACTCGCCGCCCTGCACGCCCTTGTACACGGAGCTGGACGAGCTGGTGATCTTCAGGTCGTTGGTCACAAACAGCTCGTTCACATACGCCCAAGCCTCGTCCGACTCATACCCGCCCATGGCCAGCAGCATGTTGGTGAGCTGGCAGAACGCGGAGGACGACGCCACCGGGTCCGCCGAGACCATCTTGCCCTTGAGTTCGGGCTGCAGCAGGTCCGCGTAGCCCTTGACCTCGACGCCCAACTCCGCCACCAGGTCCTTGTTGATCAGCAGCACGCTGCCGTCGATGGTGTAGTTGGTGCAGTAGCCCAGTGTGTTTGTGTATTCGGGCATCAGGTTGCCGTCCTCCGGGGACAGGTAGTCCTGGAACAGGTCCTTGTTGGCCACATAGTTGGCCAGCGAGCCGCCGTACATCAGGTCGAACGTCGGGTTTTCCACCTCGCTGGAGATGCGCTTCATGCAGTCGCCCGAGCCCATGGACTCCACGGTGACCTTGATCCCCGTCTGTTCCTCGAACAGGGGGATGATGGACAGCAGCCCGTCCGAGTTGGGCGAGCACATCGTGAGCGTGCCCTCCGCCAGCGCGGACAGCGGCGAGCAAATGAGCAGAACCAACACCAACAGCGCCAACCTCTTTTTCATGACGAAACCCTCCTTCGTGCATCCCGGCCTCCGCCGGGGCAATGCAAGAAGGTTTCGACGCGGGGTATGGTAAATCCTCTGTGTGTTTCCAGGAATTGGTGATTTCTTTTGTGACAGCAAGATCGCCACGCCGCCAACCCCGTCATCCTGAGCGAAGCGTCAAGGCCGTCATGATAAGCGCTGCGTCAAACCAGTCATGATAAGCGCAGCGTCAAACCCCGTCATCCATCGCTACGCTACGGACCTTCTTCAAACTACATGGGCTGAAAGTTTGAAGAAGGTCCGTAGCGTAGCGATGGATGACGGGGGGTTTGTACTACAGCGACGAACTGTCGGCGATCCACCCCGGCTGACGTGGCGCGGGCTCGGTGATCGCTGCATCACGAGCTCCGTCTCGCCTTGCGCCAGTGCCACTTCCACCACATCCGCGCCGCGATAGGGGTTGATCCAGACGCAGATTTTCAGCCCGCGATCCTTCAGCTTTTTTGCAGCCCCGCCGAGTCCGGGAACATTTTCCGGTCACAGGCGAAGGTGCACCACTCAAAGCCCTCCATCCAGAAGCAGTCGAAGTGCGGTCATCCTCCTCACGAACTCGATGTCCGCCCCGGCGCTGTCTGGCACCGCACCCTCGCGCAGCAGCGGCAGGTCGCGGTTCAGCGCCTTCAGCATCGGGAAAATCCGGTCGTAGTGCACGATCCCCCGGCCCAGGTTCGTCCACGCCAGCTGCCCGTCCACGTCCTTCAGGTGCACCGCCGCGATGGCCGGGCCGAGCAGCTCGAAATACTCATCCCAGATGGCGTCCTGGCGGGCCAGGTTTTCTGAGGTGAGCATGTTCACCGGGTCGAACACGATCGCAAGGTTCGGCGACGCCACCTCGTCCAGCAGCCGCCGCGCCAACCGCGCCGAGTTCAGCGTGTGCACGATCACAGGCTCGATACAGGCGAGCACACCCAGCCGCTCCGCCTCGCGGGCCATGCGAATCACGCCCCCGCGCAGGGCCTCGTAGGCAGCCTCGCGCTGGGCGTCGGTGCCGGAAAAGTGGCTGGTCTCCGTGGCGATGATCGGCGCGCCCAGCCGCGCCGCGTGGGCGACGCCCCGACAGAACCGGTCCACGGCCAGGGCGCGAACTTCCGCGTCCGGGTCGCCGATCTCCTGATAGCAGCCGTACACGTCGATCCGCACGCCCGCCTCGGAAAAGCCCGAGCGGGCATCGTCCAGCACGGCATCGGTGATGTCCTCAAACCCATTCACGCCCTCCAGCGCCTTGGCGGGCGCGAGCTGCACGCCGCGAAAGCCCGCAGCCGCGACGACCTGCGCCAGGGACGCAGCCGGTTGACGTGGGTAGTCATGGGCGCGAACGCCAATTGTGAACATGTGTGGCACCTCCCAGTTTTTGTGGGGACGCCGCCTACAGCGTCACCCCATCCTTGAAAATCGCGATCTCCCGATACCCGTTGCGCTCATTTTTCGCCAGCGCAGCGCCGGACGCCACCTGCACAACCAGACCCATCAAATCCTCCGCCAGTGCGTCCATGGACTCCATCAGCGCTCGGCCCGCGTCAAAATCCACCCAGTGCGGCTTCCCCTCGGCCAGCGCCCCGTTCGAGGCGATCTTCAGCGTGGGCACAGGCCCGCCCAGCGGCGTGCCGCGCCCCGTGGTGAACAGGATCAGCTGGCAGCCCGCAGCCGCCAAATTCGTCACCGCCACGATGTCGTTCCCCGGACCCCACAGCAGGTTCAGGCCCGGCTCGGTGATCCGCCCGCCCAGCTGCACCACCGCCCGCACCGGGCTGGTGCCGCCCTTCTGCGTGCAGCCCAGGGACTTGTCCTCCAGCGTGGTGATCCCGCCCGCCTTGTTGCCCGGCGACGGGTTTTCATACACGACCTGGCCGTGGTCCGCGTAGTACCGCTTGAACCCGTTCACCAGGTCCACCACCTCACAGAACAGCGCCCGGGTCAGGCAGCGCGCCATCAGTTCCGTCTCCGCGCCAAACATCTCCGGCACCTCGGTCAGCACGCTGCGCCCGCCCGCCGCCACCAGCAGGTCCGACACGCGCCCCACCAGCGGATTCGCGGTGATGCCGCTCAACCCATCGGAGCCGCCGCACTTCAGCCCCACGACCAGCGCCGACAGCGGCACCTTCTGGCGAACAAAACGATCCGCGTATGAGGCCAGCCCCCGCAGCAGCGCCAGCCCCGCCTCGATCTCGTCCGGCTCGTCCTGCAGGACCAGAAACCGCACGCGGTCCCGATCCCAGTCGCCCAACACGGCCTGGAACGCCGCCACGCTGTTGTTTTCGCAGCCCAGCCCCACCACCAGCACGCCGCCCGCGTTGGGGTGCCGCACCAGCCCCGTCAGCGTCCGCTGGGTGGTCAGTTGGTCCTCGCCCATCTGCGAGCAGCCGTAGGGATGCGGAAAAGAAAACGCCCGCTCCTCACCCAGCTCGCGGTTGATCTCCCGCGCCAGCCTGGCGCAGGTCGCGTTCGCGCAGCCCACCGTGGGCAGGATCCACAGCTCGTTGCGAACACCCACGGACCCGTCAGGCCGCACAAAACCCAGGAACGAGCCCTCGCGCCTGGGCAGTTCTGGCGTCTCCACCGGCGCGTACTCATACTGCAGCGCGCCGCCCAGGTTCGTGGCGAGGTTGTGGGTGTGCACATGCTCGCCCGCGCGGATGGCCCGCGTGGCGTGGCCGATGGCGCGGCCGTACTTGACGACCAGCCCGCCCTCGGGGATGTCCGCCAGCGCCCGCTTGTGGCCGCGCGGCACGTCGCCGCCGTCCGCCAGCGCGACCTCCACATTGTCGCCCGGATGGATCTTCAGCGCCCCAATCATAACCTCATCTCCAATGCCCGCGCGATGCCGTGCTGCGCGATGTCGGCGCAGGCCCTGAGCGTCTCGCCCTCAAAATCGCAGCCCAGCGCCCGCGCGTCGCAGAGCAAGGTCTCGATGTCGTCCGAATCGCGGATGTCAAACGCGCCCGACATCCCAACCGCCACCGCCGCCGCCAGCGCCAGCGCCAGCCATTTCGGCGCGGTCCCCGTCCCCTGAACATAGTCTGCCGCCGAGGGCAGCAGCCGCGCCCGCCACTTGCTGGTGGTGTTCAGCGCGATGCCGGTGAGCCTGTGGTGCAGGAACGGGTTGTCGAACCGCTCGAACACCTCGTTGGCGTACATCTGCAGCCCGTATTCGTCCCCGCCCATGGCCGGGATGATCTCCTCGCCCAGCAGCCGGGTCAGATACGCGCGCAGCAGCGGGTCAGCCATGCTCTCGCCCACGGTCTGCTTACCCATCAGCAGCGCCACGGGCGTCAGCGCGGTGTGCGCGCCGTTGAGGATGCGCACCTTCCGCGTGCGGTAGGGCGCGATATCGCCCGTGATGACCACGTTCAGCGCCGCCCGATCCACGGCCAGTTCTTCATGAAGTTTCGGCGCGCCCTGGATCGCAAACAGCCCATAGGGCTCCGCCACGTCCAGCAGCGCGTCCTCATACCCCAGCTTTTCGCACAGCGCCGCCGCCTCGCCCTCCGGATAGCCGGACACGATCCGGTCCACGAGGGTGTCGGCGAACACGCAGGCCTCGTCCACCCATTTGGCGAATGCGTCGCCGAGGCCCCAGTCCGCCGCGTGGCGCAGGGCGATCCGCTTGAGGGTCTGGCCGTTGCGCTCGATCAGCTCGCAGGGCAGAAAAATCAGGCCCTTTGCCGGGTCCGCGCCGAACTTGATGTACCGCCGATATAGCAGCTGCGCCACCTTCGCCGGAAAGCCCAGCGCCGGTTCGTCTGTGAGCTGATCCTCCGCGCGGTAGGCGATGCCCGCCTCGGTGGTGTTGGACACCACGAACCGCAGCGCCGGCTGCTCGATGAGCGCCAGATAGTCCGCGTGCTCCGAATACGGATCGATGCAGCGCGTGACGGCCCCGATCACCCGCGCCCGGTCCACGGACTCGCCGTTTTCCAGGCCGCGCGTCACAAGCGTGAACAGTCCGTCCTGTGCCCGCAGCGCGTCCAGCTTGCCCGCGCCGGGCCGGGGCTGCACGACGGCCACAGAGCCGTCGAACAGGCCCTTTTGCTGCAGGTCGTCGAACAGCTCGTCCGCGAACGCCCGCAGGAAAACGCCCTCGCCGAACTGGAGGACCTTCACGGGGTATTCGGCCCGCGCACCGAGCACCGCATCGCAGAGTCGATCCATCAAAACCGCCACCTTCACCAAACAATCTGGCCCCGGCGCTCAC
>JAVBUD010000149.1:0-5417 GCA_031555755.1 Eubacteriales bacterium | reverse complement strand
GGCGCAGCACGGCATCAGCGTCGTCCTCGAGGGCGGGGTGTACACCTACCGCATGACCGAGGACGCGCATGGGGCGCTGCTCGCCGCGTGGAAGGCGAGCCTCAACACCATGCTCGGCAACCTGTTGACATCGGGCGACAGCGGCTCCGTGACCAGCTTCACGGCGAGCGACGATTTCAGCGCCATCACGCTGAAGGTGGACAGCGCAAAGTTCAGCGAGGACATGGTCACCATGATCACGCTGGCGCTGCTTTCCAGCACCGCGCCTGCCTACCAGGCGCTGCTCAGCGAACACGACAACCCCAAGACACAGATCCTCATCGTGGACGCCAAGTCCGGCAAGCAGCTCGCCGACATCACCGCGCCGGACGAATCTGGTGTCTGATTGCGTGCTACTTGTCCGCTGAGGCGCGGCATAGAATCGCGCCATAGGCTTCATACTAAGCGTGCCGAAAGGCGCGCTTTTATTGTGCCGACGCGGATTGGGGGAGCTGATCATGAAGTGCAATCGATGGATCTGGATGGCATTATTGGCCGCGCTGGCCGTCATGGCGATCACGTTGATCGGCCGCCATCGCGCCGATCCGGTCGAAGTCGCGCCGCCACCCGCGCCTGTCGCGCAGGGCGAGGCGTCCGCCGCGGAGACGCCCGCCGTCACGCCCTCGCCCAGCTTGATGCCCGTGAAGACCGGCGCGTTTGAGCTGCCCATCGAGGGCGCGACCGGTTTCGCCACTGTGGAGATGAACCTGCGCGCGGAGCCGAGCCCTCAGGGCGAGCTGCTGCGCAAGGTGCAGCCGGGCGCGGCGTTCCGGATTCTCCTGGAGCGGGGCGAGTACTGGCGCGTGGAGAGCGATTCGTTCGCGGGCTATCTGGCGCACAAGTACTGCATGATCAACCTGCCGGACGTGATCCCCTCCATCGTCTACGAAAACACCAACGCATCCAAATCGCGCGTCACATCGTCCGGCAAGCCGGTGCCAGGCGTCACCGGGGCACAGCTGTACCAGTCCAGCGCGTTCGATGAGCGGCTGGGGCGCGAGGTGTTCATCATGCCCACGCTGTACGCCATGGCCAAGAAGGTCTGCGCGGCGCAGCAGTCTGCGCTGAGGGAGGGCGATTCGCTTAAGATCTACGAGGCCTACAGGCCTCACAGCGCACAGCGCCGCATGGTGGACGCGCTGGACCGGCTGGCACAGCGCGACCCGGCCGTGAAAGCGGGCATCAGCACGCCGCCCTGGACGGTATCCTGGTTCGTCTCGCAGGGCACTTCCAACCACCAGCGCGGGCTGGCGATCGACGTGAGCCTGGTCAAGGTTGACGCCCTGGCCATCCGCCGCTCGGGCGACCGCGCGTACAACGCCGTGGCCGAGTACACGGAATACGCCATGCCGTCTCCCATTCACGAGCTGAGCGTCGCCTCCACGGTGTTCGCCGCCCCGGTTTTGTCCACATCCACCACCGCGTGGGAAGGCGCTGCGCCCGCCGAGGCCATGAACGAGGCGGGGCTGAGGCTGCAGCGGCACTGCGCGGACGCGGGGCTGACCCCGCTGGCGTCCGAATGGTGGCACTTCAACGACCTCGAGGCGGCCGAGGAGCTGGGCGAAAACAAGGGGCGGGGCATGACGGTGCTCACCGAGCTGTACAGCGTGGCGCCCTGAGCTCACCCTGCGCCGTCGGTCAGGCAATACAGCACCTTCGCTGCGCCGTTCAGCTCGATGCGCTCCACTTCGCGGAAGCCGAGTGAATCCAGCATGTGCCGCGAGATGGTGTTGCCGGGGCTGACCACAGCATAGATGTAGTGTGCGCCTCGCTGGCGAAGCAGCCGTATGCCCTCGCGCATCAGTGCCTTGCCCAGCCCCTTGCCGCGCTGCCCGGACCTTATCAGCAGCGTGTTCATGTGGCCCACGCTGTCGAGCAGCGCGTCGGGCACGCGGCCGCGTCCAAAGTTGCGCGAGGCCCGGGCCGTGGGGATCGTGCAGCACAAAAACGCGGTCAGCCCGTCGCGCCGCTCATTCCACATGCCCAGGCAGAAGTTTTGATACTGGTAGCAGAGCAGATAACCGCGCTCGCTGGTCGGCGTGAACGGATCGCCCTGCTCCAGACAGTGCCGCTGCAGCGCCAGCATGTATGGGACATGTGCCGGGGAAAGCACCTCGATCATCTAGAATTACCTCCAATCGGCATAGCGCGGCCCTGGGCGCTATGTACCAAATTGGGGGTAGACTTCATGCCATCGTATGTGCATGGGTGCGCGGCGGTGCGGACGCGTCGCGATTCGGTAAAGGTCCAATGCGGTTGGCATTGGACTTTTGGGTAATTCTGGGGTACAATGAGTAAAGATAGCGAAAAGGCAGCGATGTGCGCGGGCGCAGCGCGGACTCACTTTGGGAAAGGGGCATCAATGAACACGCCCAGCTTTATGATTGTGCCGTCCCTCAGTTGCCAGGCGTCTTGCAAGTATTGTTTCGGGCCGCACGAGGGGGCGATGATGGACGAGGACACCGCGCGGGCGGCGGTCGCGTTTGTGGAGCGCATCGCGGAGGAAACCGCCGCCGAGCACGTGAGCATCGTGTTTCATGGGGGTGAGCCGCTTCTGGCGTCCATGGGCACGTGGACGGCGCTGCTCGATGAGATTGAGCGCAGGCTGGGGCGGTACAGGCCGAGCCTGTCGGTGCAGTCGAACCTGTGGCGGCTGGACGACGCGTTCATCATGCTGTTTCAGGCGCACGGCGTCAGGCTTGGGACCAGCCTCGATGGGCCGAAAAAGCAGACGGACGTCAATCGTGGCGAGGGGTATTATGAACGCACCATGTCGGCTGTTGGGCGCGCCCGCGCGGCGGGCATGCCGGTCTCGGGCATCGCCACGCTGAGCGCGGCGACAGCAAAGGACGCGCTGGAAGTGGCGAAGTTCTATCGGGATCAGGGGATGTCACTGGTGCTGCACGGTGCGGTGGCGGGGCTGAACGATGCGGATTCGCCCTATGCGCTGAGCCCGGACGCGTATGCGGACGCGCTGATCGCCCTGTATCCCTGGTATGTGCGGCACAGGAAGGCGATGAAGATCGATACGCTGGACCACTACGCGCGGGGACTTGTGCACGGCCAGCCGGGCGTGTGCACGTTTCGCGACTGCCTGGGAATGTTTTTGAGCATCGCGCCGGGCGGGGACATCACGTCCTGCCAGCGGCTGGCGGGCAATCCGGAATATGCGATGGGCAATGTTCGAGACCTGCCCACGCTTGAGCAGTTATACAGTTCGCCCGTCGCACAGCGATGGAAGGCGCGGGAGGCTGCCGTGCGCGAGCGGTGCGGGGACTGCGCATACATGGAGATCTGCAAGGGCGGTTGCTATTACGGCGCGCTGGCCTCCGGCGACGGGGTGGTCGATCCGCAGTGCGAGGGGTACAAAAAGGTGTATCAGTTCGTGCAGGACCGGCTGATGGAGGAGCTGCAATCGGACGAAAACCTCGAGGCCATGGCGCGGAGTCCGGCGCGGCAGGGCGAACACCCGCTGCTGCGGGAGGGGCCTTATATCTCGCTGGCCCAGGACCTGCATCCGGCGCGGATCGCGGACAACGCGCGCCGCATCCTGGCCATCTCCGCGCTGGGCCGGTTTGGCAGTGACAGCGAGGCTGCGCAATGGCTGCACGACCAGCGAATCTGCGGCGATGTGGGCACGACGCGGCAGCTGCTTTCAGCCATGCGGCGCGGCATGGCGTCAGAGCGGGCCAAGCTGAGCAACTGCTATCTGCATGTGACGCTGAACTGCAACCTGCGCTGCGCACACTGCTACGCGGAGGCGGGCGATGGGCAGGAGGAAATGGACCCTGCGGCGTTTGAGGGGATGCTGGAACAAGGGATTCAGGCGCGGTTTCACAAGCTGGTGATCACCGGCGGCGAGCCGCTGGTGCACGGGCGGCGGTGCGAGCTGCTGGCGCTGTGTGAAAAGTACCGGGGCCGGGGCAGCTTGCTATCGCTCCGGACCAACCTGACCGGCGAGCTGCCGGACGCGCTGCTGACGGCCATTGGGGGTGCGTTTGACCAGGTCGTGGTCAGCGTGGACGGCGACGAGCGCAGCCACGACCAGCGGCGCGGTGAGGGCAGCTACCTGAGCATGACGGAAAACCTGCGCCGCTATCTGCGGCTTTGCAGGGGCGTCCGGGGCGCGGCGAAGGTGTCGCTGGCTGCCGTGCTGCCCGCGGCGGACATCATCGGCGCGGCGGGTCAGAGCGTACGCGAGCTGGCGGACCGCCTGGGTATCGAGCGCGTGAACTTCCGGCCCATGCTGCCCATCGGCCGCGCAGCCCAGCGGGACGAGCCGCTGATGTGCGAGGGGCTGATGGCGCACCTGTCCCCCCGCGAGATGCTCGACATGGAGTCCCGCCCGCTGCCAAGCTGCGGCATCGGCCAAAATCTGTTCATCAAGCCGGACGGCAGCGCCTATCCCTGCTACGCCTGGTGCGGCGCGCACAGCTACATCGGCAACGCGCGGGCGTTGGGCATCGGCCCGCTGATGCGCACGCCGGCGTTTGAGCGGTTGCTGGCCTGCACGGTGGACACGATCGAGCAATGCAAACACTGCCCGCACCGCTACCTGTGCGGCGGCGCTTGCCGGGCCTGGGGCAACCAGGACGCACTGGATCCGAACCGCGCGCCGCCCCACTGCGACCACCTGAAGCGCCGCGCGGAGGCGCTGATCCGCGAAGCGAGAGCCTATTTGGTTGAGGAGGGATGATCATGAGACTGTTTCGAAAAGCCTGGGAGCACCCGGAGGCCGCGAAGCGCAAGAAGGGCGTGGCCGAGAAGCTGACCGATCAGGACACGCTGATCAAGATCGCGTCCACCGATTCGAACCTGGACGTGCGGCTGGCGGCGATTCCGAAGATCAAGAGCGAGCTGTTTTTGGCCCAGCTCGTCAACACCATCGACAACTCATCCATCCGGTACGCGGCGCTGAAAAATATCAACTCGCTGGACATCGTGGTGCCGCTGTTCATGACCACCACGTTTGAGGCGCTTGCATCAAACTTGGTGGAAAAGATGCCCAAGAATCTGGACCAGCCGTCGCTGATGGCCATCGTCCAGCAGGCGGGCACGCGGAACGCGCAGTTGTGGGCGGCGAATCAGGTGCAGGACGGGCCGCTGCTCTCGCAGCTCGTCAGGGACAACCGGTACGAGGCGGTGCGCATCCAAGGCGCGCAGCGGCTCAGCGACAAGGCGCTTTTGCGAGAGCTGATGACGGCCAAGTCGGAAAAGCTGGCGCAGACGGCGGCCAAGCGGTTTGTTCAGATCGCGGGGCCGGAGGACGCGGCTTTTTTGGCCCAGATCGCGGCGGGCGGCGCGGACGGCGAGGTGCGCAAATTGTGCATCCAGCACACCACAGACAAGCGCGTGATACAGCGCCTCATGGACAGTGA
>JAVBUD010000174.1:0-2919 GCA_031555755.1 Eubacteriales bacterium | reverse complement strand
TACCCACCCTATTTCTTCTCACCTTTGCGCGGGCGGGGGGGGGGGGCCCCCCCCCCCCCCCACCCCCCCGGGGGGGGGGGGGGCCCCCCCCCCCCCCCCCGTCTGCGGAAACCACGAAAGGAGCCACGTCCATGAAAATCGCCATCGGATGCGACCATGCAGCGCTGGACTGCAAGCAGACCGTCTTGGAATACCTGGAGGCGTTGGGCCACGAACTGACCGATTTCGGCTGCTACTCGAAGGCCTCCGCGGACTACCCCGCCATCGCCCGCCCCCTCGCGGAGGCCGTGGCGAAGGGAAAGCATGAGCGCGGCGTGCTGATCTGCGGCACGGGCCTTGGGATGAGCTACGCCGCGAACAAGGTGCCCGGTATCCGCGCCGCCTGCGTGTCGGAGGCCGTGTCCGCCGCGCTGGCCCGCCAGCACAACGACGCCCAGGTGGTGTGCTTCGGCGCGCGCATCGTGGGCGAAGAGGTCGCCAAGCAGATCGCCAGGATCTTCGTGGACACGCCCTTTTCCGGGGATGCGAGGCATCAGAGGCGGATCGACATGATCGAGGGATAATCTAACGCATCAGGCATGCACAGAAAAGAAGACCGTGCGGACTACATCGCCGCACGGTCTGTTTATGGATCGAATCGCTTGAACTCTTGGATGTCGATGGCTTGATCCGGGTTGCCTGCGGCGGCCACGAACCCCAAGTCGTCGTCGTCGAGCTCGACGCAACCGTTGAGCAGCTTTTCCCGCAGGGCGGACCTGTGTTGAGCGCTGGCATGGCTGAAGTCGCAGCGGCGCAGCAGGTCTGAGATCAACAGTTCGTCTTGTGTCGTCATGCCCGGTCACTCCTTCCGGCGAGCGCAAAGGACTCACCTTCTGGCTATATATACCGAGCGGGATGCGATTCACTACATGGCCTGCGCATTTGCCTCGAAAGAGGACCGCAGCTTGGCGGTGGTCCGGGTCAGGATCACGCTGACGTTCTTCTCGGTCAGCCCCATGTGCGCCGCGATCTCGGCATAGCTCATGTCGCCCCAGTACCGGAGCGCCAGCACCGTTCGGTCCCGCTCGGGTAGCCGCTGCAGCAGCAGATGCAGCTGGTCCGCGTCGCACTGGGCCAACACCTGGGCCTCCACGTCTTCGCCGCTTATGACCTGCTCCGCGGCCTCGATGGGCAGCAGTGTGCGGCGCTTGGTGCGGTTAAAATGGTCGTTGACCGCGTTGCGCGCGATGGCGAACAGCCAGGTGGCCACAGAGGCGCGGTGCTCGTCATAGCTCTGATAGTGCCGCAGCGCCTTCATGAACACCTCGGACACGATGTCCTCGGTCTCGGTGCGGTTCATGACGCGATACTGCACATAGTTGAAAACCTTCGCATAGTTTTCGTCGTATGCCGACGCAAAGTCCATCGCCACCGTCATCCCTCCCCTGGCATCCACGGCACATATCTCCAACTTAACGTCATTATACAGTGTGCGTAGCAACAAAAGTGCAACAAAATCGCGCGTATCTGTTGAAAATTTCGCATTACATTTTCTGGTCAAGTTTGACATATAAATGTAACGATCGAGCGCGCCTATCGCAGGCGCCTTGCGATGGCCATCGCCAGCCCGCGCACCGCTGCCTGATACTTCGCCGTGAAAAGCCAGCCGCCGACGGTGCTTTGTGCAGGGTGTATGTCCATCGCCGCGACCTGCGCCGCAAGCTCCTTTATGTCCCAGACGCGCAGTTCGTCCAGCCCCGCCTCCTGCGCCGCCGACTCCAGCAGCGCGAGCGCTAGGTCCTCGTATCCAAAATCCTTCTGCAGCTTCAGATACGCGCCCAGATCGGGCACCATCTTTTCGAGCAGCAGGCGCTGTGCAGGCAAGTCTTGATACAGGTGTTCGCTCCGCAGCGTCTGAATTGTCTGCTCGTCGACGCCCATCAGCAGCGCCGCCGCGTCCATCCCTTGGCAGCCTTCGACAAAGTAGCGCCGCCCCTTCAATCCCTTTTCCGCCCGCAGCCCGTCCAGATACCCGATCCGCATGTTCCGCTGGATCAGCGCGTTGTCAAACGACATCACATTGCCCAGGTCCCGCGACGGCTCGATGACGCTGATTTTTGCGTCGGTCTCCGGCAGGTGATACAGCCCAGGCCCCAGCGTGCGGATGGCGTAGACCTCCTCATAGCCGCGGTCGGTGAGCAGGTTCACCGGGCAGTTGTTGAACAGCCCGCCGTCCGCGTATTCGTGGCCGGCGATCTTTTCCGGCTTGAACCCGGGAAAGGACGCGCTGGCCATCAGGTATTCGATCAGCATGCCCTGCGGGATGTCGTCCAGATACAGTTCCCGGGGCCTGAGGTCCGTGGCGTCAAGTGTCGCCAGCGCGAACAGCTTGCCTGATCGGCGCAGCGCGTCCTCGTCGACCACCGAGCGGATCAGCGCCTTCATGCCGTCTGTGTCCACGCCCTTTTGCAGCTCGCTCAAACTGCGCGCCAGGTCCGTCACGAAGTCCATGGAGAACATCTTCTCGCCCACCGCCTGCATCAGCCGCGCGATAGTCGGGCTGAACAGCTTGCCTGGGGAGAGGTCGGCCCACATCTGCTTCAGCCCGTCAAAATCGCCCTGGGCCAGCGCTGCCGCGTTGATCGAGCCGATGGACGTGCCCACATAGCCGTCGAAATCATGCCCGCATTCGTACAGCGCCTCCATCACCCCGATGTGGTACGCGCCCCGCGCCCCGCCGCCTTCCAGTGCCGCGCCCTTCATGCTGGTTGTCCTCCGTGCGTGGTATTGATGGTGTCATTATACCACCATCGTCGCGAGTTGTCATCCGCCCCTCACGCCGCGCGCTGTCATCCACTCCCCACGCCGTCCTCCAGAGCGCCGCCAACGGCCGGTGAGGAGAAGAATATTTTTGGGATGAGTTTTTGGAGGGGCGGGACG
>JAVBUD010000067.1:0-32327 GCA_031555755.1 Eubacteriales bacterium | reverse complement strand
CCCGCCAACTCCATCCCCCCACATTCACTCAGTTTGTTTTCTGGACGGCCATTCGCGGCGGTCCGGTGGACGGCGCGAGGGGGATGGACGGAGGTGCACGATATAAAATCACTCTTCCCCCGCGTCGATGTAGTTGTACAGCGTGTACTTCGAGATCCCAAAGAACTTGGACACCTTGTCGCCGCTCTTGGTGATCAGGAACGCACCGGTATTGTTCAAGAACTGGATCGCCTTCACCTTGTCTTCCTTGTTCATCAGCGCCACGGGCTTGCCCACCAGCTGCACCGACTGCTCGATCAGCTCGTCCAACAGGTCGTTGACGTTCTGCACGATCCGCTCGGGCTCCTTTTCGCTCTGTTGGGACGAGATCAGCGGCTTCACGGCGTTTTCCACCATCAGCAGGTTCGTGATGTCATAGTTGATGGCGAAGATGCCCGTCACCTTCCCCTTTTCGTCCCGGATGTAGATGGTACTGGATTTCAGGATCCGGCCGTCCTTGGTGCGGGTCAGGTAGTTCAGGTGGTCCTGCAGGTCCTCGCCGCCGTGGCTCAAAGCCTGCAGCACCGCGCGGGATGGGCCGTCGCCCAGGGCGCGGTGGGTCACATGGCCGTTCTCGATGGCAACCACTGTATGGTCGGCCTGCTTCTCATCAAAATCGTGGACCACCACCTCGCAGTCCTCACCGAACTGCGCCGCGATGCCCTTCGCGAGATGCTGCAGAAAGGAAAGTTGCGCGTCATTCATATGGATGGCCCTCCTGTCATTCGCCGGTTTGTCGATCGTTGCGCCCATTATAGCGCACTTCATTGCGCATTTCAATTCATTTTCTCAAAAATATTTTTTAGGTTGCGCCCACTTTTCGCGCCAAAACGAATAATGAGCTGAACAGCACCCGATTTTCATCGATTTTGCTAATGCTAAATAATTTTCTTTTTTGATGAAATTTTGTTGACAATCGGCTGGCAATCGGCTATAATGGGCACAGTAAGAGACGGCACACCGTGCGGGTGGCCGAGCATACAGCAGGAGGCGTTCGGGTCATGCAGCAGATCAAGTGGGTCAAGAACAACATGCCCAAGACCGACGACAAGCAGCTCAAGATCATGTCACTCCAGGAGACCGCCAAGGCGCGGGCGTTTCACAGGAGCTTCCCGCAGTACAGCGTGACGCCCCTGGCCCACCTGATCGGCATGGCCCGGGAGCTGGGCGTCTCGGAGCTGTTCGTCAAGGACGAGAGCTACCGGTTCGGGCTGAACGCGTTCAAGGTGCTGGGCGGCTCGTTTGCGATGGCGAAGTACATCGCGCAGCAGCTGGGCAAGGACGTCAGCGAGGTGGACTACGAATACCTCACCAGCCAGAAGCTGAAGGACGAGTTTGGCCAGGCCACCTTCTTCACCGCCACCGACGGCAACCACGGCCGCGGCGTGGCATGGGCCGCCAACCGCCTGGGCCAAAAAGCCGTCGTGCACATGCCCAAGGGCAGCGTGAAGACCCGGTTCGACAACATCGCCAAGGAAGGCGCGGAGGTCACCATCGAGGAGTTCAACTACGACGACTGCGTGCGCCTGGCCGCCAAAGAGGCCGCCGAGACCCCGCGCGGCGTGGTGGTGCAGGACACCGCCTGGGACGGCTACGAGGAGATCCCCGCCTGGATCATGCAGGGCTATGGCACGATGGCCTACGAGGCCTCAGAGCAGCTCAACGACGCGGGCGTCGACCGCCCCACCCACATCTTCGTGCAGGCGGGCGTGGGCTCCCTGGCGGGCGCGGTGCAGGGATTCTTCTCCAATCTTTACGCGGGCGATGAGCCCACCGTGGTCATCATGGAGGCGCAGGCCGCCGACTGCCTGTACCAGGGCGCGAAGGCCGCCGATGGCGCGATCCGGTTCGTGGAGGGCGACCTGCAGACGATCATGGCGGGCCTCGCGTGCGGCGAGCCGAACACCATCTCCTGGGACATCCTGAAGAACCACAGCAGCGTGTTCGTGTCCTGCCCCGACTGGGTCGCCGCGAAGGGCATGCGCATGCTGGCCGCCCCGGTGAAGGGCGACCCGCAGGTCATCTCCGGGGAGTCCGGCGCGGTGGGCATGGGCCTGATCGCCGCACTGATGGAGAATGACGAGCACAAGGACCTGCGCGACGCCATCGGCCTCGACCGCGACAGCAAGATCCTGATGTTCTCCACCGAAGGCGACACCGACCCCGAGAACTACAGGGCTGTGGTCTGGGGCGGCGCGTACGCGGAGAAATAACGACACAATCAGTTGAAAGGGGACACACCACCATGGATTTCGCGAAGATCAAGGAATCGGCTCAGGGCTACGAGAAGGCAATGACAAAATTTCTGCGCGACCTCGTGCGCATTCCCGGCGAGTCGGCGGGGGAAAAGGGCGTCATCCATCGCATCGCCGAGGAGATGAAGGCCGTCGGCTTCGACAAGGTGGAGATCGACCCCATGGGTAACGTGCTGGGCTACATGGGCACCGGCAAGACCCTGATCGCGTTCGACGCCCACATCGACACCGTCGGCATCGGTAACATCAACAACTGGAAGTTCGATCCCTACGAGGGCTATGAGAACGAGACAGAGATCGGCGGCCGCGGCATGTCGGACCAGCTGGGCGGCATCGTGTCCGGCGTGTACGGCGCGAAGATCATGAAGGACCTGGGCCTGCTGAATGACAAGTACACGGCGCTCGTGACCGGCACCGTGCAGGAAGAGGACTGCGACGGCCTGTGCTGGCAGTACATCATCAACGAAGACAAGGTGCGCCCGGATTTTGTCGTGATCACTGAGCCCACCGACGGCGGCATCTATCGCGGCCAGCGCGGCCGCATGGAGATCCGCGTGGACGTGAAGGGCGTCAGCTGCCACGGCTCCGCCCCCGAGCGCGGCGACAACGCCATCTACAAGATGGCCGACATCCTGCAGAACGTGCGCTCGCTGAACGAGAACAGCGCCACCGACAAGGACGAGATCAAGGGCCTGGTCAAGATGCTGGACGAAAAATACAACCCGCAGTACAAAGAGGCCGCCTTCCTGGGCCGGGGCACCATCACCGCCTCCGAGATCTTCTTCACCTCCCCCTCCCGCTGCGCCGTGGCCGACTCCTGCGCCGTGTCGCTGGACCGCCGCATGACAGCGGGTGAGACCTGGGAGAGCTGTCTGGACGAGATCCGCGCGCTGCCCGCCGTGCAGAAATACGGCGACGACGTCAAGGTGTCCATGTACAACTACGACCGCGCCTCCTGGACCGAGCTGGTGTACCCCATCGAGTGCTACTTCCCCACTTGGGTCATCCCGGAGGACCACGCGATCACCAAGGCCATGGAGGAGGCGCACAAGGGCCTGTACGGCACCGAGCGCCAGGGCGCGGAGGAGACCCTCGCCATGCGCAGGGCGCGCCCGCTGACCGACAAATGGACGTTCTCCACCAACGGCGTGTCCATCATGGGCCGCAACGGCATCCCCTGCATCGGCTTCGGCCCCGGCGCCGAGGCGCAGGCCCACGCCCCCAACGAAAAGACCTGGAAGCAGGACCTGGTGGAGTGCGCCGCAGTGTACGCCGCGCTGCCGAGCATCTACTGCAAGTAACATCAGCATCAACACATATTATAGAAGGAGACACAACCATGAGCAAGTTTGATACCTACATGAAGGACCTGAAGCTCCTCGACGCCAGCAAGATGTACAACGGCGATTTCTTCCTGACCTGGGAAAAGTCCGACGACGAGCTGAAGGCCATCTTCACCGTGGCCTCCGCCCTGCGCGACCTGCGCGAGCGCAACATCTCCACCAAGATCTTTGACAGCGGCCTGGGCGTCAGCCTGTTCCGCGACAACTCCACCCGCACCCGGTTCAGCTTCGCGTCTGCCTGCAACCTGCTGGGCCTGACGGTGGCCGACCTGGACGAGGGCAAGTCTCAGATCGCCCATGGTGAGACTGTGCGCGAGACCGCGAACATGATCAGCTTCATGGCGGACGTCATCGGCATCCGCGACGACATGTACATCGGCAAGGGCAACGCCTACATGCACGAGGTCGTGGACGCGGTGACCTACGGCAACCAGGACGGCGTGCTGGAGCAGAAGCCCACGCTGGTCAACCTGCAGTGCGACATCGACCATCCCACCCAGGCGATGGCCGACGCGGCGATGCTGATCGAGCACTTTGGCGGCATCGAGAACCTGAAGGGCAAGAAAATCGCCATGAGCTGGGCGTACAGCCCGTCCTACGGCAAGCCGCTCAGCGTGCCCCAGGGGATCATCGGCCTGATGACCCGGTTCGGCATGGAAGTCGTGCTGGCCCATCCTGAAGGCTACGAAGTCATGCCCGAGGTCGAGGCAGTGGCCAAGGCGAATGCCGAGAAGTCCGGCGGCAGCTTCAAGCGCACCAATAACATGGCCGAGGCGTTCGAAGGCGCGGACGTCGTGTACCCGAAGAGCTGGGCGCCGTTCGCGGCGATGGAAAAGCGCACCGACCTGTACGGGAACGGCGACTTTGACGGCATCAAGGCGCTGGAGAAGGAACTGCTGGCCCAGAACGCAGAGCATAAGGACTGGGAGTGCACCGAGGAACTGATGGCGAAGACCAAGGACGGCAAGGCGCTGTACATGCACTGCCTGCCCGCCGACATCACCGGCGTGAGCTGCAAGCAAGGCGAAGTCGTAGCGTCTGTGTTCGACCGCTATCGCACCCCGCTGTATCGCGAGGCTTCCTTCAAGCCCTATGTCATCGCCGCCATGATCTTCATGGCGAAGGTGAAGAACCCCGCCGCGAAACTGGAGGAACTGGAGATGGCCGCCAAGGATCGCTGGAACGGCTAATCAAATCAATGCGAGGTAAATCATCATGGGCAAAAAAATCGTCATCGCTTTGGGCGGCAATGCATTGGGCAACAATTTGCCCGAGCAGATGATTGCCGTCAAGCAGACCTCGAAAGCCATCGCCGACCTCATCCAGGACGGCCACCAGGTCATCCTCTCCCACGGCAACGGCCCGCAGGTCGGCATGATCCAGAACGCCATGGCCGAGTTCAGCCGCGCTCATGGCGAGCCGCTCGCGCCGCTCAGTGTGTGCGTCGCCATGAGCCAGGGCTACATCGGCTACGACCTGCAGAACGCGCTCCGCGAAGAGCTGCTGGACCGCGGCATCAAAAAGACCGTGTCCACCGTGCTCACCCAGGTCCGCGTGGACCCCGAAGATCCGGCGTTCAAAAGCCCCACCAAGCCCATCGGCGCGTTCATGACAAAGGAAGAGGCCGACGCGCTGGTCAAGGAAAAAGGCTACACCGTCGTCGAGGACAGCGGCCGCGGCTACCGCCGCGTGGTCGCCTCGCCCAAGCCCGTTGAGATCGTCGAGATCGAGACCGTCAAGGACCTGCTGAACGCGGGCCAGGTCGTCATCGCCGGCGGCGGCGGCGGCATCCCCGTCATCGCCCAGGGCAACCACCTCAAGGGCGTCGGCGCGGTCATCGACAAGGACTTCGCCTCAGCCTGCATGGCCAAGGCGCTGGACGCCGACTTCCTCGTCATCCTCACGGCGGTCGAAAAGGTCGCCATCAACTTCGGCAAGCCCAACCAGGAATGGCTCTCGGGCCTCAACCCCGCGCAGGCTAGGGAATACATCGCCCAGGGCCAGTTCGCGCCCGGCTCGATGCTGCCGAAAGTGCAGGCCGCGCTGGACTTCGCCGAGAGCGCTCCCAACCGGTCCGCGCTGATCACGCTGCTGGAAAAAGCCAGCGACGGCATCGCGGGCAGGACCGGCACGCTCATCCAATAAGCCCTTCCAAGGGAATCCCCCTTATCTGTTATCGTCACAGCGCCCGCGTTCCGATCAGGAGTGCGGGCGCTGTGGCGTCTTGCGGCAAATCAACTCGCGCCTGCATAGTATGCCCTGAACCCATCGAGGAGGTGTGTCTATGCCAAATATCCCCTGCAATTTCCCCTGTGACGCCTGCGATCACCGCATCCGATCCTGTTCTCGCGGCGTCACCGGACCAACCGGCCCAACCGGCGCGACCGGCGCGACCGGATTGACCGGCGCGACAGGTGCAACCGGCATCACCGGCGCGATTGGCGCGACAGGCGCTACTGGCGCAACCGGCATCACCGGCGCTACCGGCGCGACTGGAGCAACCGGCGCTCTGGGTGCGACCGGCGCGACCGGCGCTCTGGGCGCTACTGGCGCTACTGGCGCGACCGGCGCGACCGGACTGACCGGCCCGTTCCCGGACGCGAGTCCCGCCGTGTTCTACCGGACCGGCGACGGCACGATCGCGGGCGGCGGGCTGATCGACATGCCGCTGACAGCGCTCGCCAATTCGAACTACAGCAGGCCCAACGGCAGCGAAATCCAGGTGCTCTCAGCCGGCATGTATCTGTTGAGCTACTACGCCATGATCAACACAGCCACGCAGGCCATCTTCATCGAATTGGTCGTCAACGGCGCGGAAGTTGATCCGTCGACCGTCGGCACGAATGCGACCGCAAACGTGTCGCTGTCAGGCACCTACATCATGCCGCTGAGCGCGGGCGACCGCGTCGCGCTGCGCAACGCCACTGGGGCGTCGTTCACACTGTCGGGCAGCACAAATCCAACGGGGCGCATCACGATCCAGAAGATCAGTTGATCCATCGACATCGGGCATTTGCAACACAGCGAAGGGTCTTCCTCGAAAACTCGAAGAAGACCCTTCGCCCGTATTGCCCTCTATTGTGTTACCCTTCCGCGATGCACTCGATCTCGACCAGCCCGCCCAGGGGCAGTTTGGCGACCTGCACGCAGCTGCGGGCCGGGAAGTTGCCCTCGAAATAGCCCTCATAGATCTTGTTCACGGTGGCGAAGTCGGCCAGGTCCTGCACGAAGATGGTGCACTTGATGGCCTTGGCATAGTCGCTGCCTGCCTCTTGAAGAATCGCGCCGATATTCTTCATAGACTGGTGCGCCTGAGCCTCGATGCCCTCGCACAGCTTGCCGGTGGCCGGGTCGATACCCAACTGCCCGGAGGTGAAGATGCAGCTACCGGTCTTGATGGCCTGTACGTATGGGCCGACGGCGGCAGGCGCTTTGTCGGTGTGGATGATGGTCTTGCTCATGGGTGGGTCACTCCTATCGGTTCAAATTACGTTTCATCCGCCACCCCGACGCGGTCATCCTGAGCGTCAGCGAAGGACCTTCTTCAAGATAAACTACAGGAAGGTCCTTCGCTTCGCTCAGCATGACGGCGTGAGGGGCGGAGACGGGTTATACAGTTAGTCTTTCGACGCGCGCTGCCATTATTCCTCCACCCTGGCCTTCTGGCCGGGCAAAATTTGGTTCAGCAGCAGCGCCAGCAGCGTGGCGACCACCACCGGGCTCTTGCCAAAGATGGTGGTGAACACTTCTGGGAACTGGCCGATGGACGCAGACGCCTGCCAGATGCCGACGCCCAGCGCCACAGAAAGACCCACGATCTGCATGTTGCGGAAGCTCATCTCTTGGGACACAATCAGCTTGATGCCGGTCATGGCGATCATGGAGAACACTGTGACGGTGGCGCCGCCCAGCACGCACTGCGGGATGGTGGTCAGCAGCGCGGAGAATTTCGGGAAAATGCCGGCCAACAGGATGAAAATCGCGGCCAGCCCGAACACGGTGCGGTTGACAACCTTCGTGGTGACGACGATGCCCACGTTCTGGGAATAGGTGGCGGAGGGCAGTCCGCCGAAGAATGCGGCAATCAGGTTGGTCGCGCCATAGTTCACAATGCCGCCCTGCAGCTCGTCGTCGGTGGGCTCGCGGTCCATGCCGCCGATGGTGGTGCCGGTGAAATCTCCGATGGCCTGAATGGAGTTGATGAAGAACAGCAGCCCGATCGCGATGCACGCGCCGATATCAAACTGCATGCCGAAGGGCAGCACTTGCGGCAGCGCGAACACGCCCGCGGTGGCGATGGCGCCGAAGCTGACCATGCCAAAGAAGAACGCCACGATGTAGCCCACGATCATGCCGATCAGGATCGAAGCCAGTTTCGCGATGCCTTTGGCGTAGTGGTTCAGCGCCACGGTCACGGACATCGTGATCAGCGCCACGAGCCAATTCTGCCAGGAACCGTACACCAGCGCCTCGGTCAGGTGCTTGATCTCCACGACCAGGTTATAGTTGTTCGCCGCGCCGCCCGCCATGTAGTTGACGGCGGTGGGATACAGCGACAGCCCGATGGTGAAGATGACCGTGCCGGTGATGATCGGCGGGAAGTACTTGCGAATCTGCTTGATGAAGATACCCGTCAGGATCGCCACGACGCCACCCACGGCCAGCGCACCCGCGATGTAGGCCAGGCCCTGGCCATTTTCGTTGGTCGCGATACCCTGTAGGGACGGCAGATAGGCAAAGCTTATGCCCATGATGACCGGCAGGCCCGCGCCGAACCGGAAGCCCGTCTTGCCGCCGATGGGGAAAACCTGCAACAGCGTCTGAATCGCGGCGATGACCAGCGACGACTGGATCAACAGCACCTTTTGCGCCTGATCGAGGCCCAGTTGGCCGATGTTGCCGATGATCAGCGCGGGCGTCACGCAGCCGATGATCATGGCCACCAGATGCTGCAGCGACATGGGGACAACCTGTCCAATGGGCGGGACGCCGTTGAGGTCAAACAGGGTCGCTTTGCCGGGGATCTTCTGTGACATGTGGGAGTTCCTCCTTGTATTATGATGCATATTGCATGGGAACCCTTGGGGTGAGGGGGCACGTCGCTCGCGCGGCGGCGGGGGCAAGCCCACGCCCTACGGCTTTACTTCCGATACGCTGTGTGGTCGATCGGCAGCTTCGTCCGGAACTCGCCGTCCACGCGGTACGCGGCCAGCGCCGCTGCCGGGGCGGTGGGGATCGCAGCGATCTCGCCGACGCCCTTGGCGCCGAAGGTCATCTGGTCCTCCGTGCCCTTGCCGATGAAGATCACATCGATCTCCGGCGCGTCCGTGGCGCGGATCAGGCCCAGCGTGCCGTACTTGGTCTTCACATAGCCGTTGTCCATCACGAAGTCCTCGGTGAGGCCGTAGCCGAGGCACATCACCACGCCGCCCTCGATCTGGCCCTCGCAGGCCTTGGGGTTGACGACCCGGCCCACATCGTGGGCGGCGACCACCTTAGTCACCCGCTTGGTTTCGTCCATGATCACCACGTGCACGGCGTAGCCGTAGGCCACGTGGCTGATGGGATTGGGCTTGTCTGCGCCCATGGGGTCGGTGACGCCTGAATATTCGCCGTAGAACTCCTGGCCCTCCAGGTCGGCGAGCGTTTTCCCGGCGTCCATGGCGGCCTTCAAGAACTGGGCGGCCACGCGTGTGGCCTCGCCGGTGAATACGGTCTGGCGGCTGGCGGTTGTGGTGCCGCTGGAGGGCGTCAGCGCGGTGTCGGGCCGCTCGTGGACGACCAGCTCCGGCGGGAGGCCGGTCACGGTGCACACCACCTGGGTGCAGACCGTCGCCATGCCCTGGCCGATGCAGGCTGCGGAGGTGCGGGTATGCACCAATCCGTCCAGCACCACCAGCTTGCAGCGGCCGATGTCAGGCAGGCCCACGCCCAGGCCGGAGTTCTTCATCGCGCCCGCAATGCCCGCATAGGGATTGGCATCGAACACGTCCTTCACGGCGTCCAGGCACTCCGCATACGCGGTGTCCGGCCCAGCGACCTGGCCGTTGGGCAGCTCCTGGCCGGGCAAGATGGCGTTGATGCGCCGGATCTCCCAGGGCGAGATGCCGACCTTATCCGCCAGCAGGTTCAGGTTCTGCTCCGCGGCAAAGCAGCTCTGGGTCACGCCGAAACCGCGGAACGCGCCGCCGGGCACGTTGTTGGTGTACACGCAGATGCCGGTGATGTCCACGTTCTGGAAGTTGTAGGGCCCGCCGCAGTGGGTGCAGGCGCGCTGCAGCACCGGGCCGCCCAGGGAGGCATACGCGCCGCAATCGGACACCAGCATGGCCCGCATGGCCAGCAGTTTTCCGTGCTTGTCGCAGGCGGTGGTCACGTCCATTTCCATGGCGTGGCGCTTGGTGTGGATCTCCAGGCTCTCCTGGCGGCTGAACTTGACCTTGACCGGCTTGCCGGTGGCCCAGGCCATCAGCGCCGCGTGGTGCTGGACCGACATGTCCTCCTTGCCGCCGAAGCCGCCGCCCACGAGCTTTGACTGGCTGCGGACCATGGACGGCTCGAGCTTCAACATCCGCGCAATTTCCTTCTGCTCGTCATAGACCGACTGCGAGCCGGTGTACAGCAGCAGCCCGCCTGGGTTTTCCGGGTCCAGCATGGCGATGGCGCACTCGGGCTCCATGCAGGCGTGGTCGGTCTGGGGCGTTGAATAATGGGTGGTGACCACGAACGCCGCTTCCGCGAACGCCTTGTCCACGTCGCCGCGCTTGAGCACCTGCTTGGAGAGCAGATTGCCCTTTTCGTGCAGCTGCGGCGCGCCCTCCTTCAGCGCGTCCTGGGGATTGGTGATGGGCGTCAGTTCCTCGTATTCCACCTCCACCAGCCCCACGATCTCCTCCAGCGTGCACTTGTGCTTTGAGGCGACCAGCGCGATGGCGTCGCCCACATAGCGGGTGTCGTCGCCCTCTGCGATCATCACGTCCCAGTCCTGGAAGATGTGGCCGGTCTTGTTGAACGGCACGTCCGCTGCGGTCAGCGCCCTGACAAAGTCCGGGTGCGCCTCCGCCTTGCTGGTGTCGATTTTCAGCACCTTGGCGCGGGGGTATTTGCTGCGGACGGCCTTGGCATAGATCATGTCAGGCACGACGATGTCGTCCACGTATTCGCCCGTGCCCAGCACCTTTTCGTCGTTGTCCACGCGCACAAAATGGTCGCTGACCCTCGCCCCACCGTTGTCGCGGGCGGGCACGGGCCTGTCCTCGCGGAAGAACTCGGCGGCCATCAGGATGGCGTCCTCGATCTTGACATAGCCGGTGCAGCGGCAGATGTTGCCCTTGATGGCGGCCTTGACATCGGCCCGGGTGGGGTTTTTGTTCTCGTCGATCAGGGCCTTCGCGGAGATGACCATGCCCGGGATGCAGAATCCGCACTGCACCGCGCCCGCCTCGCCGAAGCAGTGGGTGTACACCTCTTTTTCGCGGCCTGACAGGCCCTCGACGGTGATGATGGACTTGCCGTCCATCTTGCCCACCGTCTGGATGCAGGCCTTGACCTTCTTGCCGTCCACGATGATGGTGCACGTGCCGCAAGCGCCCGCGCCGCAGCCGTTCTTGACGCTAGTCAGCCTCAGGTCGTCCCGCAAAAAGTCGATCAGTTTTTTCGAGTCGAGGTCCGATTGGATGGGTTGTCCGTTGACGATCAGGTTTGCCATGGTATGCCCTCCCTCCTTTGGCTTTGGTTTATCGGTGGGTGGTTGCGTTTGCCTTGTAGGGAACGGCCTCCGTGCCGTTCCGCGCTCCTGTTGGGGAAGGGACGTCCGCTGCGGTGGGCGGAACGCCACGGAGGGCGTTCCCTACATGGACATTGCAAGTTTTCGCGCCTATCCAATCTCCGGTGTGCCGCGCGGCACGTACTTGCCGCGCATCTCTCTGATGACCTTGCCATTCTTTACGCACACCTCGCCGCGCAGCAGCACATCCCGGGCATAACCCTTCGCGACATAGCCCTCCAGCGGCGTGTAGTCCACGTTCTGATGCTGACGCTCGGCGGTGATGACCGTGTCCTTGCCCTTTTCCCAGATCACGATGTCCGCGTCGCTGCCCGGGAGCAGCGCACCCTTCTTCGGGTACATGCCGTACAGCCGCGCCGGGTTCTCGCTCATCAACTCGCACAGCGCCTCCGGGCCGATCATGCCGCTGTGGACCAGCTCGGTGTACATCGCCATGGGCCGGTGCTCCACCCCCGGCAAGCCGTTGGGGATCTTGGAAAAATCGCCCGCGCCTCGGTCCTTCTGGCCCGCGAAGTTGAAGCTGCAGTGGTCCGTGGACAGCGTGTCGATCTGGCCCGACTGCACCGCCTCGCGTAACGCCGCCACGTCAGACGCCTTTCTCAGCGGCGGCGAGCACACGAACTTCGCGCCCTCGAAGTCCGGCAGGCCATATTTTTCGTCCGTCATCATCAGATACTGCGGGCAGGTCTCTACGACCACCTTTTGCCCGCCTTTCCGCGCGCGCTTGATCTCCGCAAGGCCCAGCTCCGTGGACAAGTGGACCACGCACACCGGCCAGCCGGCGATCTGGCTCAGATACAGCAGCCGGTTGATGGCCTCGGCCTCCACCTCGGTCGGCCTGGAAAGCGGGTGCGCGGACGTGTCCGTGTGGCCCTGTGCCAGCTGGTCCGCGATCAGTTTGTTCACCAGCGTGCCGTTTTCGCAGTGCACGCCGACGAGGCCCTTCACACTCCTCATCTCGCGCAGGATGTCCAGCAGCACGTCGTCCGGCACGCGCAGCGCGTCGTAGGCCATGTACAGCTTGAACGACGTCACGCCGGCCTGGACCATCTGGTCCAGCTCGGCGCGGGTGTGCTCATTCCAGTCGGTGATGGCCATGTGGAATGCGTAATCACAGCTCGAGACGCCCACGGCCTTGTGATGCCAAGCCGAGAGCGCCTCTTGTAGTGTCATGCCCTTGTCCTGGGTCGCGAAATCGACGATGGTGGTGGTGCCGCCGCAGAGCGCCGCCAATGTGCCGGTGCGAAAGTCGTCGGCGGTCACCACGCTGCCGGTGTCGAGGTCAAAATGGGTGTGCGCGTCGATGAACCCAGGAAACACCAAACAGCCCCGCGCGTCGATGACCTCGTCCGTGGGCTGTGCGGCGATGTTCGGTTCGACGGCAGAGATGGTCTCGCCGTCCACCGCGATGTCCTGGATGCGCGACCCCGTGGCGCTGACCACGACGCCGCCCTTGATGATTTTCATGGAATGGAATGCCCCCTTTAGGGAATGTGTGTGCGGTGCGGAGGAGCGGGCAGGCGTGGTAGCCCGCCCGCACTTCATCCCGTTTTACAGGATGTACCCGTAGTCCTTCACGACCGCCTTCATGATCTCCATCAGCGCCGGGTATGTGCTCTTGTCCTCGCCCAGCACGCTGTCGTACACCTTGCCCGCGAACCGGATCTTCACCCGGCCCTGGGCGCGGTCGGTCACCAGGAAGCCCTCGTTCTCACTGTCAAAGAAGTCCGCCTCGCTGCCGAAAACGGTGAACTTATCCTTGTAAGGCGAGCTCGCGTAGGGGCAGAACACGGTGCAGTTACCGCACTCGTTGCACATCTTGTCGATGTGCAGCACCTGCTCCTTCTGCATGTTCGGCACCGCGACCGCGATGTTCGCGCGGTTCGGGCACACGTCCACGCAGTTCTCGCACACCATGGAGCAACCCAGGCAGCGCTCGTTTTCCTTGGCCGGGTCCGTGCAGTGCGCCAGGGCGGGCCGCTTTGCCTTCAGCGCCTTCGGGTCCATGATGTACTCGCCGTCCACAGGCTCCACACCGAGGATCTTTTCCACGGCCTCGGTGGCGTCAGCGATCGCCTCCACCACGGTGGCGGGGCCGCGCTTGGCGTCGCCGATGACGATGGCTTCGCCGAAGTTCGCGACGGCCGTTTCGTCGATCTTTTCGCCGACGGCCGCGATGACGGTATCCGCCGGGACCTGCACGTATTCGCCGGTCCCCACCGGACTCCTGCGGCCTGACGCGTCCGGCGCGCCCAGCTTCATGACCTCGCACTTGAGCTGGCCGTTTTCGTGGGCGATGGGCGCCAGCAGGTCGCGGAACACCACGCCGTCCTCGATTGCCAGCTCCAGCTCCTCCGCGTCGGCAGGCATCTGGCGCACGGTGCGGCGATAGACCAGGCTGACCTGCTCCACGCCCTCGGCGCGCTTGGCCGCCCGGGCCGCGTCCATCGCGGTGTTGCCGCCGCCGATCACGACCACGCTCTTGCCTAAGGTCAGCGACTCAGGCGCGCGCTTCTGCGCCTCCAGGAACTGGATCACGTTCATGGCCTCGCCGGATTCCAGCTTCAGCTTGCCCGGCTTCCAAGCGCCGATGGCGACGATCACATGGGTGAACCCGGTAGCCAGCAGCTCCTTGGCATTCTTCACCTCGCAGTTCAGGTGCACCTCCACGCCCAGCTTCGACAGCAGCTTCGCGTCGTTCTCGATCGCATCATCGCCGATCCGGAACGCCGGGATCACGTGCTTCACGATGCCACCCAGGCTGTCCCGCTTCTCGAAAATGGTGGCCTTCGCGCCTGCGCGGGCCATCAGGAACGCCGCCGCCATGCCGCCGGGGCCGCCGCCGACGATGGCGACCTTCGCGGCATGCGCGCCGCGCGGTTTGATTTCAGGCAGCAGCTGATCGAACGCCTGCTCCGCCGCGACCAGCTTCGCGGACCGGATCTGGACGGACTCCTCATAGAAATTGCGGGTGCACTTGGTCTGGCAGCGGTGGCTGCAGATCGTGCCGGTGATGAAGGGCAGCGGGTTTTTCTCGGTGATCACGCGCAGCGCCTCCAGGTACTTGCCCTGGCCGACCAACTCCACGTACGCCGGGATGTCCTGATGGATGGGGCAGCCCTCGGCACACGGCGCGAGGAAGCAGTTCACCAGCGGCACTTCCTGCTTCAACTTGCGCGATTCGTCGATCTTGACGGGCTTCACATGGTGCGGGTCCCGCTTCGCCTCGGCGGAGAGCGCGATGATCTTGTCCACGTCCGTGCCAGTGAACGGCGCGTAGGGCATGCCGTCCACTTTCTTGGCGATGGGGTTCAGCCGGTTGTATCCGCCGGGCTTGAGCAGCGTGGTGGCCAGTGTGATCGGCCAGATGCCGCAGTCGAAGATCCGGTCGATGTTGAACTGGTCCGCGCCGCCGGAGAACGACACGCGCATCTTGCCCTGGTACTCGCGCTCGATCTTCTCCGCGAGGCTGATCGTCAGCGGGAACAGCGATTTGCCGGACATGTACATTTCCTCGCCCGGCAGCTCATTTTGCGCGATCTTGACGGGGAAGGTGTTGGTCAGCTTCAGGCCGAACTCAATCCCGTTCTTCGCCGCCAATTCCAGCAGCCGGTTGAACATGGGCACGGCGTCCTCAAACTGCAGGTCATTGTTGAAGTGGTGGTCGTCGAACACCAGATAATCGTAGCCCATGTCGTCCATGGTCTTACGCGCGAACTCATAGCCCAACAGCGTCGGATTGCATTTGATGTAGGTGTTCAGCTTTTTCACATCGATCAGGTACGTCGCGATGCGCTCGATCTCAGCCGGCGGGCAGCCGTGCAGCGTGGAGAGCGTGATGGACTTGCAGACCGAAGGGTCCAGCGACTCGATGAACGCCTTGTCGATGCGCTTGAACCGGGGCAGGTTGCGCTCGGCCCACTCCACGCACTCGCGCCAGATGGCGGCGTTTTTCGCATCCTTCATGCCCTCGATGTAGGTGTCGATCTTCTCCGACTGGATGCCCTTCAGGTCATAGCCCACGGACATGTTGAACACGAATCCGTCCGGCGCGCCCAGGCCCAGCTCCCGGGCGATCAGCTTCAGCGCGAACCAGCCCTTGACATACTCGTCGAACGCCTGGGGCACGTACAGCTCCGTGGACCATTCCACATTGTAACACTCGTCCTCTGCGCGGATGCAGGGCTTTGAGACCGGCAGGTCCTCGCCGTCCAGGGTCTGCACGGTCTTCAGCTCGAAAAACCGCGCGCCGCCCGCATAGGAGGCGATCAGGTTCTGGGCCAGCTGGGTGTGCGGGCCCGCGGCGGGACCCATGGGCACCTCCAGCTTTTCGCCGAAAATCGGCAGGGTCTTGGTGGGATCGGCCACATAAATGCAGTTCACGCCGAAGATGGAGCCGAGGTTCTGGTGCTCCGTCAGCACCCAGTCCATCAGCTCAGAAAATGGGATGGGGCGCATCATGTCTGACATGGTGGTTACCTCCTGTATTGAATCTCATTAGCTACCGATCGGCCATCGCGAAACGACTGCCGTGGCGCAGCCGCTACCGACCCTCGTTGATCCGGTGCCAAACCCCCTGGGCCCGCTCCCGGCAGTGAGCCATGACGGCTTCCTTGTCCACGCCCACCAACTCCCGGTCCTTCATCTTCACTTCGCCGTTGATGATCGTCGTGCGGCAGTTGCGGCCGTTCATCCCGAACAGGACATGCGAGTTGATGTCGCCCGCGTGCATCGGCGTCAGCGGCACATAGTCCATCACGATCACGTCCGCCGCCGCGCCCGGCTTCAGCACGCCCATCTCCCGCCCGAAGAACTTGCTGGCCATCTTGGCGTTGTTCTGGAACAGCATGCCCGGCACCTCGCCCCACGCCACCGTGGGGTCGCACAGGTGGTGCTTGTGCAGGATGTTGGCGACCTTGTAGCTCTCGATCATGTCGTTGGTGTAGCCGTCGGTCCCGAGGCCAATGATGATGCCCTTGCCATAAATGCGGATCGACGGCGGGCAACCGATGGCGTTGCCCATGTTCGATTCCGGGTTGTGGGCGACCATGACGCCCAGCTCTTTCAGCAGGTTCATCTCCGCCTCGGTCACGTGGGTGCAGTGGCCGGCGATACTGTGCTCGCCCAGGATGCCGTAGTCCAGCAGCCGATAGACCGGCGTTTTTCCGTGTTCCTTCAGGCACAGAGTCACGTCGTCGATGCCCTCTGAGACATGGATGTGATAGCCCGCGCCGTCCACATTCTGCTCCACGCAGTAGCGCATGGACTTGTCGGACAGCGTGAACTGGGCGTGCATGCCGAACAGCGCGTGGATCATGCCGCTTTCATCTTTTTTTGCGTGGCGGATGAAGTCCGTGTTTTCCTTGACCGCCGCCCTGAACGCTTCCTCGCCGTTGCGGTCGGACACCTCGTAGCACAGGCTGGCGCGGACGCCGTACTGCCTTGCGCTCTCCTCGATGGCGAACAGGCTGCCCGCCGTCTCGCCGTAGGAAGCGTGATGGTCCACGATGGCTGTGCAGCCGTTTTCGATGCAATCGATGAACGTGGCGTCCGCGGAGGCCTGGGTGTCCTTGAGCAGCAGGTGGCGGTCCAGCGTCCACCATAGGTTGTCCAGGATCTCGATGAAGTTGCGCGTGGGCGCGTTCTTGATGCTCATGCCCCGCGCGAAGGCGGAATAGATGTGGTTGTGCACATTGATCAAGCCGGGCATGATCACGCCGCCCTTGGCGTCGATGAACTCCGCGCCCGGATGCTGGGCCTTCAGCGCGCCTGCCTGTCCCACCGCCACGATGGTCTTGCCGTCGATCAGCACCGCGCCATCGTCGAAGAAGGGGGTCGCGTCGTCGCGGGTCACCAGCCTGCCGTTGCCGAGTAGAATCATGGATTCAGCCTCCTTAACAATTTCAACGCATGTCATTATCCCATTATTCCCATTGCCATATAAAAACAAACGCCGCCCAATTTGAACGTCCACAGCGTCCAAATGAGCGGTCCAATCCGAGATACTATGGGAAAAAGAACGCAGCTGTCTAAGGATATCCCATCTCTCGGAATAGCCCGTGCGCGAAGCACTTCCTTGCAGCCACCATTCTCATTTGGTTAATTGAATCGAATCTTTTGCCTGCAAACCCCCTTCAAACGCCCATAATCACTGCTTGCATTTTATCACATTCGCACACAATAAGCAAGATGGTAACGATCGGTTGCCAAAAAATTATCAGGTTGCACAATGAATTAACATTGGTTTGTGCAGTCCATATCAATTCCGTGTGGCCGACCAACCGACGTTGCCGTTATCCACCCCCCACGCGGTCATCCACCCCCACGCGGTCATCCTGACCGAAGCGAAGGACCTTCTACAAAATCGAAGAAGGTCCTTCCCTGCGCTCAGGATGACCGCGTGCGGGGAGGTGACCCCCGAGATCCCCGACAACCTCAGAGCCAGCGCCAACGATTCCAGCGCCGAAAGCCCCATCGGCGTGTCCACGTCCTCCAGCTCCAGCGGGTTGTCCACCTCGCAGGGCAGCACGCTCTGCTCGTGCCTGCGCAGCACCGCGCCGCCGGTCTGGCCGGGCTGAAGCGCGGCCAATTCGTCGAAAAGCGACGCCGGGACCAGCACCGGGTTGCCCATGGCGCCCAGGTGGCTGGCGCGGATGATGCGGTCCGGCGAGCGCCCAAACGCATCCATCATGGCCTGCATGGTGGCGGCGCTGCACAGCGGCTGGTCGCCCACCAGGAACAGGCAGCCGTCCATGCCGTCCATCTCCGATAGCCCGATCCGGATCGTATCGCAGCGCTGGGGCTCCTGATGCAGCACGCACGGAACGCCGCACCGCACCGCAACCTGGCGCACGGCCTCGCTGCGCGTCACGACGACCGACCGCGCCAGCGTCTTCGGCAGCGCGTTCAGCGTGTGAAGGATCAGCGGCTCGCCCAGGAAGGGGGCCACCAGCTTTTCCCCGCCGAACCGGGTCGAGGAGCCCGAAGCCATGATGATGCAGCCGATGCGCATACGTGTACCTCCGTTGCTTTTGTTAGTGGGGGATCGCCTTCAATTGCGCAATCATCGCCCTGGCGTCCTGCGCCCCGAAAAGCGCCGACCCCGCCACCAGCATCGTCGCGCCCAGCTCCACCATCGCCGGCGCGGTCTGAAGCGACACGCCGCCGTCCACCTGGATCTCGGCTGTGACCCCCGCCTCGTCGATCATCCGCCGCACGTCACCGATCTTTTTCACCGCCTGCGGGATCATCTTCTGCCCGCCGAAGCCCGGGTTCACCGTCATCACCAACACGTGATCGAACTCCCCCAACACGTACCGGAGGCACTCCGGCGGCGTCGCCGGGTTCAGCGACACGCCCGCCTTCACGCCGCACCCGCGAATCTGTTGCAGCAGCCGGTGCAGGTGGTGCGTGGCCTCGGCGTGCACGGTGATCATCTTCGCACCCGCCTCGGCGAACGCTTCCACATACTTTTCCGGCTCCACGATCATCAGATGCACATCGCAGGGCAGCGCGCCGCAGCGCACCACGGCCTGGAGCAGCGGCAGCCCGAACGAGATATTCGGCACGAACCGGCCGTCCATCACGTCAAAATGCAAAAAGTCAGCGCCTGCGTCCCGCATCCGCACGATTTCCGATTCCATGTGCAGCATGTCGGCCGCCAGCAGCGACGGGCAAACCTTAATCATACCGCTCCCTCCACCTCTGCGTCATCTCGTCAAACAGTGTGCAATAGCGCTCATAGCGGTCCTCGTCGATCTCGCCCTCCGCCACCGCGCTGCGCACCGCGCAGTTCGGCTCCGACCGGTGCGCGCAGGGCTGAAAATAGCACTGGCCCTCATGCGGCTGAAACTCGGGATAGCGCTCCTTGAGCCGGATCGGCTCGGTCAGCGGCAGCTCCAGCAGGCTGAAACCCGGCGTATCCAGCACCATGCCGCCGCCCTCGACCTGGATCAGTTCGCAGTGGCGCGTGGTGTGTTTACCGCGCAGGATCTTTTCGGACACGACGCCCGTCTGCAGCTCGAAACCGTGCAGCGCGTTGATGAGGCTGGACTTGCCCACGCCGGACTGGCCGCCGAACGCGTGCACCTTGCCCAGCACCGCTCGGCGCAGCGCGTCCACGCCCTCGCCGCTCTCCGCACTCAGCAGGATCACCTGGTCCACCGCGCCCCTGTACTGGCGGGCGATGGACGCCGCCTGGTCTTCGCTGAGGTCCTTTTTGTTCACCGCCAGGATCGCGGGGATGCCGTGCTCAGACGCAGACAGCAGCAGCCGGTCGATCAGCAGCAGATCCGGCTCCGGCTCAGCAGCCGCGCACACCAGCACCACCACGTCGATGTTCGACACCGGCGGCCGGGTCATCTCATTTCGCCTGGGCAGGATCTGCTCCACCCAGCCGTGCTCCTCGCCCACCTGCGGCGTGTACCGCACACGGTCGCCCACCGTCGGCGTCAGGCGCTGTTTGCGCAGTTTTCCCTGGGCGCGAAGCGTGTGCAGCGCGCCCGATTCGTCGTCCATGACGGTGTAGAATCCGCCGATGCCGCGCAGAATGATGCCTTGCAAGGGGTCGCCTCCTCGGGTTTTCGGATGGGGGGTGTTGACGGGGTTTCGGGCTCGCTCGGGCGTTCGCCTGCGGCTCACTGCTCGCATCGCTTGCGCAGCGCGCGGAGGGGCGCCAGGAGGCGCTGCCTCCTGGACCTCCGCCAAAGGGGCTAAGCCCCTCTGGACTCCCTATTTTCGCTTCGCTGTTTCTAACCGAAGTCGATCTGCTCTTCGACGGTCATGACGTCGTTGATGTAGACGCGGATGGTGTGGGTGCCGGGGGTTTTGGCTTCCAGGCTCAGCTGGAGCCGCTTGTTGCCGGGCTCGCTGTAGTGTTTGGCGCTGAACTGTTCCAGCTCCTGGCCGCCCTCGATCAGCGTGCAGCGCACGTCGCCGCCGCCCTCGGGGATCGTGACGATCAGTTCCTTCTGGGCGCTGTATCCGGACACTGAGGCGTAGCTGACCTCCAGCTGGACCTTCGTGAACCCCAGCAGCGCGGGCGCGTTCGCCTCGATGCTCTGGGACAGGATCGTACCCGGCTCCTCCGGACTCAGCCGCTCGGTGACCGTGTACTGGAACCCGCTGGCGACCAGCTGGTCGATGCCGTCCTGCATCTGCATGTTCACCACATCGGGCATTGGCGCCCATTCACCGCTCACCCAGATTTTGACCTTGTCGCCCGGCTTCACCCACTCGTTCGGCATCGGCTCCTGCTTCACCACCGTGCCCACCGGCGCGTCCGAGATCACCAGCTGCTTGTCCGCGTCCACCAGCAGCAGGTCAGATTGCTCGATGATCTGCGCGGCGTCCTGGCTCGTCATCTCCACGAGTTTTGGCATCGGCAACTGCTCCTTGCCCTCGGACACCACAAGCTGCACCCGCTCCCCGGGCCACATCGACGTGTCCGCGTCCGGCACCTGGTCCAATACCGTGCCGCGCTTCAGGTCGCTGTGCTGCTTCATGATCGTGTACGACAGGCCCACGCTCTCCAGCTGCGGGATCGCGTCGTTTTCCAGGTCCATCAGCTCCAGGTCCGGGCACTTGATCCGCGCGAACATCTGGCGGTACAGCTGCCGACCGAAAATAAGGCCCAGCACCACCACCAGCATGCACAGGCCCACGATCACATAGTTGCGCACCAGCCGCAGCGTCTTCCTGCGCTTTTCACGGCGCTCGGCGCGGCGCAGTTGCTGCTCCGCCTGGCTCAGTTCGCCCACGAACCCGCCCTTGGGCGAGCGGATCGCGCGCTTTAAATCGTTGGCAAAGTCGGCGGCGGTCAGATACCGCTTGTCGCCGTCCTTTTCCAGCGACTTCATGACCACCTCGTCCAGGCCACGGCTCACCTCCGGCGCGAACAGCCGCGCGCTCTTTGGCGGCTCCTGCACGTGCTTCAGCGCCACCGCCACCGGTGTGTCGCCGTCGAACGGCACCCGGCCCGTCAGCATCTCGTACAGCACGATGCCCACGGAGTACAGGTCGCTCTTCTCGTCCGCCGTCTGGCCCGAGGCCTGCTCGGGCGAGAAATAGTGCACCGAACCCAGCACGCTGTCGCCGTCGGTCAAGGTGGCCATGGTGCTGCCGTTGGTGGCCCGGGCGATGCCGAAGTCCGCCACCTTGATGTTGCCCTCGGCGTCCACCAGGATGTTCTGGGGCTTGATGTCCCGGTGCACGATGTGGCTCGTGTGGGCATGGTCCACGGCCGCCAGGATGCGCAGCGTCATCTGCACCGCCCGCTGGGGCTTGATCTGGCCCGATTGCCGGATCAGGTCCTTCAGCGTCCTGCCCTTGACATATTCCATGACGATGTAGCGCATGTCGCCGTCCTGGCCCACGTCGTACATGTTCACGATGTTCGGGTGGGACATCTGCGACGCCGCGTGCGCCTCGTGATTGAACCGGCGCACGAACTCGTCGTCGGCATTGTACTCCGCCCGAAGGACCTTCACAGCCACTTCGCGCAGCTGCACCCGGTCCCAGGCGCGGTACACCACGGCCATGCCGCCGGTGCCGATGACCTCATTCAAAACGTATCGGTTGGAGAGGATCCGCTCCGTCACGCGGGATCATCCTCCTCTCCCAGGGCGATCAAGCAGGTGATGTTGTCCGCGCCGCCGCGGGAAAGCGCCAGCTGGACCATGGCGTCCAGCTGGTCCTCGTGGCCGATTTTGCGCATCAGGATCTCGGCCAGCTCCGAGGACTGGATATAATTCGAGAGCCCGTCCGAGCATAGCAGCCACACGTCGCCGGGCTGATAATCCAGCCTGATGATGTCCGGGTCCACATGCTTGTTGGTACCCACGCAGCGGGTGATGTAGTTGCGCTGGGGATGGTTTCGCGCCTGACCGGGGGTCAGCTCGCCCTTTTCCACCATCTCGTTGACCAGCGAATGGTCGTTGGAGAGCTGCATCAGCGCGCGGTTGCGCAGCAGGTAGGCGCGGCTGTCGCCCACATGGACCAAGTGCACCATGTCGCCGTCGAAGCACAGCGCGGTGAGCGTGGTGCCCATGCCGTGCTTGAGGGGGTCGCGCTGGGACTCGGCAAAGATGTTCGCGTTGGCGGTCATCACCGCCAGATGCAGCACCTCCTCCGACGGCCTGTGGTTGCGCACGCAGTCGGAAAACGCCTTGATGGCCATCGACGAGGCGACCTCGCCCGCCAGATGGCCGCCCATGCCGTCCGCCACGGCGCAGAACTGCTCGCCGCGCCGGGGGAGATAATAGGCGTCCTCGTTCGCCGTGCGCACATTGCCCACATGAGTCCTCACATATGCCCTCATCTGCGCTCACCTCATCTGTTCGTATTGTCCAGCGCGTGTTTTCGGAGCTGTCCGCACGCGCCCTGAATGTCGTCGCCCATCTCCCGGCGGACGGTGGCCGAGATATGGCGCATCTCGAGCCTCGCCAGGAACAGCTTCACCGCGTCCGGCCTCGGCGGGCGCAGGTCCCGCTCCGCCACTTCGTTCAGCGGGATCAGGTTCACATGGCACTGCATGCCCCGCAGCCGCTGCGCCAGCTCGTCCGCGCACTCAGGCGCGTCGTTGATGCCCTCGATCAGCGCGTATTCGATGATCACCCGCCGCCCGGTGCGCTCGATGTAGTACCTGCAGGCATCGAGCGTCTCGTCGATGGAGTACGCGCCGGCGATGGGCATGATCTGCTTTCGGATGTCGTCGTTCGGCGCGTGCAGCGACAGGGACAGCGTCAGGTGCAGCCCCTCGTCCGCGAACTGGCGCAACTGCGGCACCAGGCCGCAGGTCGAGAGCGAGATGCCGCGCATGGACATGTTCAGCCCGCGCTCGTCCGTGGCGAGGCGGAAGAACTTCACCTCGTTGTCGTAGTTGTCCAGCGGCTCGCCACTGCCCATCAGCACCAGGTTGTGCACCCGGCCGCCGGTGTGCCCGTTCGCCAGTAGTATCTGGCCGATCATCTCGCCGGGCACTAGGTCCCGCACGCAGCCGTCCAGCGTGGATGCGCAAAACTTGCAGCCCATCCGGCAGCCCACCTGCGTGGACAGGCACAGCGTGTCGCCGTGGTGGTAGCGCATCAGCACGCCCTCGATGAGATTGCCGTCCTGAAGCCGGAACAGGAACTTTTCTGTGCCGTCCAGCTGGGACTTGACCGAGCGCTCGATGCCGACGCTGTTTATGAGACAGGTTTGCTTCAGTTGGTCGCGAAACGCGGTCGGCAGGTTCAGCATGTCGCCTATGGCCGCGCCCCTGCACAGCCACGCGTAGAGCTGCTTGCCGCGAAAGGCGGGCTGGCCCAGGTCCTTGACGAAGGCGGTGAGCTCGTCGAAGGTCAATGACAGTAGGTCCGTCACGTCGGGTCCCTCCTTTCGCATGATGACCGCAGGGAACGCTGCTTCCACAGCAAATTATCCCATCTTCCTACGCATCCGCGCGATGAAAAACCCTTCCATCCCGTCCCGATACGGCAACAGCTGCAGCATCCCGTCCTCAGACAGCGCCCTCAGCCCCTCCGGCAGATACGACGCATCCGCCTCCAGTTCAAACTCCGGATGCCGCGCGAGGAACGCCCGCACCTGCTCCCCATTCTCCGCCGGCGTGATGGTGCACGTGGAATACACCAGCAGCCCGCCGGGCCTGACATACCCCGCGCAGGCGTCCAGTATCTCCGCCTGCAGTTTCGCCAGCGAGTCGATGTCGTCCAGCGTCACGCGGTACTTGATATCCGGCTTTTCGAGCATCACGCCCAACCCGCTGCAGGGCGCGTCCACCAGCACGGCGTCCAGGCTGAGGTCCAGCTCTTCCCGGTGCATCCGGGCGTCCCGGACCGCGGGCCGCAGGTTGTCCAGCGCCAGCCGCTCCTTTTGCGCCCTGATCAACTCCACCCTGTGCTCGTGGATGTCCCACGCGTGCACGCGGCCGCTGCCGCCCATCAGCTCTGACAGCAGCGCGGATTTCCCACCGGGCGCGGCGCATGCGTCCAGAATCTGTATGCCCCGCCTCGGCTCGCAGGCCAGCGCCGCCAGCATGCTCGGCTCGGAGATCAGGCTGAACAGGCCCTTCTTGAAGTCCGGATGGCCCGCCATGTCGGACGCGCCGGAGACCCGGTACGCATTCGCCACGATGCCCGGCTCCGCCGTCCAGCCCAGCGCCCTGCAGCGCCCTTCGAACGCCTGGGCGTCCGTCATCATCAGATTGGGCCGCGCCACCTGGTACCGCTCGTCAGGGCGGTAGGCGATGATCTTTTCCGCCTCGTCCATGCCGTAATCGTCCACAATCCGCTGCACGATCGGCTCCGGCAGCGAGTACTGCACCGACAGGTGGCGCACGGGGAACCGCTCCATGTCCGGATACTGGATCGTGCCGCCGTCCCGGGCGCGGATCAGGTTTCGCAGCGCGCCGTTGACCAGCTTGGAAAACCCGTCAAAGCCCATCGCCTTGGCCTGCTTGACCGCCTCGTCCACCGCCGCATGGTCCGGCACGCGGTCCATCAGCAGCAGCTGCGCAGCGGCGATGTGCAGCATGTCCTCCACCTCGGGCGCGGGCATGCGTGTGACGAACTGCGACAGGATGTAGCTGAGCTTCAGCCGGTTTTCAAGGGCCGCGTGGAAGATGCCCGCGGCCAGGCGGCGGTCCTCCGGGCTGAGGTGCTTGGCCTGGTCCAGGCGCTTGCCCAGCGCCAGCTGGCTGTATGCGCCATTCCGCACGACGTCCGTCAGCGCCATCAACGCGACCTTGCGCGCGTCTGGGAGAGCGGGTTTCGGCGGCGGCACGGGCTTGCCGTGGGTCAGGAAAGGCCGCCCGCGCTGGGCTGTGGGGGCAGGCCCGCGCCCCATGGACTTTGTGGGCGGGCCGGGTTTTTTGCCAAAACCGGGTTTGTTGCCCCTGCGCTGATTATCCATCGTTCAACACCGTCCCCACCGGAAGCTGCTTGCCCAACAAGAACGCCTTCGCCGCCATCCGCTTGCTGCCTGGGGCCTGGATCTCTATCAGCTCCACGCAGCCGCCACCGCAGCGCACCACCAGTCCCTGCTTGGGACCAGACGCCACGACCTCGCCCGGTTTTCCCGTCGCATCACAATCGGAAGCCCGCGCAACCAGCACCTTCAGCGCCCCACCGTCCGGCAACATCGCGTACGCGCCCGGCCACGGCGTCACGCCGCGCACCAGGTTCACGATGGTCCGCGCGTCCACATGAAAATCGATCCGCCCCAGCTCCTTTTTCATCATCGGTTGGTGGGACATCTGCGACTCATCCTGCTTGACGGGCCGAACCGACCCGGCAAGCAGCCCCTCCAGCGTCTTGATCAGCACCCGCGCACCCACATGGGACAAGCGCTCCGTCAGCTCGCCCGCCGTCTCCTCCGGGCCAATCTCGACTTCCTCGCTCAGCAGCATGTCCCCCGTGTCGATCCCGGCGTCGGTCAGCATGGTCGTCACGCCCGACACCGTCTCGCCCTCGATGATGCACCAGTTGATCGGCGCGGCCCCGCGATACCTGGGCAGCAGCGAAGCGTGCACATTCACCGTGCCCAATTTCGGGATGTCCAGCAGCGCCTGGGGCAGAATCTGCCCGAACGCCGCTGTGACGATCAGGTCCGGCGAAAGCTCGCGCATCGCCGCCATGCCATCGGGTCTTCTCACTCGCTCGAATTGAAACACGGGGATATGCTGCTGTTCAGCATACACTTTCACAGGGCACGCCTGCAGCTTGTGTCCGCGCCCAGAGGGCCGATCCGGCTGGGTGAACGCGGCGATCACCGGATAGCCGCCCTCGACCAGCGCGGCCAAGCTCGGCACGGCGAAATCCGGTGTGCCCATGAACGCGATGCGCGGTTTACTCATCTGCATTTTCCTCGCTCTGGTACTGGTCTGTGACGTCCTCGATCATCTTGTCCACGTACAGCACGCCGTCCAGGTGGTCCAGTTCGTGGCTGGTGACGATGGCGAAAAAGTCCTCGCCCTCCATCTCGAATCGATTGCCGTCCCGGTCTTGGGCCGCCACGCGCACCTTCTGCGGCCGCGCCACGGTCATCCGCTTGCCGGGGATGGACAGGCAGCCCTCGGCGTTCACCTGCTCGCCCTCGATAGCCAAAATCTCCGGGTTGATCAGCTCCAGCACGCCGTCGCCGTCGCCGGTGTCGATCACCACGGCGCGGCGCAAAATGCCCACCTGAGGCGCGGCCAGTCCTGCGCCGTCGGCCTCGTACATGGTCTCGGCCATGTCGTCCAGCAGCTGATGCAGCCGCGCGTCAAACTTTTCCACGGGCCTGCACTTCTTGCGCAGCGCCTCGTCACCCATCACCAGAATCTTGCGAACCGCCATGTATCTATAACCTCCTAAGTCTGGGTCCATGGAACCCGATTGAACGCTTCGTAGGGGCGGGCTTCCACGCCCCTACGGCCCTGCCGGGCATTTTCGCCTCGGTCTTGGGTCCTACAACATGTTCGTCGGGTTGATCTCTAGCTCAATGCGGGCCACTTCCGAGCCCGCGCGGGCCAGCTGTTCCATATAATCCATCACCCGGTCCACCGCGCCCTTAGCGTACATCTTGATGAACACCATGTGCCGCGACTCGCCCTTGATCCGCTTCAGCGGGGCCTCAAGCGCCCGCACCTGCACCACGTCGGCCATCAGGTTTTCACTTTCGAGATACCCGGATAGCGCCTTTTCCAAACGCGCCGCCTCCCGACTCGCGTCCGGCTCCGCGTCCGCCGTGACCAGCAGCCGCGCGATCACCGTGTACGGCGGATACAGCCCGCGCCGCCGGTTCTTGGCCTCCTGGTGATAGAACGCGCGATAGTCCTGCTTGGCTGCCAGCTGGATGGCGAAGTGGTCCGGGTCGTAGGTCTGCACCACCACGCGCCCAGGCGCGTCCGCCCGGCCCGCCCGGCCCGCCACCTGGGTGACCAGCTGGAATGTACGCTCCACACTGCGGTAGTCTGGCAGGTTCAGCGTCATGTCGGCTGCGACCACGCCCACCAGCGTCACATTCGGAAAGTCCAGACCCTTTGCGATCATCTGGGTGCCGATCAAAATCTGCGCCTCGCCGCGCCGGAACGCGCTGAGGATCTCCTCATGCTTGTCCTTGCCGCGCGTGGTGTCCATGTCCATCCGAAGCACCGCTGCGTCCGGGAAAAGCCGGTGGACCTCCTCCTCGACCTTCTGGGTGCCCGCGCCGAAATACTTGATGAACGCGCTGCCGCACTGGGGGCACTTCTGGGGCGGCACGCGCACCGCATCGCAATAGTGGCACCGCAGGAGGCCCTCGTGCTGGTGAAACGTCAGCGCCACGTCGCAGTTCTCGCAGCGCTCCACATAGCCGCAGGCCCTGCAGCTCACGAACGTGGAATGTCCGCGGCGGTTCAGGAAAAGCATCGCCTGGTGGCCCTCGTCCAGGCATCGCCGCAGTTCCGCCTGCAGTGAGGCGCTGAACATGGACTTGTTGCCGCGCAGCAATTCCTGGCGCATGTCCACGATCTCCACGTCCGGCAATCTTCGGCCCAGCACGCGCTCATTCAGCTCCAGCAGGCTCAGTTTGTTTTCGGGCTTGACCCCCGCCGTGGTCTTCATGTAGGTCTGGATCGACGGCGTGGCGCTGCCGAGGATCATCACGCCGCGCGACTGTTCAGCCCGGAACTGCGCGATTTCCCGGGCGTCATAACACGGCCGCCGGTCGGACTTGTAGGTGTGCTCATGCTCCTCGTCCACGATGATGATGCCCAGGTTCTGCATCGGCGCGAACACACAGGAGCGGGCCCCGATGGCCACGCGGGCATCGCCCAGCCGGATTCTGCGCCACTCGTCGTAGCGCTCGCCGGGGCTGAGCCTGGAGTGCAGCACCGCCGCGTCCCCGCCGAACCGTGCCCGGAACCAGTCCACCATCTGCGGCGTCAGCGCGATCTCAGGCACCAGCACGATGGCCGTTTTCCCCTGGTCCAGCGCGTGCCGGATGGCGCCGATGTAGACCTCCGTCTTGCCCGAACCCGTCACCCCGTGCAGCAGAAACCGCCCGCCGCCGCCGTCCAGCGCAGCCCCAATGGCGTCCACCGCGGCCTGCTGCGCGTCGGTGAGCACCGGGTCCACGATGCGCCGCGTGTCGATGGCTTGGTAGGGGGTGCGGAGGGTTTCTTCGGCGTGGACATCGACGAATCCCTTCGTCGTCAGGGCGCTGAGCACCGCGCTGACGCCCGGAACCAGTTCGCCCAGCCTGGGCACCTCGATGGGCCCGTACTTCAGCAGTTCCAACACGGACTTTTGCCGCGTCGAGCGCGAACAGGTCGCGATCGCTTCATTGAGCGCGTCTCCCGTGACCGTCAGCGAGGCCACCCGCACCGTCTTTTCCTTCACCCGCTCGCCCCGCCGCTGGGCGGGGATCATCTGGCGCAGCGCCTCGCTGAGGGTCGTGTGGTACTTGTCCTTCATCCACTTCGCCAGCTCGATCAGCTCCGGCAGGATCGCCGGGTACGGCTCCAGCGTGCGGATCACGGCGCGGACCTTTGCGGGGTCCATGTCCACATGGTCCCGGAAGCCCAGCACGTAACCTTCCAGCTTTCGAGGCCCGAAGGGCACCAGCACACGCTGGCCCACCGCGAGGGTGAGCCCGTCGGGGATGACATAGCTGAACAGCCTGTCCAGCGCCTCCGCCGAGATGTCCACGATCACATCGCAGTAGCGCATGTGTGCCTCCGCTTTCTTCGTATCACCGTTGGGCACGGGCTGGCCCTACAGGAGCGCGGCTGCTCTGTCCAAAATCGCCTCCGCTACGTCCCGCTTCGACATCATCGGCAGCGCCTGTTCCCCATCCCGCCCGATGATCGTCACCACATTCGTGTCGCCCGCGAACCCGGCCCCAGGCTGGGTCACATCATTGGCGACCACAAAATCCGCGTTCTTCCGATCGAGCTTTCCGCGCGCGTTGTCCCGCACGTCGTTCGTCTCCGCCGCGAAGATCACGAACACCTGACCCGCCCGCTTCGTCTGCCCGATCGCCTGGGCGATGTCCGGCGTGCGCTTGAGCGGGATCGTCAGGTCTCCGTCTGCCTTCTTCATCTTGATGGGCGAGACCGCCAAGGGCGTGTAGTCCGCGGGCGCGGCCGCCTGGATCACGATGTCCATTTGGGCCGCCCGCGCGGTCACGGCCTCGAACAGGTCCTGAGTGGACGTGATGGAGACCCGCTCCACGCCCTGGGGCGCATCGAGGTCCACCGGCCCCGATACCAAAACGACCTCCGCGCCGCGGCTTGCGGCGGCCTCGGCGATGGCGTAGCCCATTTTACCGGTGGAGCGGTTCGACAAAAACCGCACCGGGTCCAGCATCTCCCGCGTGGGGCCTGCGGTGACCAGCACCTTTTTCCCCGCCAGGTCACGCACCGGGCACAGCAGCTGCGTCGCGGCCAGCACGATGGCCTCAGGCGACGACATCCTGCCGATGTCCTCGTCGCCGCACGCCAGAAAGCCCGTGTCCGGCCCGATGAACCGCACGCCGCGCCCCTGCAGCACCTGGAGGTTCGCCTGGTGCGCCGCGCTCTTGTACATCTCCGCGTTCATGGCCGGCGCGATCAGCACCTGCGCCCGCGCCGCCATCAGTGTGGTGGACAGCAGGTCGTCCGCGATGCCGCACGCGTATTTGCCGATGATGTTCGCGGTGGCGGGCGCGACAATGACCAGGTCCGCGAATTTCTGCAGCGAGATGTGCTCGATCTCCCAAGCCTTCTCGAACTGCGACACATAGACCTGGTTCCCGGACAGCGTCTCCAGTGTCAGCGGCGCGATGAACTGTGTCGCGTTTTGCGTCATTACCACGCGCACGTCGGCGCGCTGCTTTTTCAGCCTGCTGACGATCTCGGCGGCCTTATAGGCGGCAATGCCGCCCGACACGCCCAATACGACGCGCTTGCCGGACAGCATGATTACTTATCCTCGGCCTCGCGCTCGAAGGTGATCAGGTCGCGGTTGATCTCCTCGATGGCGATGGCCAGCGGCTTGACTTCTTTTGTGTCCAGCAGCGGCTGTGCGCCGCCGATGAGCTCACGGGCGCGCTTGCTGGCCTCCACGGCCAGCGTGTACCGGCAGTCCACCTTGGACAGCAGTTCTCCGATGGGGGGTTCGATCATCATGGCGTTATACCTCCTGAAATTGCTGATAGAGTTCGTGGAGCAGGTCCACATGCTCTTCTCGCTCCGCGTGGCTGGCGTCAATGACGGCCTCGAGGCTGCGGACGGCCTCCTCCAGGTCGTCGTTCACGATCAGATAGGGATAGTTCTCGGCCTCGACCAACTCCGTCTGCGCGGTCTTGAGGCGCACGGTGATCTGTTCCTCGCTCTCGGTGCCCCGGTCGCGCAGGCGCTTGATCAGCACCTCCTTGGACGGCGGGATGACGAAGATGGGCGTGGTCTCCACCATTTTTCGGGCTTCGACCTGCCTTGCGCCCTGCACGTCAATCTCCAGGATCACATCCAGGCCGCGGTTCAGCATGTCTACCACGAATCCGCGCGGCGTGCCGTACTGCTTGCCGTGCACGCCCGCGTGCTCCAGCAGCTCGCCCGCCAGGATCATCTCGCTGAACTGCGCGTCCGAGATGAAAAAATAGTGCACGCCGTCCACCTCGCCGGGCCGCATGGCGCGGGTGGTGCAGGAGACGCTGAGCTTGATGTCCGGTCTGCGCTCGCACAGCTTGGCGCAGATGGTGCCCTTTCCGGCGGCCGTCGGGCCGGAGACCACAAACAGATTGCCCTTCTTGGTCATCTTCAATAACCCTCCAGTAACAGTGAGTATGGGTGAGCTGGCCCTGAACCATTCAGATCACACAACATTCATGTGTGTGTCTAAATTGAGGTTGTTGTCATTCGATGTTCTGCACTTGCTCGCGCATCTTCTCGATCTCCGCCTTCGCGGACACCACCATCTGTGTGATCGGGATGTCCTGGGACTTGGAGGAGATGGTGTTCACCTCGCGGTTCAGTTCCTGAACGATGAAGTCCAGTTTCCGGCCCACGGCGTCTTTTTCGGTCAGCATCTCGCGCAGCTGGGCGAAGTGGCTCCGGAGCCGCACCGTCTCCTCGGAGATGGCGCTGCGGTCCGCCATGATGGCCACCTCTTGGGCCATGCGCTGCTCGTCGATGTTCATGGCCGCCAGTTCAAGCACCCGGGCCTTCAGCCGGTTCTCGTATTCGGCGATCGTGATGGGATAGCGCTCCTCGATGCGGTCCGTCAGCGCCTCCAGGGCGTCCACGCGGGCGAGCAGGTCTTTTTTCAGCGCCTTGCCCTCTCGGGCGCGCATGTCGCACAGGTCCGACAGCGCCACAGCCAGCGCGTCCCGCATCAGCTGCCTCAGCGCGTCCTGGTCCTCATCCTGCTCGGTGAGCGTCAGCACATCGGACAATCGCGCGAGGCCCATCAGCGTGCGGTCGTCCTTGCAGGGGACGTTTTTCTGGATCTCGTCCAGCGCGCGCGCATACGCGCCCAGCAGGGCCAGGTCCACCGTCACCTGCTTGGCGTCGTCGCGCAGGTTTTTGTAGGTGGCGAACACGTCCACATGGCCTCGGGACGCCTTTTTGCCGATCTGCTTGCGCATGTCCTCTTCGAGGAAGGAAAAGCTGCGTGGCATGCGGAAGTTGAGGTCCAAAAAGCGGTGGTTCACGCTCTTCAGCTCGATGGTGAGTTGTCTGCCGCCCTGGTCCACCGTCGCGCGGCCATATCCCGTCATGCTGTTCATGGCATAGCCCTCCCGTCGATCCTACAATTATATCAGATACTTCAAGAGGTTGGGGTTAAGTTTCGCCAAACAACAGGGAAAGGGGGGGGGGGGGGGGGGACGCCGGCCGCGCGCCCGGGGGGGGGGGAGGAAGCCGACGGCACGAGAGACTGGGGGGAGGGGGTTGTGGGGGGGGGGGGG
>JAVBUD010000125.1:0-5316 GCA_031555755.1 Eubacteriales bacterium | reverse complement strand
GGGGATTAAATCCCCCTGGACCCCCTAGTTGCTTCGCGTGCGTTGAGCGGAAGGGTGGGGTTAGTACACGTCTTTCCAGTCCGCAATGTTCTCCGCCGTGAAGCAGAACGGATCGCCAACGATCGTCCCCGACCCATTGTCGCCCGCGTCAAAAATCTCGCGATCGCCCAGACGCCCAGCCTTCAGCACGTCGCCCACAGCCCCAGTAATCTCGCCCTTCACCAGCGCCACAGACGCATACCCCGCGCAGTAGCCCAGGTCAATGGGGTTCCACAGGTACATGCCTTCACAAACGCCCTCAGAAATGTACGGCGCCATCTCGCTCGGCAGGCCCAGACCCGTCAGCTTGATCTGGCCCGTCTTGCCCGCGTCCTTGATGCACAGCGCGGCGGCGGCGATGCCCACGGTGGTGGGGCTGATGACGCCCTTCAGCTCCGGATAGCTGTTCATCAGGCCGGTCATTTCCTGATACGACTTGTCCGTCAGGTCGTCGCCGTAAACCACGGTCACCAGCTCGATGTCCTTGTATTCGTCCTTCTCGAGTTCCTTCTTCATGTACTCGATCCAGGTGTTCTGGTTGTCCATCGTCGCGCCGGCGCTGAGGATGGCGATCTGGCCCGCGCCGCCGATCTGCTTACTGATCTCTTCGATCTGCACGCGGCCAATGTTCTCGGCCACGGACGGATCGATGTTCAGGTCGCGGCCGCCCGCTTCAACCTTGCTGTCCCACGACACGACCTTGATGCCCTTTTCCTTGGCTGATTTCAGCACCGGCACCAGGCCCGCCGCGTCGTTGGCGGACACCGCGATGGCGTCCACTTCCTGCTGGATGTAGCCTTCGATGATCTGGATCTGGCCTTCGTTGGAGCTGTCCGCCGGGCCGTTGTGGATGAACGTGTAGCCCAGTTCGTCAGCCGCCTCCTGGAAGCCCTTCACGCCCGCCTCGAAGAACGGGTTGCCTGACTGCTTGTACACCACGCCGATGGTGACGCCCTCGCCGGCCTTCTCGGCCAGCGCGGATGTCATGGAGAAAGCCATCAGGAGAGCCAGGATGAGACAAAGTACCTTGCGCATGTGTTTACCTCCTCAGTTTCATATAATTAATAATTAGCAACGAACAATGAACAATTGATGGTCTGATGGTTTCCAAAGATAACATGCAATTGATCAATGTTAATTGTTAATTGTTAATTCACCTCAACTCACCTTCACCGCGTCGTTACGGCGCCTCTTGACCTGGCGGTATGCGCTCAGCATGCCCCACATGTTCGGCACCAGCACGATCCCGATCAGCAGCACGCCGATCGCCAGGTTCAGCACGAACGCATCGTTGTACATCAGCATCAGCCCGTTCTTCAGGCAGGTCATCAGCACCAGCGCCAGCAGCAGCCCGATGACCGAGCCCTTGCCGCCCGCCGTGGACGCACCGCCCAGCACCGCGATGGCGATCGCCTGCATCTCGTAGCCCGTCGCCATCGTGTACTTCACGCTGCCCGTCCTGGCCGTCAGGAAGATACCGCCGATGGCGGCCATCACGCCGTTCAACATGAACATGCTCAGCTTGATCTTGTCGGTCTGCAGCCCCGAATAATAGGACGTCTGGATGTTCGTGCCCGTGGCGAAGATGCGGCGACCGCTCGTCGTCCTGTGCAGCCACACAAAGAACACCGGAATCACCGCCAGCAGGCAGAACAGCATCACCGGGAACTCGACCCCGCCAATCGTCGCCATGCCGTAGCCCAAGTTCGTGGAAAACCAATCGGGGAACCCGCCCGACGACTGGTCCTTCAGGATGATGTACGCGATGCCGCGATACAGCGTCGATGTGGACAGCGTGATGATCATCGGGAACAGTTCTTTGAACCGCGTCACCAGCGCGCCGTTGAGCATACCGCAGACCGCGCCCACGCACAGCGCCAGCGCCAGCGAGACCGCGAACGGCAGGCCGCTGCCGCCGTTATAGGTGACGCCCATGATCGTGCACGACAGCGACGCGATGGACGCGACCGAGATGTCGATGTCGCCCATGATCAGGATCAACAGCATGCCGAGCGCCATGAACCCCACGTCCACCATGTACACCCGCGTCTGGCTCAGCAGCTTCGGGATCGTGTAGTTGCCGGGGATCTGGCTGTTGAAGAACAGATACACGGCCACGATCAGGATCGTCAGCAGCAGTTCCCAGCGGAGGATCTTCTTCATTTAGATCTGCCTCCTTCGCAGGTTCTGCCTGTTCATCGTGCGCTGCAGCAGCACGTTCGAGACCACCGCGATCAGGATCAGCGACCCCTGAATCGCCTTTTTCCAGAACTCACTGTTGCCGGTCAGCCGCAGCATCGTCAGACCGTTGTTGATCACGCCGATGGTCAGCGCCCCCAGCAGCACGCCCAGGATCTTGCCCGAGCCGCCCGTGACAGCCACGCCGCCGATGACGCACGCCGCGATGACGTACAGCTCGTAGCCCATCGCCATGTCCTGGGTGATTTTCGTGTCATGGCTGCCGTACAAAAGCCCGGCGAGGCCCGCCAGCGCGCCCATGATCACATGCGCCATGACAATCGTGCGCTGCACTGGAATGCCGCGCATCTCAGCAGCCTCCACATTCGAGCCCACCGCGTACAGGTGGCGGCCCTTGCGGGCGTATGTGATGAACAGCAGCAGCACCACGAACACGAAGAGCATGATCCAGGTCTTGGTGTTCACACCCAGAAAACTGGCCCGGGAAAACTCGACGAAGATGTCGGACATCTCTTTGCGATACACGGCCTTGCCGTCCGATACGATGTGGCAGAGCCCGTACACGATGTACTGCATGCCCAGCGTGGTCACGATCGGCAGCACCTTGCCATAGGCGATGATGGCGCCGCTGACCAGCCCGCACAGGCTGCCAACGCCCACGCCGACCAGAATCAGCACCAGCAGGTTGGTGCTCGTGCGGATCGTCATCGCGGTCTCTACGCCGTTCACGAGCACCGTGCCCTCCTCGGCTGAGAGGAAGCCCCGCATCACCACGCCGGTGACCATGGCGCTCAGCGCCATCACGCCCGCGATGGAGATGTCGATCGATCCCACCAGCAGCACGCACAGCATCCCGGCGGCCAGGATGGCCAGGATCGAGGTGTCCTCCAGGATGAACAACAGGTTGCTGGGCGCGGCGAACGCGGGATTTCTCAGCCCTACGCCCAGCACGAGCAGCGCGATGATGATCAAAAGCCCGATCTCGCGGTACTTGATCAGAAGCGTGTACAGCGGCTGCCGCTCTTTCGCGGTCTGCATGTTTCAATCAACTCCCAGTTTGAAGTCAGCCCGCTTCCTTCGCGGATTTGTCCAGCGGCATCGCGGCGGTGAGCACGTTCTCCTGCGTGGCCTCGGCCTTGGGGATGATGGTGGACACGCGCCCCTCGCGCATCACGACGATGGTGTCCGACATGTTGATGACCTCGGGCATCTCGGATGAGATCATCAGGATGCCGAAGCCCTGGTCCGCCAGCTCGCACATGATCTCGTAGATCTGCGCCTTGCTGCCCACGTCCACGCCCTTTGTGGGCTCGTCCAGGATCAATATTTTGGCGTTGCCCGCCAGCAGCTTGGCCACGACCACCTTCTGCTGGTTGCCGCCCGAGAGCGACGCGGCGGTATCGTCGATGCCGGTGGCCTTGACCTCCAGCAGCTTTTTGAGGCGGCCCGCCTCCTGGCGCTCCCCGCCCTGGTCCATGAAGATGCCGCGCTTGAATGAGTCCAGGGACGGTAGCGTGATGTTCTGCCCAATCGTCCAGGGCAGCAGCAGCCCCTGCTTCTGCCGGTCCTCGGGCAACAGTCCGATGCCCAGGTTCAGCGCGTCGTGGGGGCTCCTGATCTCGACTTCCCTGCCGCCCACGAACACTTTGCCCGCGCTCTTATCGGTCACACCCAGCATGGCCTCCACCACCTCGGTGCGCCCCGCGCCCACAAGGCCGGTCAGCCCCAATATCTCGCCCGCGTGCAGCGTGAAGCTCACGTCCCTGAAGTAGCCCGTCCTGGACAGCCCCTCCACGCGCAGCACCGGCTCGCCGATCTTCGCGTCCTTGTGGGGGAAGAACTGCTCGATGGATCGGCCCACCATGTACTTGACCATCTGCTCGTTCGAAATGCCGTCCACCGCCCAGGTGCCGATGTACTTCGCGTCGCGCAGCACAGTCACGCGGTCGGCCAGCGAATACATGTCCTCGAAGCGATGCGAGATCAGGATCACCGATGTGCCTCGCTGGCGCAGCGACCTCACGATCTCGTACAGCTCCTCGCTCTCGCGCCGGGACAGCGCGGCGGTGGGCTCGTCCATGATCAGCACGCGCGCGTTCTGGCTCAGCGCCTTGGCGATCTCCACCAACTGTTGCTGCGCGACCGACAACACCCGCATGCGCTCGGTGGGGCTGATGTTCGATCCCAGCGACGCAAGCAGCTCCCGGGCCATTTTGTTGGTTTTTTTCCAATCGATCCGTTTGAGGGGTCCCGAGAGCTGCTCATGTCCCATGAAAATGTTCTCGGCCACCGTCAAATCCGGATAGGCCGCCAGATGCTGGTAGATCGCGGCGATGCCGTGCCGCTGCGCCACGAGCGGGTCGTGCATCGCGACCTCCTGGCCGTCCATCAGTATCCGGCCGTGGTCGGGCTGGTGCACGCCGGTCAGCACCTTGATGAAGGTGCTCTTGCCCGCGCCGTTTTCGCCCATCAGCGCGTGGATCTCTCCCTCGTACAGGTCAAACTGCACGTTGTCGAGCGCCTTGACGCCCGGAAAGATCTTCGTGACACCCGTAATTTCGAGAATCTTTGCCGGCATATGGCCCTCCCCATTTCTTGCTAGGGCAACACCGCACAGAACGCGAATGCGTGGGCGCGATGAATTTTTGCCCAGGTGTGCTTGCAGAAACCGAAGGCGTAGCAGCGCTACGTCGAGCGTTTTTGCAAGTGCGCTTGGGCGGAAAGGCATCCGTCCACGCGCTTGTGGCTCTGTGTGGTGTTACCCTTGTGCTACTGAGAGTATAGGCGACCGGGGACCAGCCCGTAAATGTTCAAATCGAAGATGCACATGTCAATATGTGAAAACTGGGATATTTCGGATGTGCAAAACGAAACTTTGTTGTATAATGAGGACAATACAACCGGCGATGGGAGGCCGCGCCTTGAAAAAAACTGCGTTTCGCAGCAGGCTGTTCTTTTCCTATTCGGCGCTGATCGCGTTGAGCGTGTGCGTGTTTTTGGGCGCGCTGGCTTTCGTGATCGCGCAGACCGGCGAGAGCGAGGCGCGGTCTGCCCAGAAGGAAGCCGTGCAGGCGGACC
>JAVBUD010000068.1:0-12484 GCA_031555755.1 Eubacteriales bacterium | reverse complement strand
GCTACTCTTCATCCTCCCTGCCCCCTCCCCGTCCCCCACACCGCCCACCGTCCCCCCCCCCCCGTCACCCTGAGCCCAGCGAAGCACCTTCCTCAAACTAAAGCTCCGTTTATCTTTAGGAAGGTCATTCGCTGCGCTCAGGATGACGGCGTGGGGGGGACGGATGACGGTTTGGGGGACGGGGAAGGGGAATGGAGGATGAATCGTCTCACTCTTCCTCCGGTGCGCCCAGTTGCTCCATGGCCTTCAGTTGACGGTTGATCGCGCGGGTGCGAATGCTGGCGTTGTCCAACTCCGTGCTCGCCTGCTCCAGGCGCTGGCGGGTCTTGTCCAACACCTCGCCGAACCGCCAGAACTCCTCCTTCACGCTGCCCAGCAGCCGCCAGACCTCCTCGCTGCGTTGCTCTACGGCCAGCGTGCGGAAGCCCATCTGCAGGCTGCTCAGCAGCGCGGACAGTGTGGTGGGGCCGGACAGTACCACGCGGTGGCGCTGCTGCACAGACTCCATCAGGCCGGGCCTGCGCAGCACCTCCGCGTACAGGCCTTCGCTGGGCAGGAACAGGATGGCGAAGTCGGTGGAGTGGGGGACTTTGATGTATTTACCGGCGATGCGCTTGGCCTGCTCCAAGACCGCCTTTTCCAGCGCCGCGCCCGCCCGGGCGATGGCGGCCACGTCGTTGGCCTCTGTGGCGTCCAGCAGCCGCTGATAATCCTCCTGGGGGAACTTGGCGTCGATGGGCAGCAGCACCGGCGCGTCATCGCCCTTACCGGGGAGCTGGATCGCGAACTCCACGCGCTCCTGGGTATCCGGGCCGATCTGGGCGTTCTGGATGTACTGCCCGGGCGCCAGGTTCTGCTCCAGCAGCGCGCCCAGCCGCACCTCGCCCCACACGCCGCGCGTCTTCACGCCCGTCAGCACGCGCTTCAGATCGCCTACGCCGCCAGCCAGCGCCTGCATCTCGCCCAAGCCCTTGTGCACCGATTCCAGCTGATCCGACACCCGCTTGAACGACTCGCCCAGCCGCTTTTCCAGCGTCGCCGTCAGCTTTTGATCCACCATCTCGCGCATCTGGTCCAGCTTTTGATCGTTTGAACCCTGGATTGACTGCAGCCGTTCGTTGAGCGTGCGCTGCATGGTGTCCTGGCGGCCCACGATGACCTCGGAGAGCCGCGCAATGCGGGTCTCGGCGGCCTCCATGGACTGGGCCTGGACCTCGTACAGCCGCTGCATGAAGTCGCCCGTGCGCTCGCTGTCCTCCTGGACGCGGGCGATGAGGCTCATTTGGTCGCGCTCGCGACGGCGCTCGTATTCGGCCAGGCGGCGCTCCACGGCGCGCTGGCTGAGGCGGGCCGCCCGCCGCAGGATCGCGGACAGCACGGCAAAACCCAGCGCAACCGTGAGGATCAGCGACACGCCGGGGTTTTGGTTGATCCAATTGGCGATTTGGTGCATGTTGTGGCTCCTTTGCCTCCGAGGCTACAGATTCGCGGCGTGTCGCCGCAGCACCGCCTCGGCGCACTTCATGCCGTCCACGGCGGCTGACATGATGCCGCCCGCGTGGCCCGCACCCTCGCCGCAGGGATACAGGCCCAGCACCTCTGCCATGCAGGTCTCCGGGTCCCTGGGGATGGTGACCGGGCTGGACGAGCGCGTCTCCACGCCGGTCAGTGCCGCGCCGGGCAGCGCGAAGCCGCGCAGGCGGCGGTCCATCATGGGGATCGCCTCGCGCAGCGCGCCTGCAGCGAAGGCGGGCAGGGCCTCGGACAGATTGGTCCAGCTCACGCCAGGCCTGTAGGTCGGCAGGACCATGCCTGGGCCTGTGGACGCGCGACCTCTGAGAAAATCGCCAAGCGTCTGCGCGGGGGCGCGGTATCCGCCGCCGCCCAGTTCGAATGCCTTTTTCTCCCAGTGTTCCTGGAATCGCAGCCCGTCGAGGGGCGACTCGCCCGGAAAATCCTCCGGCAGCACCGACACCAGCAGCGCCGAGTTGGCGTTGTGGCCGCTGCGGGCAAAGCCGCTCATGCCGTTGACCACCAGGTGGCCCGGCTCACTGGCGGCGGCGACGACCTGGCCGCCGGGGCACATGCAGAATGTGTACACACCGCGCCCGCACTTCAGCTGTTCCGCCAGCTTGTAGTCCGCCGCCCCGAGCTGAAGGTGGTCCGCCGCCGCGCCGTACTGAGCGCGGTCGATCAGCGCCTGGGGATGCTCGATCCGTACGCCGATGGAGAACGGCTTTTTGCGCATGGGCACGCCCTGCTCATGCAGCATGGACAGCGTGTCGCGTGCGCTGTGGCCCACGGCCAGAATCAGGTCGGACACGTCGATTTGCTGGCCGTTGATCACCGCGCCCACCACCTGGCCGCGCTCGATGATCAGCGACTCCAGCGCCGTCTCAAACCGCACTTCGCCGCCCAGCTCGATGATCCGATTGCGGATGGAGCGCACCATGCCGGGCAGGTTGTCCGTGCCGATGTGGGGCTTGGCCTCGTACAGCACCGACTCCGGCGCGCCGTGTGCATGGAAAACCCGCAGCACCTCGCGGCAGCGGGGGTCCTTGATGCCCGTGGTCAGCTTGCCGTCGGAAAAGGTGCCCGCGCCGCCCTCGCCGAACTGCACGTTGGACACTGGGTCCAGCGCGCCGGTTTCAAAAAAGCGGGCCACGTCCACCTGCCGCCGGTCCACGTCTCGGCCCCGCTCGATCACGAGGGGCGATAGACCCGCCTCCGCCAGCACCAGCGCCGCCATCAGGCCCGCCGGACCCAGGCCCACCACCAGCGGGCGGCGGGGGAGGGGTTGGGATTTTTGGTAGGCGTAGGGGGCGTCATGCACCTCGGCGAGGTTCGCGCCCTTGGGCGGCGCGGGGACGGGGCCGGGGGAGAGGGTGAAGTCCAGCGTCAGCACGAAGTGGACGTCGTCCTTGCGGCGGGCGTCCACGGATTTTTTGGCGAGGCGGGGGGAGCGCACGCGGGACTCGGGGATGGACAGTGCGCCCGCGATGAGGCGGGCGAGGTGCGCGTCCGTGAAGCTGAGCGGGACGCGGAGGTTGGAGAGTCTGTGCATGAGGTGGCTCCTTTGTCGATGTAAAAATGAGTGTTGGGACACCGTCACTGCGCCGCGCTCTCGGCAGCCAACAGCCCGCTGGCCCAGGCCCACTGCAGGTTGTAGCCGCCGCAGTCGCCGTCGATGTCCAGCAGCTCGCCGGTGGCGTACAGACCCGGCATTTTCTTGGCCTCCAGCGTCAGCGGGTCAAACTGATCCGTGCGCACCCCGCCCGCCGCGACCTGGGCGCTGTCCAGTCCCTGTGTGCCGATCACCTCGATCGGCCAGTCGCTGCACACCTGGGCCAGGTTTTCCAGCTCAAAATCCGTCAGCTCACAGGACGGTCTGCCCATCGGCCCTGTGCAGGAGAGCCGCAGCAGCACCTGCCCCAGCCGCCGGTTGACCAAGCCCGTCAGAAAATGCTCCACCGGCCGCCCGCCGAGCAGTTGGCGGCGCGCCTTCAGCATATCGAGGGGCGGCGATTCGAAGACCCGCAGGTGCGCCAGGACCCGCTTGCGCTTTGAGAGGCTCACCGACGCGTCGCGGGATACCTGCAGCACCGCGGGGCCGGACAGCCCGTAGTCGGTGAACAGGATCTCGCCGCCCTCGCTCCGCTGCACGACGCCGTCCGCCTCGATCAGGATCTCGCCGGTGAACCGGATGCCCGTCAGCGCGCGGATGTCGGTCATGTCTGTGCGCAGTTGCACCAGCGCGGGCTGCGGCTGTGCGATCTTGAAACCCATCCGCTCCATCAGTTTCAGGCCCAGGTTCGTGCCGCCCACCGCCGCGCCGCTGGGGCCGCCCATGGCCATGATCAGCTTGTCCGCCTCCACGGTCCGTCCGTCGACCGCCGCGACCCGGTACGCGCCCTCCACGGCGTTGGCCTCGAAGCAGCATAGCGTGCGCACGCCAAGCTCGTCACAGGTCAGCCTCAGCGCGTCCACCACCGAGCCCGCCTGTTCTGACTGGGGATATACGCGGTCGCCGTCATAGAACGGCTCCACGCCCAGCGCACGGAAAAACTCGACCACGGCGGTCGGCTGATAGGCCTGCATCGCCCTGGCCATGATGGCCGTGCCGCCGTGATAGGGGAGCGTCGGGTTCACACCGCCGCGCCCGACCGGCCTACTGGCCATCAAGTGGGTCAGGTTGCAGCGGCCGTTGCCGGTCACCAGCAGTTTTTTCCCCACCCGCGCCTGGCGCTCCATCAGCACCACGTCCGCGCCCAACTGCCGCGCCTTGATGGCCGCGATCAGCCCGCTGGCGCCGCCGCCCACAACGCCTATCGTCATGTCACAATCCCCAATTCCCGGATCAGCGAATCCGGTCCCATCAGCGCCAGCTCGTGCAGCGCCCTGGAGCACGCTGTGTACAGCCGCCGCCGCTCGTTTTCCGTCAGTTCCATGACCTCCGGCCACACCACGGCCACCGCGTCGAACTCCAGCCCTTTCAGCAGGTGATAGCAGGACACAATCACGCCGCCGGTCTCCGGCATCATGTCCGCCTCGTCCTGGATGAGCCACGCGCCCTTGATTTTCTTGGCCAGGGCGCTGGCCTCGGGCAGCGCGCGAGTGATCAGCGCCACCCGCTTGCCCTCAGACTGCCAGCGCTCGACCGTTTGGAGCAGCGCTTTTGGGTCGTACGCGGCCACCAGCGGCGGCGCGCCGTCGCGCCCGAAGGGCTGCACCCCAGCGCCCACGGGCAGCAGCGCGTTGCACAGCCGCGTGATCTGGGCGGTGGAGCGATAGCACTTGCTCAGCTCGATCACCGGCGCGTCGGGGGAGCCGAAGCACGCGCCCCACTGGGCGGGCCTGCAGGGCGGCATGCCAGGGCCGGTGCGCTGGTTCGGGTCGCCCAGCAGTGTGATCTGGGCTAGCGGATAAAACAGGTGCAGGAACGCCAGCGCGACCATAGAATAGTCCTGCACCTCGTCCACCAGCAGGTGGCGAATGGACCGGTCCGGCGCGGCGAAGCCCAGTTTCAGCATCAGATACGCGATGGCGGGCGCGTCCTCCCACCAGATGAGCTGGCAGTCCGCATTTTCCTGGGCCGCGGTGCTGATCTCCTCCGGCAGGTCGGAGACCGCCTCCGCGTACAGCTTCAGCACGTCCAGCCGCAGCATGCGCCGGATCAGCGCCTTGGCCGGGGCCAGCCGCTGAGAGACCGCCATCCGCGCAGCCATCTCCAGGTCGCGGCCCTTGTACTTGCCGGAGAGCCGCTTTTCGTACTGGCCCTGCAGCGAGCGCTCACTGGCCTCGATCTTGGCCTGCGCCACGGCCTGGATGCGGGTCAGGCGCAGGAAGGGGTTCAGCATGCGGAACTCGCTCCTGTACATCCGCTCCAGCTCGCCGCGCGTGATCAGCACCTGCTCATCCACGGCGATGTTCGCGAGGACCGGGCCGACGGCGGAAAACCGGCCGATGAACCGGTCCATCAGCGCCACGAAGTCCGGCCCGCTCTTGTGGCCCACGCTGTCGCGGCGCAGGGTGTATGCGGGCTGGGACAGGCGCTCGGTCTGCTTCAGCGGCGGCTCGGGCGATGTGCCGATCACATGGCCCAGCAGCTGATGCAGCACTGGCATGCGCGTGTTTTCCTCGCCCAGGTCCGGCAACACATTGGAGATGTACTCGCTGAACGCGCTGGTTGGGGACAGGGTGGCGATGGACGACGCGTCCAGCAGCCCGCCGTGGCGGTATAAAAGATAGGCCGCGCGGTGCATCGCCACGGAGGTCTTGCCCGAGCCCGCGCCGCCGATCACCGACAGCACGCCAGCGCCCTCCGCGCGGATGGCCTGATTCTGTTCGCGCTGGATGGTGGACACGATGGACCGCATGCGGGCGGACGTCGCGCCCTTGAGGATGTCCATCAACATCTCGTCCTCAATGGCCACGTCGGTATCCACATAATAGGTGAGTTTGCCCTCTTCGAACCGGTACTGGCGCTTGAGGCTCATGATGCCCTCAATCTCACCGGAGGGTGCGTGGTAGGAGACCGGCCCGGGCGTGGCGTCATAGTACAGCCCCGCCACGGGCGCGCGCCAATCGTGCACCACGAGCGTGCCGTCGGTGCCCTGCAGGCTGTACAGCCCGATCACAATCCGCTCAGGCGTCCCGGCCCCGCGCTCCTGAAAATCCACCCGCGCGAAGTAGGGCTCCTTCAGCATCCGCTCATACTGCGCCGCGCGGCCGCCCAGCAGCGCCTTGCGCAGCAAGAAACGGTTCACCTCATTGCCCAGGGTGTCCAGGTCCTGCACCGACAGCGCGGTGGGCTTCAGGCGCAGCTCCTCCCAGGCGTCGTTCAGCAGCATCTGTATGGTGCCCTCATGGGCCAGGGACGAGTCCTTGGCCTGCTCGATCACCGCGATGAGCAGCTGCTGCACAAAAGCCGCGCGCTCCTGCTCACGGCGCAGTTCGTCCAGTTTGGTCATCTATGTCAACCTCCGATTCAGGGGATGGGCGCACTCAGATTATTATAGCACAATTTTGGGTGGGAGACAATCGAAAAGCGTAATCGTCACCTGGCTTGCGCACGGACAAAGATACGGAGCATCCAGCCCATCCACGCCGTCATCCTGAGCGCCAGCGAAGGAACTTCCTCAAACTGAGTGCCACACCAAAGTGAAGATGGCCCTTCGCTGCGCTCAGGATGACGGCGTCTGCGCAGATGCGATCTGAATCCGCAGCCCAGTGCGGCATTCTTCATCACATGCGTTGGCACGGAAGATCGCCGCCGGGTCGGTGCGCCTACCCAAACTCTATGCGCCGGCTTCACGAAAAAGTTTACCTGGTACCTTGGCCGCAATTGGGGTATAATGGTGTCAAACTTGCATACATGAAGGAGGACACACCCATGCGGGATGGAATTCTGCGCGTCGCCGCCGGTACGCCCGACATCGCGCTCTGCGACCCCGCGCAAAACGCCCAGGCGGTCATCCGGCTGATGAAGGAGGCGGCCGCGCGGCAGGTGAAGCTGCTGGTGCTGCCCGAACTGTGCCTGACGGGTGCCAGCAGCGGGGACCTGTTTTGGCAAAAGGCGCTGCTGGACGCGGCGTGGGACGCCCTGATGGAGGTGGCCCGTGCCAGCGCAGGCCTGGGCATGCTGACGGTGGTCGGCCTGCCGGTGTGGTACGATTCCGCCTCGCTGAATTGTGCGGCCTGTGTGTACAACGGCGAGTTGTTGGGCATCACGGCGAAGTCGAACCTGAGCACCGCTGAGCGCCGCTGGTTCCGCCCGCTGCACGACGAGGAGTACACCTACATCGACAAGGGCGGAAGCGGGTATTCCTTGAGTGACCACGGATTCTACCGCTGCGAGAACATGCGTCAGTTCGAGGTCTCCGTTGCGCACCTGTCCGACGCGATGGACGGCCCCAGCTCGCTCATCGTCGCCTGCCCGGCGGCGGTACCGGAGATTGCGGGCGCCCCTGAGCGCGTTCGCACCCAATTGGCGGCTGCCTCCGAGCGCTTCCATGCGGCCTACATCCTGGCGTCGGCCGGCTCAGGCGAATCCACGACGGACATGGTGTATGCCGGCCGCCGCATGATCTATGAACACGGCGCGTTGGTCGTCGAGTCCGGTGCGTTTGAGACCGGTTTGACGGTCACCGAGATCGATCTGGCGTTCCTCAACGCGCGCAGGTGCGCAGATGATCAGTCCGCGCCGTGGCCGGAATGGGACTGCCAATTCGAAATGGACTTGAGCGACACGCCCCTGTCCCGCCCCATCAGCCCGTCCCCGTTCACCCCCGATGACCCCGCCGCGCGGGCCGCCCGATGCGAGCAGATCCTCGCCATCCAGGTGGAGGGCCTGGTCCAGCGCATGCAGAAAATCCGCTGCCAGACCGCGCTGCTGGGCGTCTCCGGCGGCTTGGATTCCACATTGGCGATGATCGTCGCCGCCCGCGCCCTCCTAAAACTGGGGCTGCCCCAAGAAAACCTGCACGCCATCACCATGCCCTGCTTCGGCACCACCGACCGCACCAAAAACAACGCCTACAAGCTGGCGGAGTGCCTGGGCAGCTCGCTGCGCGAGATCAACATCACAGCCAGCGTGGTTCAGCACTTCCAGGACATCGGCCACGACCTGGACACCCACGACGCGGCCTTCGAGAATGCCCAGGCCCGGGAGCGGACCCAGGTGCTTATGGACCTGGCGAACATGGAAAACGGGCTGGTGGTGGGCACCGGCGACCTGTCGGAGCTGGCGCTGGGCTGGGCGACCTACAACGGCGACCACATGTCCATGTACGGTGTCAACGGCGGCGTGCCCAAGACCCTGATCCGGCACATCACGCGCCATGTGGCGGACACGGCGAAGGACGAAGCCTTGCGCGCCTGCCTGCTGGACATCCTGGACACCCCGGTCAGCCCGGAGCTGTTGCCGCCCAAGGAGGGCCAGATCGCCCAAAAGACGGAGGAGCTGGTGGGGCCGTACGCGCTGCACGACTTTTTCTTGTACCACTTCATGCGCCGCATGGCGACGCCGAGAAAGCTGAAGAGGCTGGCCATGAAGGCATTCGAGGGGGTGTATGACGAGGCCGCCATCGACAAATGGCTGCAGACTTTCCTGCGCAGGTTCTTCTCGCAGCAGTTCAAGCGCAGTTGCATGCCCGACGGCCCCATGGTGGGCCCGGTGACGCTGTCTCCGCGCGGCGGGCTGGTCATGCCCAGCGACGCCTCAGCCAGGACTTGGCAGGATCATTTACAGTAGCGTCACCGAAATGACGCGCAAAAGTACCGTTTTTAACCACGAATTTCGATAACGTGCGCACTGACGTTACTTTACTATGGTACGATAACTCACGGATTAACAGGTGATATCACAATGCATTTTTGTAGGAGGTACCCCCACATGAAGAAGTTCCTTGTCCTGGCCCTGGCCCTGATGATGGTGTTGTCCCTGGCCGCGTGCACGCCGGCCCCCGCCCCCGCCCCGACCGCCGTGCCGGTTGAAGAGGCCGTCGAGAACGCCGAAGCCACCGTGGCCGACGCCGCCGAGGCCGTCACCGAAACCGCCACTGAGGCCGTTGACACCGCCGCCGACGCCGCCACCGAGGCCGTTGACACTGCCGCCGACGCCGCCACCGACGCCGCCGCCGAGGTCACCGAGGCCGCGACTGACGCCGCCGCCGCCGTGGAAGGTGCCGTCGAAGGCGCCGCCGATGCCGTGACCGCCGGCTAAGCACATCTGATTGACAAAGCCCCATGCCGCAGCGGTGTGGGGCTTTGTTGTGCTGTTCTCCCCTCAATATTAACGATCACATTCTTGCACATGCCGCCAGATTGCCACTATACTGTCAATAGGCAAACAACGAAGGGAGCGGACACAACATGAAGGTGCTTCTGACGGGCGGCGCCGGGTACATCGGCGCGCACACGGCTGTGGAACTGCTGGGTGCGGGTTACGACATCGTGGTGGCAGACAACTATGCCAACTCCAGCCCCGAGTCCATGGCGCGGGTGAAGCAACTGACTGGCAAGGACTTTCCCATCTACGAAGTGGACGCCTGCGACAAGGCCGCGTTTGAGCGCGTTTTTCGGGACGAGAAGCCGGACGCCGCCATCCATTTCGCCGGGCTGAAGGCCGTGGGTGAGTCCGTGGCCAAGCCCCTTGAATACTATCGAAACAACCTGGACAGCACGCTGACGCTGCTGGAGCTGATGAAACAGTACGGCTGCAAAAAGCTGGTGTTCTCCTCCTCCGCCACCGTGTACGGCCTCGCCACCGAGATGCCGCTGACGGAAAACTCGCCCACCGGCTGCAGCAATCCCTACGGCTGGACGAAATATATGATCGAGCAGATCTTGCGCGATTTTGCCCATGCGGAGCCGGACTGTTCCATCATGCTGCTGCGCTACTTCAACCCCGTCGGCGCCCATGAGTCTGGCCGCATCGGCGAGGACCCCAACGGCATCCCCAACAACCTGATGCCCCGCGTGCTGCAGGCCGCCACCGGCAAGCTGGATCACCTGGGCGTTTACGGCACCGATTACCCCACGCCCGACGGCACCTGCGTGCGCGACTACATCCATGTGGTGGACCTGGCGAAGGGCCACGTGGCGTCACTCCGTTACCTGGCGCAAAACCAGGGGATCGAGACCGTAAACCTGGGCACCGGCATCGGCTACAGCGTGCTGGACATCATTAAGACGTTCAACGAAGTGAACGGCATGGCCCTGAAATACACCGTAGAGCCCAGGCGGCCCGGCGACGCGCCCGTGGGCTACGCCGACCCCAGCAAGGCAGCCCGTCTGCTGGGCTGGAAGGCCGAGAAGACGCTGGCCGACATGTGCAAAGACGCCTGGCGCTGGCAGTCCATGAACCCGAACGGGTATGAGTCGTAGGGGAGAGGGAAGGGTAAAACCCGGCATCTCCCTCTCGACGCGGTCATCCATCGCTATGCTACGGACCTTCCTCGAACTTCATTTGTTTTGGTTTGAGGAAGGTCCTTCGCTGCGCTCAGGATGACGCGGTGAGGGGCGGATGTATGGCGTGTGTCAAGTTCACCTCCCGCCGGATTAGCGGTTTCTCATCAAATCATAAGCAAATTCCTATTGGAATCCAAGCGATTCCCGTGTATAATAATGACTGTAATCGAGCGAGAGCACAGAAAAGGAGTTGACCGCAACATGGCTGCACCGGTTTTTGATACTGCGGACATCGAGAAGAACAAGCTCACGGGGGGCATCGGCTACATCCTGCCGTTCGTGCCGTACTTCGCGTGCAAGAACAGCGCGTTCGGGCGCTACTGTGCAAACCAGGGACTGATCCTATGGATCTGCCTGCTGTTGGTGGGCATCGTTTTCGGGATCGTAGGCGCGCTTCTGGGCTGGATCCCGCTGATCGGCGGCGTGATCCGCGCCGCGCACTGGGTGGTGCGCACGGTGCTGTGGCTGGTGATGATCTATTATACGTTCATCGCCTGCACCACGGGCAGGGCGAACGAGGTGCCGGTGGTGGGCACAGTGACGTTGATCAAGTGAGTATTAAGTCGGGCTACATGCTGACAACTCCGTCATCCTGAGCGCAGCGAAGGACCTTCCTCAAGCTACAACGATGCAGTTTGAGGAAGGTCCTTCGCTCCGCTCAGGATGACGGCGTGGTGGGACCGCCTGACCCTACTCCTCCATCTCCCATGTCCTCACCAGTTCCACCCCCTGCAGGCATTCCTCGATCAACGCCTCGCTGTTCAGGGCCTCTTCGGCCTTGAGCAGGTCCTCGAGCTTCGGCTTGGTCGTGGGGTGTCTGGGTGTGAACACGGTGCAGCAGTCTTCGTAGGGCAGGATCGACGTCTCGTAGGTGCCGATCTTCTGGGCGATGCCCATGATTTCGCTCTTGTCCAGCCCGATCAGCGGCCTGAAGACGGGCATGCAGACCACGCTGTCCGTCGCCGCCAGCGCCTCCATGGTCTGGCTGGCGACCTGGCCCAGCGACTCGCCGGTGATCAGCGCCTGACAGCCGCTCCGCCGCGCCACACGCTCAGCGATGCGCATCATGTATCGGCGCATCAGCAGCGTGCCCAGTGAATCGGGGCATTTTTCGTGGATCTCCATCTGCAGGTGCGTGAACGGCACCACGTGCACCAGCATGCCGGCGCCGTATTCGCCCACCTGCCGCGCCAGCTCGATGACCTTATCCCTGGCACGCTCGGAGGTGTAGGGGAACGAATAAAAATGCACCGCCTGGATCTGCACGCCGCGCCGCATGAGCTGGTACCCGGCCACGGGGCTGTCGATGCCGCCGGAGAGCAGCAGCATGGCCTTGCCGCCGGTGCCGTAGGGCATGCCGCCCACGGCCATCTGCTCGTCCACGTACACATACGCGCGGTCGCGGACCTCGACGGACAGTTTGTGCGTCGGCCTGTGCACGTCCACGCTCAACTGGTTGTTATCGTCCAGCACCCGGCCGCCGATCTCGCGCTGAATCTCCATAGAGTCCATGGGGAATTTTTTGTCCGAGCGCCGCGCGAACACCTTGAACGTGCCTGCCTTGCCGCGCATCAGTTCCACGCAGGACGCGGCGATGGCCTCAAAATCCTTGTCCAGCTCCAGCGCCGGGCTCACGGAATACACGCCGAAAACCTTGCACACGCGGTCCGCGCAGGCCTGCATGTCGTCGATCCCGGCCACATAGATGCGGCTGTCGGACATCCACACGTCGGCCACGCCCAGTGGCTTCACGGCGCGGCGGATGTTGTCCACCAGTTTTTTTAGGAATTGCGGGCGGTTGAGGCCCTTGAGGTGCACTTCGCCAAAGCGGACGAGCAGGACATTGCGCATGGTGATTGCTCCTTTGATGGATGATATGTGATCAGAGAGCCAGACTGATTTTCAGTTAACCTTCCATCCGCGGTCATCCTGAGCACAGCGAAGGACCTTTTTAAAACTACCGTTCCTGTTCATTTACAGTAAGGTCCTTCGCTGCGCTCAGGATGACCGCGTT
>JAVBUD010000120.1:0-4568 GCA_031555755.1 Eubacteriales bacterium | reverse complement strand
CCCTGCCTCTCCCGTCAGGGGGAGGTGGCCCGTGAGGGCCGGAGGGGGCAACCTAGGGCACCGGGTCGTAACCGCCCTTTGAAAAAGGGTTGCAGCGCAGGAGGCGCCACGTGGCCAGGATCGAGCCCTTCACCAGGCCGTGCCGCTCGATGGCGGTCAGCGCGTAGGTGCTGCAGCTCGGGTCGTACTTGCAGTTTTGGCCGAGGCTGGGGCTGATCTGGCGCTTGTAGAACCGGATCAGCGCCATCGCGCCTCGCGCGGGTAGTTGGGAGAGCTTGCTCATGCGCCCGTCCCGTCCTTCATGCGGCCCGCCTTATCGAACAGATAGCGCAGGTCCTTGGTCAGCTGGGCGTGGGGCACGGCTGCCGCCCCGGCGCGGGCAGAGACGATGTAGCGGCCCGGGTGAAGCGCCGGCCTGAGGTGGCGAAAATCGTCGCGCAGCATGCGCCGCACGCGGTTGCGCACCACCGCGTTGCCGACTTTGGATGATACCGAAAAGCCGACCTTCAGTTCTCGGGATTTCAGGTACGTGAGCACCAAAAACCTTCCCCCCTGGCGCTTGCCGCGCCGGTAGACGGCCTGAAAGTGCTTGTTCCTGCCCAAGCTGAAGTTTCGGCCCAAGCGGTACGGATGCGGGTCCACGGGACGTGGCCCTGATCCCATTCGATTTTCCATGCGCAGGGGGTTAAGCGCTGAGCACCTTGCGGCCGCGGGCGCGGCGGGCGCGGAGCACATTACGGCCGTTCTTGGTCTTCATGCGGGCGCGGAACCCATGAACCTTGGAGCGCTGGCGCTTTTTGGGCTGGTAGGTACGAAACATAGTCAATCCATCCTTCCAAATCGTATAATGTGAATCGCCCGCGGCGCCTGTTTGACCGAGGGCAAGAATTCCAAACAAACCGGCTGCCCAGAGGGACAGCCCTATAATTATATGAGATTTACAGACGCCTGTCAAGCAGAATCCGCCAGGAATCGCGGCGGGATTTTCGGGTTCATGGGGAGATTGCGTAAAATGGAGGGGAATCAACCCCCTTATCGCGCGTGATCCGACCACACCGTCATCCTGAGCGCAGCGAAGGACCTTCCTCAGCATGAGCGGACGCCCTCTCTAGAGGGGAATGTCGCCTCACGGCGGGGAGATCCTTCGACTTCGCTCAGGATGACACGATGGGGCTTGGTTTGAAGAAGGTCCTTCGCTGCGCTCAGGATGACGACGTGGGGCGCATCTGATACTCGTAGTCGAGATACGCCCCTGCAGGGCCCTCATTCCCCTCGGCGCTGCGAGTCTGATATAGCTTGAACCCAACGCTCGTATACATCCTCTGCGCGGTCAGCAGCACGTCGTCCGTCGTCACTACAATCCGCTTTGCGCCGTTCTGCACAATCCGATCCACCATCTCCTGCAACTGCCTGCTTCCAAACCCATGGCCCTTGTGCGCCATAGCGATGCAGTTGTGGCCAATGATGGCGTAATCCGGCAGGTTCCTCGGGTCCCAGGAGGCGAGGCCGATGGGCTCGCCGGAAAGCGTGGTGATGAAAGCGTACTTGTCCGCGATTTGACGGTTATCATAGAAAAAATCGTCGAACTCCCGCCAGTCGGCGTCGCAGTGGCGCTCATATCGGCGGTCGAATGAATAGGCGTCTTTCAGCAGCGCATACAGCGTCCCGCGCGGGAAATCGTGCACTTTCCGGTATCCGATATCCTTCATCTTACTCATCAGGCGTTGTCCACCTTCATGCTGATCACATTCGGCAGCGTACAGATCTTCGCGGTGGCGTGGGTGAAATCGAACTCCTGGTGCAGCGTGACCGGGTGCATCTCGAACTTGATCTCGAACCGGCCATCGTCGTCGGCGACCACGGCCAGCTTGCGTATATTGATCCCCTGCAAGTCCAGCTCCGCCTTCAGCCGCTCCAGCAGCGGCGACGGCGCTTCGGCGACCAAGGTCACCAGCACCTCGTTGGTCAGGCCGAAGATAAACCGGTCCTCCAGCTTCGCCAGGATCGTCAGCGTCATCAGCACGATCACCAGGCCCGCGATGGCCATGGTATACAGCCCCGCCCCGGCGGCTAGGCACAGGCAGGCGGTGGCCCAAAGGCTGGCAGCGGTGGTGAGGCCCTTGACGTTGACGCCCACCTTCATGATGGTGCCCGCGCCCAGAAAGCCCACGCCCGTGATCACCTGAGACGCGATGCGGGTGACATCCCCGGACCCGCCGCGCGCGAGCACCATCTCGCCGGTGAGCATGGCGATGGCCGAGCCCAGCGAGACCAGGATGTGCGTCCGAAACCCCGCCGGACGGCGCGACGTGCCCCGCTCCCAGCCGATGGCGCCGCCGATCACCAGCGCCAGCAGCAGCCTGAGCAGCATGTCCCAAAAGCTCAGTTCCATGGCGACCTCCTCAGAATCTATGCCATCTCCCGGGTGATGTTCTTCAGCCAGCCGCGCTTTCGATAATGCACGATGTTGAAGGGCATCTTGATGAACTCGTCCAGGCACAGGATAAAATAGACCCACATGACGGGCAGCTTCAGCACGAAGGCACACAGGAACCCGATGGGGACCATGACCACCCAAAGGTCGATGATATCGCAGTAGAATCCCCATTTGGAATCACCCCCGGCGCGGAAGATGCCGCAGATGGTGGTGGTGTTGATGGCCTGTCCCAGCACATAGTAGGTGTTGATGAGCAACATGCCGAACAGATAGCCGCGCGCGGTCTCGGTGAGGTCGGCCATGTGCATGAACACCGGGATCAGCGCCCCGATGATGGCGCCGCCGACCAGCGCGGAGAGGATGGACAGGTTCAGGAACCGCTTGGCGTACTCGTTGGCCTCGTCCATGCGGTTCGCGCCCAAGGACTTGCCAACGATGATCGAGGTGGCAGAGGACAGCGCGAAGCACATCACGGTGCCCAGCTTTCTGGCGACGGCGACAATGGAGTAGGCGGCCACGGCATCGGAAGACAGGTGGCCAATGATCACCGAGTACATGGTAAAGCCTACGCCCCAGACGACGTCGTTGCCCATGGCGGGCAGCGAGTACTTGATGAAGTCCTTGAGCAGCACGCCGTGCTTGGCAAAGATGTCGGAGATGTGCACCCGGAACCGCTCGTTGCGGGCGGCATGGGTGACGCAGATGGCCAGCTCCACAGCGCGGGCGATGAGTGTCGCCAGCGCGACGCCCAGCGCGCCCCATTTCATGACGAAGATAAAGAAGGCGTTCAAGGCCACGTTCGTGATGAACGAGATGGCATACACGGCGGTGGACAGCGACACGCGCTCCATGCTGCGCATGACATTGAGGTACATGACGGTGAAGCCAGAGAAAATGTAGGTGAACGCCACGGTGCGCAGATAGACCACGCCCTCGGCGATGAGGACGGGGTCGGGGGTGAAGATGCGCATCAACAGATGCGGCACCGCAAGGGCGGCGACGGTGAACACCGCGCCCACGGAAAGGGAAAACCGCAGCGCGATGCCGAGGATCTTCTCGATGGTGCGGATGTCGCCCTTGCCCCAGTACTGGGACGAGAGCATGGCGGAGCCGGTGGCCATGCCGAACATGAACAGCGACATGACGAACTGTATGTTGCCGGCGAGGCTGACTGCCGAGAGGGCCTCCTGGCTGACGAAGCCGAGCATGACGACGTCGGCGGAGGTCACCATGGCATCGATGAGGTTCTGGCCGACGATGGGCAGGGCCAGGAACAGCACCATGCGGTAGAATGCCTTTTTTTCGAGCTTTGAGTTCAGCGGCTGTGCGATCTGTGCCAATGTGATGACCTCTCCCTCTCGCGCGGTGGTGAGCATGCGCATTGGTTTCATTCTAACGAATGAGAAGCGGGTTTGTCAAGGCATGAAGCCAATGAGGCGCGCGGAGGCGGGCGCTGGCGATCAGGCATGAAAGATGGAGAGGAGGGAAGAGTGCGGCGTAAGATGAAGGACGCACCCATCACCCCCATCACCGATACCCCTTCTTCAACTTCATCCCCTTCCCCGCCCACGGCACGACGATCCGCGCCTTAGGCGGCTCCAGACCCGCCCCGAGGGCGATCTCCACGGCAGAACTGTCCCCGCCAGACGACAGGGTGAGCCGGTACCGCGACGCCGGCGCGCCAGTCGGCAGGGCCAGGTAAAACTCCTGGCCGCTGACGGGCATGGGGATCTGCTGCCCGCAGGCGTCGGTGAGGGTGAGGAACCCGCGCCGACCAGGTGCGGGCACAGGCTCTTTGATCGAGAGTTCGAAGGGAGCCTCCGAGCGCACCATCAGCGGGCCGAAAAGCGCCTTGCCGCAGGCGAGGCGCGGGGCGTTCGCAGCACAGTTGTACAGCGTGGCGCTGCCCGCGCTCATCGTGGCGCAGTCACCGGGCACGGCGAGATAGGAACGGGTTTCCATCCGCATCACCTCTATGTTGATTGACTTGGTTCATGGTATGCAAAGGGTCACGCCGTCATCCCCCATATCCTTCATCCCACACCCCCGTCAAACAGCTCCCCCCCCAGGCCCCTCCTCAAACAGTGTAGTAGGTGCAGACCGGCGCCCCGGTATCAGGGGGGGGGGGGGG
>JAVBUD010000028.1:0-3358 GCA_031555755.1 Eubacteriales bacterium | reverse complement strand
CGCGTGAGCGCCACCCCCGCCCCCCCTTGCGCTCCGCCCCAAACCCGGCTATAATAAAGCATCGACAAGGCACCAGAAAGCGGGGATGAGATGAACACACTGAGTTTCCTGCGCGAGGTCACGCGCATACCCGGCCTCCCCGGCCACGAGCGCAAGGCCGCCGAATACATCGCCGACGCGTTCCGCCCCCACGCCGCCGAGGTCTCCATCGACAGGCTGAACAGCGTCACCGCCCGGGTCGGAGACACCGGCCCCCGCGTCATGGTGGCGGCGCACCTGGACGAGATCGGGCTGGTCGTGCGCCAGATCGAGGCCGACGGCAGCCTGCGCGTCACCGGCAACGGCGGCGTGGACCCGCGCATCCTGCCCGCCGCCGAGGTCACGGTCTGGGCCAAGTCCGGCCCGCTGCAGGGCATCGTGGGCGCGAAGGCGCCGCACCTGCTCACCGCCGCCGACCGGAAAAAGGCGGTGCAGATGGCGGACGTGCACGTGGACCTGGGCCTGTCCCCCGAGCGCGTCCAATCCCTGGTGCGCGTGGGCGACATGGTGCAGCTCACCGGCCCCGTCACCGAGCTCGCCAACGGCCGCCTGGCCAGTAAGACATTGGACGACCGCGCCAGCGTGGCCGCCATGCTGGTGGCCGCCGAGGAATTAAACCGGCTGAAGTTCAGCGCCACCGCGCTGTTCGTGTCCACCGCCCAGGAGGAAGTGGGCGCGCACGGCGCACGCACATCCGGCCACCGCCTCGCGCCGGACTTCGCCATCGCCATCGACGTCACCCACGGCGCGGGCCCGGGCACCGGCAAGTGGGAGGCGCACCCGCTGGACAAGCCCGTCATCGACCGCGGCCCGAGCCTGCACCGGGGCCTCACCCAGCGCCTGCGGGACACCGCCAAGCAAAACGGCATCGACATCAACCTCGGCGTGTCGAGCGGCGCGACATACACCGACGCCGACCCGCTGCACCTGGTGCGGGAGGGCGTGCCGACGGTGCTGATCTCGATCCCGCTGCGCTACATGCACACCACCGTGGAGACGCTGGACAGCGCCGTGATCGAGGCCTGCGGCAGGCTCATCGCGCTGTTCATCCGCGACATCGCCGAGGATTGGGGGAATATCGAGTGGTACTGAGTGAGCTGACCCAGATTCGCGGCGTCACCGGCGACGAGGGCCTCGTCCGTGCGTACGTGATCGAACACGCGCAGGCTGCGGGCGCAGCGGTGCGGGTGGACCGCGCGGGCAATGTGTTCGCGACCAAGCGGGGCACATCCGGAAAACAGCTGCTGTTCGCGGCGCACATGGACGAGATCGGGCTGATCATCGCGGGCATCGAGGACACCGGGCTGCTGGCGTACCAGCCGGTGGGCGGCATCGACGCGCGGGTGATGGTGAGTAAGCGCGTGCGGATCGGCGAAAAGGCCGTGCCCGGCGTCATCGGCGCGAAGGCGATCCACCTGCAGACCCCCGAGGACCGCGAGCGGCCCCTGCGCCACGACCAGCTGTTCATCGACATCGGCGCCAAGGACCGCGCCGACGCAGAAAAGCTGGTCGCCCCGGGCGACTACGCCTGCCCGGACAGCGACTACATCGAGTTCGGCGACGGCTTCGTCAAGGCCAAGGCCATCGACGACCGCGCGGGCTGTTACAACCTGCTCAGGCTGCTCGAGGGTGAGTATCCCCACGACATCACCTGCGCGTTTTTGGTGCAGGAGGAGATCGGGCTGCACGGCGCGCAGGTCGCCGCCCACCAGGTCCGACCGGACGCCGCCATCGTGCTGGAGGCCACCGCCGCCAACGATCTGGGCGATGTGGACGAGCATTTCCGGGTGGCCGTGCCCGGACGGGGCGTGGCGATCTCGTTCATGGACGCCGCGTCCATCGCGCACCCGGGCCTGTTCACCGCGCTGCGCGAGCTGGCCCAGGAAAACCAGATCCCCTGGCAGGTCAAGACCTACATCAGCGGCGGCAATGACGCCGGGGCGCTGCAGACGGCGGGCGGCGCGGTGCGCACCTGCGTGCTGTCCATCCCCACCCGCTACATCCATTCCCACAGCAATGTGTGCGCCCTCCGGGACATCGAGGCGCAGTATCAGCTCGCGAGGGCGTTCGCGATGAAGGACAATTGGGAGGTGCTCGAATGAAGGACACACTGCTGAAACTGCTGAAGGTATACGGCGCGACGGGCCGCGAGGGCCGCGTGCGCGAGGCGATTGCCGAGCTGATCGGGCCCCATGTGGACGACATCCAGGTAGACGCCCTGGGCAACCTGATCGCCCACAGGGCGGGCGCGGGCCGCAAGATCATGGTCGCCGCCCACATGGACCAGATCGGGTTCGTGGTCACCGACATCGACGACAAGGGTTTTCTGCGCGTCAGCAACGTGGGCGGCATCAGGCGCGCCAACTCCGTCAACCGGCGCGTGGTGTTTGAGGACGGCATGTCGGGCATCCTGACGATGGAGGCCCGCGAGGGCGACAATGACGACCGCAACATGACCAAGCTGTTCGTGGACATCGGCGCGAAGGACCGCGCCGAGGCCGAAAAGAAAGTGCGGCGCGGCGACGTGTGCGTGTACGCGCCGGACGTGTTCGAGATGGGCGACAGTGTGTGCGGCCCCGCCCTGGACGACCGCGCGGGCTGTGCGCTGCTGGTGGAGGCGCTGCGGCGCGTCAAGGGGCGCGGCGCGGATGTCTACGCCGTGTTTTCCGCCCAGGAGGAGGTCGGCTGCAGGGGCGCGAAGGCGGCGGCCCAGGGCGTCCAGCCGGACCTCGGCATCGCGCTGGACGTGACGCTGGCGGGCGACGTGCCCAAGGGCCCGCTGATCGCGATTGAACTGGGCAAGGGCTGTGCCGTGAAGATCATGGACAGCGGCCTGATCGCAACCCCCGAAGTGGTTTCCGAGATGGAGGCGCTGTGCGAGGCAAAGGGCATCGCCTACCAGCGCGAGGTCCTCACCGGCGGCAGCACCGACGCCGCCGCCATCAACCTGGTCGGCGCGGGCGTCCCCTCAGGCGTGATCAGCGTCGGCTGCCGCTACGTGCACAGCGCCACCGAGATGGTGGACATGCGCGACATGGAGCAGGCGGTGCGGCTGCTGGTGGCGATGCTGGAGCAGTAGGGGAGAGCACGCCGCCGCGTGAGCGACGCCCCCCATCCCCGCCTCAGCCCTCAACCTCCCCCCCTCCAACCGTGAACTGTAAACTGTGATTTTCCGGAGGTGCCCCCATGCCCGCAACCCCCATCCTCCCCCTCATCTTCCCCCTCGCGGGCATCGCCATCGCCCAATCCCTCTACTGCCTCGCGCTCTCCCTCTCCGCCCCCGCCGCCATCCCCCTATCCTCCCGCCCCCTCCGCATCT
>JAVBUD010000080.1:0-3468 GCA_031555755.1 Eubacteriales bacterium | reverse complement strand
TCATCCTGCGCGCCAGCTATGGACCTTCTACAACCTCCCTCGTCCCATGTGTTTGTGCATGGTCCTTCGCTGACGCTCAGGATGACCGCGTTGGTGCGGAAGCGAAATGCATGCGCAACCCATAGCAACAGTTTTGTCATTCATGCATTGCCCCGCGCGTGTGCCCTCACCTCTATCGCACGCTGAACAGCATCTTGCCGTAGCTCGGATAGGGCCAGACATCCCGCGCGACCAGCGGCTCCGCCGCGTCCACCGCCGCGCGCAGGCCCTCCATCGCGGGCAGCACCTGGTCGCGGTAGTACGCCGCTCGCTGCGCCACGTCCTCACAGCAGCCGTCGCCGTCCACAGCCCGCATCAGCGCCGCGCAGCGCCCGTCCACCGCCAGCGACAGATCCGACAGCTCTTTGCACTTGCGCACTTCCAGATCCGAGTCCACACCGCAGGCCTTTTTCGCGCACGCGCCGTCCGCCAGCTCGCGGCCATACCGCAGCAGCGCGGGCATATACCCTTTGCCGATCATGTCGATCATCGTCATCGCCTCGATGCGGATCACCTTCACATACCCCTCCAGCATGATCTGCTGGCGGGAGCGCAGTTCCGTCTCCGTGAAGATACCGTGGCGCGTGAACAGTTCCACATTGGCCGCGTCCGTGTAGCGGACCAGCGCCTCCGGCGACTGGCTCAGGTTCAGCAGCCCGCGCCGCTTTGCCTCCAGCACCCAGTCCTCGCTGTAGTTGTCGCCATTGAACAGAATCCGCTTGTGCGTGTGAATCTCCCGGCGGATCAGCGCGTTCAGCGCCACCGTGAAGTCTTCAGCGCCCTCCAGCTCGTCCGCGAACCGCTTCAGCGCGTCCGCCACGATGGTGTTCATGATGATGTTCGGGCCTGCCACGGAAAAGCTTGAGCCCACCATGCGGAATTCGAATTTGTTGCCGGTGAACGCCAACGGCGAGGTGCGGTTGCGGTCCGTGGTGTCCTGCGGAAAGCGGGGCAGCACGTCCACGCCGATGTTCATCTCGGTTTTCTTTAGCTTGTCGCTGGTCCGCCCGTTGTCGATGTCCTCCAGAATGCCCGTCAGGTCGTCGCCCAAAAACATGCTCACGATGGACGGCGGGGCCTCCGCGCCACCCAGCCGCTGGTCGTTCCCGGCGCTGGCGGCGCTGATCCGAAGCAGGTCCTGATGGTCGTCCACCGCCGCGATCACCGCCACCAGCAGCAGCAAAAATTGCGCGTTGTCGCGCGGGCTCGCGCCCGGCTCCAGCAGGTTCTGGCCCTGATCCGTCGAGATAGACCAGTTGTTATGCTTGCCGCTGCCCGTCACGTACGCGAACGGCTTTTCGTGCAGCAGGCACGCCATATCGTGCTCCACCGCGATTTTCTTCATCATCTCCATGACCAGCTGGTTGTGGTCCGTGGCCACGTTCGTGGTGGCGTAGATAGGCGCCAACTCGTGCTGGCCCGGCGCGGCCTCGTTGTGCTCGGTCTTCGCCAGCACGCCCAGCTTCCACAGTTCCTCGTCCAGCGCGCGCATGAACCGGCTCACCCGGCCCTTCAGCGTGCCGAAATAATGGTCGTTTAACTCCTGACCCTTGGGCGGCTTCGCACCGAACAGCGTGCGGCCCGCGTACATCAGGTCCGGGCGGCGCTCATACATCGCCTTGTCGATTAGGAAGTATTCCTGCTCCGGCCCGACGGTGGTGGCGCACTTTTGCACATCCGTGCGTCCGAACAGCCGGAGAATCCGCAGCGCCTGCACATTGATCGCGGCCATACTCCGCAGCAGCGGCGTCTTCTTGTCCAGCGCGTCGCCGCCATAGCTGCAGAAGGCGGTGGGGATGCACAGCGTGTTGTCCTTGATGAACGCGTAACTGGTCGGGTCCCAGGCGGTGTAGCCGCGCGCCTCGAACGTGGCCCGAAGCCCGCCAGATGGGAAGCTGCTGGCGTCTGACTCGCCCTTGATCAGCTCCTTGCCGGAAAATTCCATGATCACGTCGTCCGCCGAGGGCTGGATGAAGCTGTCATGCTTTTCCGCCGTGATGCCCGTCATCGGCTGGAACCAGTGCGTGTAATGCGTGGCGCCCTTTTCGATGGCCCAGTCCTTCATTGCGGTGGCCATGATGTTCGCGATCTCGCGGGTCAGCGGTTGATCTTGCTGGAGCGCCTGGCGAAACTGTTTATATGTGTCGTGTGGAAGGCGATTCTTCATCACGCGATCGTTGAACACCATAGAGCCAAACATCTCCGGCATGCCCATGTATAACACCCCTTCTTGTTGTAGGAATACAGATTATTATGGGGGTGCGCGATGGCAGTGTCAAGCGCTGTAGCGTAAAGCCAAGGATGCGTGAACACGACACACCCACAATGATAAACCACACGCGTTCAGGATGACCGCGTGGGTGGACGGTGACGATGCAATACTATTGACATTCGACCCCCTCTTGTATATACTGAAACCATCGCCAACTAGAACGTTTTCGTAAGCACGCATTTATTTTAAGGAGGAGCCGCCATGAAGATCAACCTCGCCTATCAGATCTATTCCGCGCGGGAAGAGGCCGAAAAGGACCTGCTGTCGGTGCTAAAACAGCTCAGAAGCCTGGGCTACGACGGCGTGGAGTTCGCCGGTTTCTACGGGCACAGCGCCGAAGCGGTGCTCGCGATGCTGAAGGAAACCGGGCTCGCGGCCGTCTCCAGCCACGTGCCCTACGACGCCTTCATGGCGGACATGAAGGCCACCGTGGATTATCACGTGGCCATCGGCTGCAAATTCATCGCCGTGCCGTACCTGGACGAGGCCACCCGCCCCGGCGCACCGGGCTTTGCCGCCGCGCTGCGCAACATCAACGCCTTCGGCTGCCTGTGCAAGGACGCGGGCATTCAGCTGCTGTATCACAACCACGACTTTGAGTTCGTGACAGTCAGCGGCCAGTACGGCCTGGACTTCATCTACGACGCATCGCCCGCGGAGCTGCTGCAGACCGAGATCGACACCTGCTGGGTGAAGGTCGCCGGGCTGGTCCCGGCGGAATACATCGCCAAGTATGCGGGCCGCGCGCCCATCGTCCACCTGAAGGACTTCGTGGGCGGCAAATCAGAGGGCGAGGCGCTGTATGCGCTGATCAAGGCAGACGGCAGCGACGACGCGGCGGTGCAGGCCAAGGAGCAGCCCGCGTTCGACTTCCGGCCCGTGGGCTACGGCGTGCAGGACGTGCCTGCGATTATGAAGGCGGGCTTGGCCGCCGGGGCGCAGTGGTTCGTTGTCGAGCAGGACCGCTCCAGCGAGCGAGCGCCGCTGGAGGCCGCGAAGATGTCGATCGGGACTGTGAGGGAGATTGAGAAGGCGCTGTAGCCTGTTGACTCCCGCGCCATCCACCGCCCCGGGGGGGGGGAGGCGGAGCCCGGCCAACACCAGAAAAAAAAAAACAAAAAAGAATAATGGGTAGATGGGAGAAGAAGCGAGCAGGG
>JAVBUD010000037.1:0-5466 GCA_031555755.1 Eubacteriales bacterium | reverse complement strand
ACCTGGTGCCGCTGGACGGCGCGCTGCAGCTGGACATGTATCAGGACGACGTGCCTGAGACGGTGGGCATGGAGCTGACCGTGGACCCGCTGTTTGAGGGCATGTCGCAGGCGGCATTCGCGCAATACGACCGGCTGGACGAGGACGGCTACGTCTCGCACGCGGTGCAGGGCAGGCTGGGCCTTGAAAATGGCGGCATGGCCGCGACCAAGATCAGCTACTCTGTGGCGGAGTCCCATGTGGAGCCCACCATCGACACGGACCTGCTGGTGCGCGGCATGATCCAAAACGCGGAATCCGACCCCATCAGCCAGATCACACTGACCGACGTGCGCCACACGGTGCAGGGCGACGATCAGGAGCGCATTGAGGACGCGCTGACGCTGAGCATGGAGCAGCTCGCGCCGGACGGCAGCGCGGCCGAGGGTGCGATGCCCATGGCCGTGGTGCTGAACACCGCGAGCGTCACCAATGCCGAATCGGGCGGCGACTTCGCATCGGACACCACCGCCACGCTGAGCTTCATGGGCATGGAGCTGGGCGCGGTCGCGGTGATGCTCACATCCGGCGAGTATGCGCCCCAGGACATCTCGGGCAACACCGTGGTGGACCTGTCCAAGGCGACCGATGCGGAGCAACAGGCGCTGCTCCAGGAGCTGCAGACCGGGATGACGCAGGCGCTCATGAGCGCGATGGCCGTGCTGCCGCCGGAGCTGCTCTCTTTGATGCAGGGAGGCTGACATGGGCGATTGACAGGAGGGTTCATGGATGAGCAACATACAGCGGGGCATCGCGATCATGTTCCTGGTCATTGGTCTGTGTGCGCTGGTCCTTGGCGCGTACCTGCTGCTGGTGCCCGCGATTCCGCCCGAGTTTGTGGGTGAGACGCAGGCCACGATTGTCGACATCGCCGTCAGTTATGGCGGCATGACGATGGGTGAGCGGAAGCGCGACGTGGACCACAGCGTGTTGGTCGCCTATGAAGTGGATGGAAAGCAGATCAAGCGCGAGCTCGGCGCCTACACCAGCGGTATGTACACGGGCCAGGTGCTCGACATCCAGTACGATGTGCGCGAACCGGGCCGAATCAACCTGCCCGGCGGGCGGAAATTAGGCGCGATCATCGCGCTGGCGCTGGGCACGGTGTTCGTAGGGTTGGGCGTGTTGCTGACGAAAACTGGCGTGCCGGTGCATGTGAATGGCCAGCAGGTGGCGTGAGGAGGCGCGGCATGGGGCGATTTCTGGGCATCTGCCTCGCGCTGATGCTGGCGGCGGGGCTCGCCCCCGCCGCCGATGGGGCGCAGGCCGAAGCGCAGGCGCAGCTGGAGCGGTGGTTTGTTGACGCGCAGAGCGGCATCCCCAAGTCGCTGTACGGCGAGAGCGTGCGGCAGATGACCAGCCTCACTTACGGCAGCTCGGCGGATTGTCTGGCGGCGGGCGACTGGAGCGTAAAGAGCGGCTATGAGGACGATGGCGTGTGGCGGATGCGGGTGGAGTGGCTGGGGTTTCAGCGCGCGGCGCTGGCGGAGCGCGGCTCGATGCGCGTCGTACCCTGCGGGGACCGGATTGTCTACGACAGCGGCGATGCGGGCTGGATGATCCGCAAGCTGACGGGCGGCGAGCCTACTTCGCTGGGGCTGGGCAGGGAGAGCGATGTGCTGTTTTCGGACGGGCAATGCCTGTGGTATGCCAGTTACGGCGAGGATGGGAACGCCACGCTGGGCCGGATGAACCACCGGGGTGGGCGCAGGGTAAAGCTGGCCGCTGTGAGCGGCGGCGTCGTCGCGATGATGCGGGACGGCAGCGCACTGGTTCAGGATACCGATGAAAACCGGCTCGCGCTGTGGAAGGACGGGCAGCTCACCGCGGTGTACGAGCCGGAGGAGTTGATCGTGCGCGCGGTCTGCTACGGGCGCAACATCTGGGTGCAGCACGAGGGTAAGTTTGGACTGCTGCAGGACGGCGAACTGAAATTCGCCTTCTCGGGCACGATCGTGGACGCAGTCGGCACGACGGACCAGACCGCCATGCTGATTTCACAGGGCGAGGGCGCTGAACAGCATGAGCTGATATTGTTTAACGAGGCGCAGTGCGCCTATGCACGGGTAGGGCTTGTGCCCGCGTCGGATGGGGCGCTCATCGAGCTGAGGCCGCCCTGCGGGCTGAAGGTGTGGGGGCCGGATTGGGAGCGGCAGTACGCGACGCCAGCGCGGGGGGAGTTCATGCCCTACGGGTATATGGACGTGCAGTCGGCGATCCAGGGCGGGCATGTGCTGCGGGAACGCGTAGCGCGGAGCGAGGATCTCAAGGCGGAGGATAATGGCGGCATCGCGCGGCTGATGCCCGGGGAATTGATCTTGGAGGGCGAGGACGAGATCCTGCGCCGCGCCCAGTGGCAGGGCATCCATGTGAGCCGCGAGCCGGATGGGGTGTACAGCTATCATTCGATGACGCTGGCTCAGTTCGAGCGCGAGCTGTGGCGTCGGGAGCGGGAGCTGATCGAGCTGCTCGTCGCGTTGCAGCGCGAGGGAACCATCGCTTCGCACGAATGGAGTGACGATTTTAGCTGGATCACGCTGTATGTGGACGCGGCGCGAGCGGCGGACGGGCTGCTGGACGAGCTTGTGCCGGTGGGTCTGCTGGCCGCCGCATACCAGGCGATGCAGTATGGTGCGGAGGAACCCGCCGCCGTCATTGAGCTGTGCGACGCCGTGACCGGCGAGCGGCTGGACACCGTGCTGGACCGAAACCTCAACCAGCCCATGGGCAAGCTGTACGCTCCGGAAGATTTTCTATATGGGTGAGGTGAGCGGGCGTGAAGGCTGGAAGCGGATACGAAAAGCTGGTCAAGGGGATGATCGCGCTGGCCGCGCTGGGCGCGGCGCTGATCGTATGGGCGCTGCTGCAACATGGTGAGGATGCGTTTAACCTGAGCCGCCCCGAGCCGTTCACGGCGGTGCGGTTGGCGTTTGGCGTGTCGCTTCTCATCGTTGGGGTGATCTGCGCCTGGTATTTCCGACGCTGCGCCAGGGAAGCGGAAAAGCTGGCCAGCGGGGAGAAGGCGCTGGCGCGGTGGACGCTCACGTCCAGCGAGCACCAGGCGTTTGCCACCGAAGTGTACGAGCGCGAACAGGGCGCGAACGCGGGCGCGCTGATGGCGGTGGGCATTCTGATCGGCCTCGCGCTGCTAATGCAGCTGATCATCCAGCTGGACTGGGGCACGTTTTTATTGGTTGTGCTCGGTATACTGGCAATCTGGGGCATCACGGGATTCGTCATGCCCAAGTGGACGCTGTGGCGGATGCTGCGCCAGGAAGTCGCGAGCACGGCTGTCGGGCTGCGGATGGGCTATGTGCTGGGCGCGCACGCTTTGTGGCCGGACGTGGAGTGGGTGAAGCTGGAGCGCGGCGAGACCGTGCACATGATGACGATCCGGCATCGGCAGCGGATGTGGTCGCATCGAACGGGCATCCTGCCGATCTATCGGCAGACGCACCACTACACCGCCTACGTCCCCGTGCCGAGGGACCGGTATGCTGAAGGGGCCGAGGTGGCGCGCCAGATCGCGGAGGCGCACGGGGCGGCGTTGACCGTGGATCGGGGTGCGGAGGAGGAATGACCGGTGCTGGTGGACTTCCTGTGCCTGATCATCGAGTTGGTAGGCCTGGCCGCGGGCAGGGAGGATAGAGAGGGCCGCGGGCCTGGCGCATGGGCCTGGATTTTGCTGATTGTGCTGATGATCGCTTCGGTGTTGGGTGTGCTCATGGGGCTGGGGCTGCTGTTCACCGGCAGCTTCATTGTGGGCCTGATTGTGTTGATTGTCAGCGTGATCGCAGCGATTGGCCTGGGACAGTTGTTCGTTCGCGCGCGACGCGGGTAAATCCCCACGGCGGTTGGAAAGTGCTGAGAAACATGGAGGTATGGAGATGAAGAGAGCCCTGATTATCCTGTTCGCGATGCTTCTGTTTGCGATGCCCGCGCTGGCGGAGGGCGAGTTGGTGCCGCTGCCCGGTCCGCCGATGGACGACGCCACTTGGGGCCAGCTGCTGTGGGGCTCCTGGTGCGAGGACCCGTCGGTGGGCTCGGGCTATGGCGAGCGCTGGCTGTTCACGCGGGACGAGCTGTACATCATCCCCAGCCAGTACGGCGAAGGGGATGCAGAAGTATCCATCTGCGCGTGGTCGGTGGCGGACGGGCAGCTTTTCGCCGGGCCGGAGGATTGCACGACGCCGTCTGAGCTGGCCGGGCCTTACGAGGTGTCGGACGACGAGTCGCCCTATTCGCCCAAGATCCTGATCGGCGGCAGGACGTTCTACCAGTATTCGCCGGACCCCGTCTATTTCGAGGACCTGGCCGACTACGGCATCGAGATCGCGTTTTCCATGGGCTCGCCCAAGGCGTTGGATTGATGAAAGTGAGGCGGTTTGTCATGAAAAAGATCCTGAGTATCCTGGTGTTGGTGGCCATCTTGACGGCGCCACTCGGCGCGATGGCGGAGGCCAACTGGTGGAGCGACATCGGCCCTTCGGCAAAGACGCAAGCGCCTGAACCCACGCCAGAACCCACCAAGGCGCCCGCGCTGGACCTGGGCAGCCTGTTTGGCGGGCTGCTGAGCGCGGGCAAGTCAACGCCGGAGCCCACCTTGGAGCCGGAGCCCATCGAGGAACCCGATCCGGCGCCGACCGAAGAGCCGAGCGTCGAGGACGACGCAGGCATGCTCGACGGCGACCTGGTGCCGGAGGACAACCACGAGCACACCGATGGCGACATCGACGCCGCGTTCTGGGAAAATGTGCTGTTTGGCCTGGAGGTGGGCGACATCTCCACCAGGCCCTACGGCGGCGCGGTGGAGTACGCCAGGATCGGCAAATGGAATGTGGCCTACGGCATCTGCGACGACCACTACTGCATCTATGGATACAACGTCGACACACAAGAATACCGCATCCTGGCCGAGACCGTGGTGTCCGAGTTTGTGACCACCAAGGACGGGTTCGCGTACTACGGCGAGGTGAAATCCGGCAAGTTCGGCTGGATGTTCCGCGACCCGGACGAGGACCAGCCCGTTAGCCTGGGCCTGAACGAGCTGAACAGCGTGTTCTGGTCGGACGACAGCCAATTCTACTATTTTGAATACGGCAGCGGCACCGCCGTGACCTACTATCGCATGGATCACGACGGCAAGAACAAGGAAAAACTGGGCAAACTGAACGGCCGCGCCGTTGCGCAGATGATGGACGACGGCGCTGTGGTGGTGTTCAACACCAAGCAAAACCGCGTGCAGCTGTGGAAGGACGGCGAGCACAGCATCGTCTACGACCCGAAGGACGAGATCCTGAACGTGCTCTCCACCGGCCAGTCGTCCATCTGGGTGGACCACCGGGACTATTTCGGGCTGGTGGACATGGAAACGGGCGAGATCCTGTTCCGATTCGACGGCACGCTGCGCAGCTATGCCATGACCCA
>JAVBUD010000010.1:0-9284 GCA_031555755.1 Eubacteriales bacterium | reverse complement strand
GCATGCGCTGGACCTACCGCAACCGCCGCGCCATACATCTTTGTGTATGGTACTCCGGGGGGCTCTGGATGCCGGCGATGGGGGAAGGGTGAGCGGCGCGCTGCCCCGATCTGTTATCTTCACTTGAATTTTGTGGTGCATGGGGGTGCTTGGCTTTCCTTCGAATGCGGTTTGTGGTATAATAAAATGTATGCATATGCGCTTCTTTAGCGATGGAGGGCGGTTGTCCAGATGAAACCAGAACCGGGGTTCGCGCGTCGAAGGATCATACTGGCGTCCGGCTCGCCGCGCAGGAAGGAACTGGTTGAGCGGCTGGGCTGGGCGTTTTCCGTGCATGCGCCGGACGTGGATGAGGACTGTGAGGGCGCGCCGGACCGGATGGTGGACGAGCTGTCGGAGAAAAAGGCGCGGGCGGCCGCGGCGGATTTTGACGCGGGGATCGTGCTGGCGGCGGACACGCTGGTGGCCCTGGACGGCAGGGCGCTGGGCAAGCCCGCCGATGAGGCGGACGCCCACGCGATGCTCAGGGCGCTGTCCGGACGCACCCACGAGGTGCTGACCGGCGTGTGCCTGATGGACGCTGCGACCGGGATGCTGGTCAAGCGCGTGGAGCGGTCCCGCGTTACGTTCCGAGACCTGTCCGACGAGGACATTGACGCATACATCGCCACCGGCGAGCCCATGGACAAGGCCGGCGCCTACGGCATCCAGGGCGGCGCGAGGACGTTTGTCAGTCAGATCGAAGGCTCGTTCGAGAATGTGATGGGGCTGCCCATCCAGGTGCTCGGCGAGATGTATACCGCTCTTTTTACATAGGAGGAAACCAAATGGGTATTTTTACCGGCGATGGCATCGGCGTGGACCTGGGGTCGTCGTTCGTGGGGATTCACCTGTCGGGCGAGGGGATCGCCCTGCGGGAGGCGTCCAGCGTGCTGTCCCTGAAGGCCGACGTGCAGCAGGTGCTGGGGATCGGCGATGAAGCCAAGCAGATGCTGGGCCGCACGGCGGAGGACTGCGTGCTGGTGTCGCCCGTGATGGACGGCGCGGTGACGGACGTGGACCTGTGCGCGCTGATGGTGCTGGCGCTTTCTGAGCGCGCCACGGGCAAGCGCAAGCCCATGGAAAAGGTGCAGCTGGCGGTGAGCATGCCCGTGGGCCTGACGAAGGTGGAGCGCGCGGCGCTGGAGGAAGTCGCCCGGCTGACGGGCAGCAAGCGCTCGCTGTTTGTGAAGAGCCCGCATGCGGCGGCGCTGGGCGCGGGGCTCTCGGTAGACGAGCCCAAGGGCACGATGGTGGTGCTGATGGGCGGCGGCGTGACGGAGATTGCGGTGCTATCGATGAACAGCATCGTGGCCGCGCGGTCCATGCGCACGGGCAGTTTGTCCATGGACGAGGCCATCCAGCGCTATGTGCGCCGGCACAAGGACCTGATCATCGGGCTTCGGACCGCCGAGGACCTGAAGTGCGACATCGGCAGCGCCGTGCTGCCCGTGGCAGTCGAGGCGCAGGACGCCAACTTGATCGAGTCCAGCATGCTGGACGAGGACGGCCATGAGATCGCGCCCGTCTTGGCCCAGGGCGAAAAAGTGCTGCTGAAGGGCAAGCACGCCCTGACCGGCATGCCCACCACCATCGAGATCACCACGAGGGACATCGCGCTGGCGCTGCAGGAGCCGGTCGCCATCCTGGTGGACGCCATGCGCGACGCGCTGAGCCGCACGCCCGATGAGCTGGCCGCTGACATTTTGGAACAGGGGATACACCTGTCCGGCGGCGGCGCGAGGCTGTTTGGGCTCCAGGAATTGCTGGAAAAGCAGACCGGCGTGGCTGTGCACGCGTCGGATCATCCCGAGGACGATGTGCTGCTCGGGCTCGGCAGGCTGCTCGACGACGAACGGCTGTGCCGCGCGTGCATCGAAGCGGGCAGCGTGGAGGACTAATCAATGGCAGTTCGATTCAATCCCCTGCCCAAAAAGAAAAAGCCCGCGCCCACCGCGCGCCGCACCGCCAAGCGGGCCGTCCAGGGCCGCATCGGCCGCGTGGCGTTCGCGATGCTGGTGGCGGCCGCCGTGCTGGCGCTGACGTTCTTTTTGGTGCTCAGGACCACGAACCAGGTCTCCATCGCGGAGAACGCCGTGGGCACGCTGCTGTCGCCCATCCAGCGCGCGTTCTCGTCCGCCACGATCTTCGTGCGCGACACCGTCACCGGCGTGAAGGACTATTTCTACATCACCGAGGAGCTGGCAAAGACCAAACAAAAGCTGACCGACGCCCAGATTCAGCTCATGGAATACCGCGAGGCCGCCCAGGAAAACGACCGGCTCAAGAGCCTGCTGAAGTCCAGCGAGCGCTACGGCCAGCTGGACCCCATCTATGCCCGTGTCATCAACAAGAACCCCAGCGTGTACTTCAGCACGTTCAGCATCAATGTGGGCACCAACGACGGCGTGAAGGTCAACATGGCCGTGATCAACGGCGATGGACTTGTGGGCCGCGTGTACGAGGTAGGCGCGACGTACGCCAAGGTCATGACGCTGGCGAACGCGGACTCCACCGTGGCGTGCATCGTGGAGCGCACGCGCAACGAGGGTCTGATGTACGGCCCTGTGGACCCCGACGCGGACGTGCTGCAGTGCCAGATGCGGTTCCTGCCCCAGGTCAACGAGATTTCCTCCGGCGACGCGGTCATCACTGCGGGCCAGGACGGGATCTATCCCAAGGGCCTGCCCGTGGGCACCGTCACGTCCGTCAGCCGCCAACAGACCGGCGAGTCGGACCGCTCCATCCTGGTACAGCCCATCGTGGACTTCCTCCGGATCGAGGAGGTGCTGGTGCTGCGGGTCAATGTGGCCACGGATGAGGACCAGAGATCCGTGCCGCTGCCCACCCCTTCGCCCAGGCCCACGCCGGAGGCCACCGTCGCGCCGGCCGCCACGCCGATCCCGGACGACACCACTTCTGGCCTGGAGGATGAGTTCCACCTGCCCGTCGGCACCGTGGACGCGGAGGGCAACCCCATCGAGGACGCGACCAGCGCCGCGCAGCAGCCACAGAGCGCGGACAACGGCGGGAACTCGTTCATTGAGGACGAGTGGGCGAGGTAGTTTACTGGTCTCCGGTTTTCCGCGCCGTCATCCTGTGCGAAGCGAAGGACCTTCCTGTTGATCGGCTCGCCGAGGTTCAGTTTGAAGAAGGTCCTTCGCTGCGCTCAGGATGACGGGGGGATGGGCGCCTGATCCGAAACCATGCACAACGCTAAAGGAGAATCGCGCGCTTGAGACGATATTTGCCGGGCATACTGCTGGTGCTGACCGTGATGATCGACATCTCTGTGCTCCCCATGATCGGGCCACGGGTGCTGACCGACTATGCGCCGCTGCTGACACTGTGCACGGTGGCCACGTTCGCGCTGCTGCTGGGCAGGACGCGCGGCATGCTGTACGGGCTGATCGGCGGGCTGCTGCTGGACATTTTGGTGGGCTACCAGTTTGGGCTGATGAGCGCGGTGTGCATCGCCGCGGGCTATCTCTGCGGCCTGGCGGGGCGCAAATACCAGCGGTACGTCATCACCCCCGTGGCCGCGCCGGCGCTTTGTTATCTGCTGTATGAACTGGCGATGATCTTCTATTCCTATCTGGCGGGCAGCGACCCGACCTGGATCATGCTCAGGGACGCGCTGATCCGCACGGCCCTGCGCGTGCTGATCACGCAGGGCATGTATCTGCTGTATAGCCGGCTGCTGAAACCGAGCTGGTCCAGGTACGCGGGCGTGTAGGGGCCGTTCCGACTGGCCGACTGTTCCTTGAAGGGGGGGATTCCCGTTGAGACCATCCAGAATCCGCTACGCCATCACCATCGGCCTGGTGCTGATCGTGTTCGCGGCCATCGGGCTGCGGCTGTATAACATGCAGGTCGTGGACGCCGAGACCTTTCAGGCGGACGCCGCCAGCCGCACGTCGAAGACGCTGACGCTGTATGGCATGCGCGGCACCATCTACGACAGCGGCATGACGCCCATCGCGTATGCCAAGCGCAGTTTTGACGTGCAGTTTTACCGCGACCCGTCGCTGACCACGGACGAGTGGCGCGCGAAATACACCCAGGCCATCATCGACGTGATCCGGATGATCGAGGCGCGGGGCAAGAAGACGATCACCGAGTTCTGGCTGGAAAAGGGCGAGGACGGCCAGTGGCACTTCAACACCGGCACCGAAAACGAGGCCGCCGACAAGAAGCGCCAGCAGCAGTGGCGGGACAACTTCGCCGTGTCGCAGGTCGCGGAAAAGGACCTGTTCAAGACGCTGTGCGCCAACTACGCCATCCCGGCGGACCTGCCCGAGGCGGACAAGCTGAAGGTGCTGGCGATCTGGCAGGAGTCGCGCATGAACGCGTTCAAGCCGGAGCCGGTCACCATCGCCTACGACGTCAACTTCGCCACCGTGGCCGAGATCGAGGTCAAGTCCCTGGACCTGCCCGGCGTGTCCATCGCCGAGAGCAGCACCCGCGTGTACCCGAAGAAGGCCTCCGCGGCCCACGCCATCGGCTACATCTCTAAGATCTCCGGCGACGAGACGCTGGCGGCCTATAAGGAAAAGGGCTATCCCAACGACGCCGTTGTGGGCATGACGGGCATCGAATACTACATGGAGACCGAACTGACCCAGTACAACGCCCAGCGCCAGGGCAAGCGCACCGTGGAGCTGAACAACCGCGGCAAGATCATCCGCCAGCTGGACTATCAGTCGCCGGTGAACGGCAACGACGTGGTGCTGACACTGAACATGTCGCTGCGGGCGGCGGGCGAAAAAGCCATCGAAAAGGTCATCGCGGGCATCCGCAAGGTCCAGGATGCCACCATGAAGGACGGCGGCTGGAAGGCGAAGAACCGCACCGAGCTGCTGCGCTACGCCACGCTGGACCAGCCGGTCAAGACTGCGCAGACCGGCGCGTTTGTCGCCATCGACGCCAACAGCGGCGCCGTGTGGGCCATCGGCAGCTATCCTTCGTATGACCTGTCCATGTTCGGCAGCGGCGTGGTGGACCCCGACGCCTGGAACGAGGTCGTCCGGGACGAGCGCAATCCCATGTACAACCGCGCCGTGTCCACCCGCGACACGCCGGGCTCCATCTTCAAGATGGTCACGGCGCTGGGCGGGCTGATGGAGTCGCCGGAGCTGGTCTACGAGGGAAAGAGCCTCGGCAACTTCAACCTGAACACGCGCATCACCGACACCAGCCCCTATGTGGGCACGGATACCGTCCACCCGCCGAGCTGCTGGATCCACAAGGACAACCGGTATCTGCACGCGGACCAGACGGTCATCGAGGGCCTGAAGAACTCCTGCAACTTCTTCTTTTTCACGGTAGGTAACGGGCTGGGCGCCAGCGGCATCCAAAAGTGGGCGGCGCAACTGGGCCTGACGAGCAAGACGAACATCGAGCTGCCCAACGAGTCCACTAGCTTCGTGGGCAACCAATTGAAGCTGTACGACTCCGACCGCCCGATGAACGACCAGTACACATCAAAACCCATCTTCGCGGCCAGCATGATCAAGCGCGCGTTCCGAAAGATCGGCGCAGACCGCGGCATCGAGTACGACGAGGAGCGGCTGGACATCGTGACCAAGATGCTGCTGGACATCGTCACCGAGGACATCGCGGTGGACAAGGACAAGGCCTGGCCGCCGAAGATCCGTAAGATCCTGATGGACGAGATGAACCTGCCGTCCAAGTACATCGCGCAGCACACGCTTGTCAACGAGTTTTACTATCTGCTCAACGACCTGCGCTGGACGGGCAACGAGACGATCATGGCCGCCATCGGCCAGTCGATCACCCAGGTGACCCCGGTGGCCGTGGCGCGGTATGTGGCGGCGTTTGCCAACAACGGCACGGTGTTTGACCTGCAGCTCATCGACAAGGTGGTCTCGCCCACGGGCCAGATCGTGCTGGACAAGGAGCCGGTGGTCGTCAACAAGATCAACGCGGACGAGTACCTGTCCGCGATCCGCAAGGGCATGGAAGAGGTGACGAGCATGGAGGACGGCGGTACCGCCGCGTCCTACTTCGCGAAGGTCAAGGGCTACAAAATCGCGGCCAAGACCGGCACCGCCCAGCGCTCCAAGATCGACATCGAGAACAACAGCTGGCTGGTCACATACGCGCCAGTGGACGACCCGCAGATCGTGGTCGTGGTGTACGTCCAGAACGGCTACGCGGGCGCCCGGAGCGCCAACTGCGCCATCGACATCATCGAGGCGTACATGCAGCAGAAAAAGCTGAAGGACAGCGACACGATCCCGGCGGTCGGGCAGGTGACATATTAACTGGACGAGGAGGCGCGCGGGATGGGCGAGGCGATCGTGATCACATCCGGCAAGGGCGGATCGGGCAAGTCCACCCTCACCTGTGCGCTGGGCCGGGCCATGGCGCGGGCCGGGAAGTCGGTGGCGCTGTTGGACATGGACATGGGCATGCGCAGCCTGGACATCATGATGGGCGTGCAGGACCGGGTGGTCTATGATGTGGCCGACGTGGCCGAGGGTGTCAGCAAAATAAAACCCGCGCTGATCCGGGCCGAGGGCGCGGGGGAGCTGTATGTGCTGAACGCGGCCGCCACGCGCGGCAGCGACGCGGTGACGGCGCAGCAGGCGGAGCAGATCGTGGCGAAGCTGAAAGAAAAGTTTGAGTATGTGCTCATCGACTGCCCGGCGGGCGTCGGGCGCGGGTTTCGCAATGCCTGCGCCGGCGCGGACAGGGCGGTGCTGGTGGTGCTGGCGGACCCAGTGTCCGTGCGGGACGCCGAGCGCGTGATCGGGCTGTTGGAGCGCTGCGATATCAAGTCGCCTGGGCTGGTGGTGAACCGCGCGCCCATGGACGGCAAGATGCCGGACGGGCTCGGCGTGGAGGAGATTTGCCAGCGGCTGCATCTGGAGCTGCTGGGCTGGGTCGCGGAGGACCCAGGCGTGCAGCACGGCGAAGAAAACCGGCAGATGCGGGACGTGGCAAGGAGGCTGATGGGGGAGGCTGTTGAGGTCGAGGCCCATCGCAGGACGGGATATTGGCGCAGGCTCGGACGGGCGATTCGGGGGAGGTAGGGGCGACGCTCACGCGGCGGCCGGGGCAAGCCCACGCCTTACACGCCGTTTTCCCGTACCCGTAGGGCGGGGGCTTGCCCCCGCCGCCAGCGCGTGAGCGCCGCACACTCCCCGCATCAACCAAAGGAGGCAACCATGGATCTGACCAAAAATCGTTCGCGCACCGGAAAGGGCCGGTTTCATGCGACATTCAAGCGCATACAGAGCTACAAGTTCGATCCGCACCTGCTGCGGAGCTTCGATTGGGCGCTGCTGCTGCTGATCGTCGGCACGGCCGTGTTCGGGATCATCAGCATCTTCGCAGCGACGGCGACCCCGGTGGAGCACGAGGCGAAGAGCTTTTTGGAGTTGATCCAGACCCAGCCGACCTACTACGCCAGACTCCAGATCTTCTGGCTGCTGGCGGGGCTGGTGGGCGTGGGGATCATGGTCTTCATCGACTATGACATCTTCGGCAGATGGTCCAACGCGCTGTACTGGGGCAACATCGTGCTGCTGACGATCGTGCTGTTCATGGAGCGCGGGCGCGGCAACATGGCGGGCTGGTTCCGCTGGGGCAGCGACGGCCTGCGCACCATGCAGCCCGCTGAGTTCGGTAAATTGGCGATCATCGTGTCCATGGCGAAGCTGTTCGCCAGCCGGTCCAAGCCCGTCACGCGGGTGGCGGAGCTGCTGCCGATGCTGGCCTATATTGGGCTGCCGCTGATCCTGATCGCCGCGCAGCCGGACTTTGGCACGGCGCTGGTGTACGTGGTCATCTTCGCGGTGATGCTGTTCGCTTCGGGCACCAGCCCGAAACTGCTGATCGGCATGGCGTGCCTGGTGGTGCTGATGCTGGTCCCGGTGTGGTTCTACATGACGACCTCGGATTCCGACTTTCGCATGAACCGCATCCTGGTTTTCCTGGACCCCACCGCGGACCTGCAGGGCGACGGCATGCAGGTGTACAACGCCAAGCTGGCGGTGGGCTCCGGCGGGCTGTGGGGCAAGGGCATGTTCAGCCCGGGCTCCATCGCGGCGCTGAACTACATCCCCGACGACTACACCGACTTTATCTTCGCCATCGTCTGTGAGACTTTTGGGTTTATCGGCGCAGGCGCGCTGGTGGCCGCGTATCTGGTGATGCTGGTCCGGTTGGTGATCATGTCAAACCAGGCGGCGGACGCGTTCGGCGCGTATGTGGTGATCGGCGTCATGGCGATGATGCTGTTCCACATCGTGGAAAACATCGGCATGGTTATCGGCCTGCTGCCGGTCACGGGCATTCCCCTGCCGTTCGTCAGCTACGGGGGCTCGAACTTCCTGACGAACATGATGGGCATGGGGTTGGCGCTGAACGTGGCGATGCGCAGCAAGGATAAAAGGAAGCGACCGGCAAAGCCGGTGGTGGCGCAGTTGTAGGTGGACCCCCTCCGGCCCTTACGGGCCACCTTCCCCTCACGGGAGAGGCAGGGGGAAGGGAGCGTCGCCAAACCTTGCCTCTCCCGTGAGGGGGAGGTGGCCCGTGAGGGCCGGAGGGGGCCACCCCATCCCCCACATGCAAAGATCACGCCGGAGGTGTCGCCCATGATCATCGCGCTCAGCATGAACCCCAGCATCGACCGCACGGTGTCGGTGCAGCGGTTCGAATATGGCGGCACCAACCGCGTGCAGCAGTCCCGGGACGACGCGGGTGGCAAGGCGACCAATTTGGCGCTGGTCGTGAGGGCGCTGGGCGGCGAGGCCATGTGCGTGGGGCTGCTGCCCGAAGAGGGCGGGTCGCTGACGGCTCAGCGCCTGGACGCCGCAGGCGTCCGCAGCGCATTCGTGAGGACGCCCGGCCGGTTGCGGGTCAACATCAAGCTGCTGGACGAGGAAAAGGGTGTCATCACCGAGATCAATGAGCGCGGCAGCGCGATTTCCGAGGGCCAACTGGCCGAATTGACGCGTCTCGTCGAGGCCACGGTGGGGCAGGGCGACTGGCTGGTGCTGACCGGATCGATGCCGCCGGGCGCAAACGGCGCATACTATGCTGAACTGGCCCGACGCACAAAGGGCAGGTGCCGGTGCGCCATCGACGCAGAGGGTGTGCCGCTGGCGCTGGCGGTCCGGGAAAAGCCGGACCTGATCAAGCCGAACCTGCGCGAGCTGGAGCTGCTGGTGGGGCGTCCGCTTTCATCGCTGGATGAGATCGTGGAGGCTGCGACG
>JAVBUD010000153.1:0-6313 GCA_031555755.1 Eubacteriales bacterium | reverse complement strand
CTTAACGGCCCCCCTGCGCGTCGCGATGCCCCTCCCTCAATTTTGGAAGATGGTCCTTCGGTTCGCTCTGTAGGACGACGGGAGGAGGATGACGACGGGAGGAGGATGACGACGGGAAGAAGATGACGGCGAGGGAGGGCTCGATACATTGACTACCCCTCCGCGTTCAGCTTCTCGTACATCAGTTCCTCTTCCGAGCCCAGCGACGCCAGCTCGATGTCCATGAGCTTGATTTTCTGTTGGCCGCAGCCCTGGCCCATGAAGTCCAGCAGCGTCAGCGTGACGAACAGGTCGTCCAACTGCTCCACAAAGCCGGTGAACGCCTCGTCGGCGGTCCAGGCGGTGATGGCGCGGCCCCTCTGCATGGCGTGCGCGAGCAGCAGCGCGATGCCGTCGCCCTCGACCCAGGCGGGGTCGTCGTCGGGGAGGCCGCGCGCCTGTTCGCCGTTGATTCTGAGCACCTTTTCCAGGCGCTCGGCGTATTGGTTGTCCAGCGCGACCTCGATCACGCAGAAAAGGCGGATCGCGAACCAGCCATCGTAGCGCCCAAACGGGCCGATGGATTCCATGACGCAGGTGCGGGTGCCGACCGCGCGGACGTGGCCCGCGATGAAGTCGTCCGGGTTCTGGGGATCGGTGAACACGGACGGTATGGCCTGCTGCTTCATCATTTCGCGCAGCTGATAGGTGATGTATCCTTGCTTGTTGGTCATGACAGGCGCTCCCCGTCCTTTTCCATCATGTTATTGGGGTTAGGCAAGTTGAAGGCTTGTCCGGGCCGCTCACTCTGGAGAGGGAGCGGTAACCATAATATAGAAGAACCCGCGCCCCAGCACGTCTTGGGTGCGAATCATCGTGTCGCCGCTCAGCACAGGCAGCTGCAGGTGGGTCTCCAGTTTCGGCTCGGCCTTACCCCGCTGCGCTGTTGCCATGCAGACGTACGCGCCGTCCCTGAGGTAGCCCGCCGACCAGCCGTCCAGGGCGTCCAATCCCGCCAGGCTGCGCGCGATGAGGCCGGTCTCCAGGTCATATGCGTCCATGTCCAGCTCATAGAACCCCACGCCCGCCTCCAGGCGCACGTCCACGCCGGGCTCGCCGACGCTGGGCGGCTGGATGTAGGTCACGTTCGCGCCCAGCATGCGCCGCCTGATGGCGTGCAGGGCCATGTCGCCCCGGTCCACGCCCAAAAACCTGCGCCCATTGCGCCGCGCGGCCTCGAGCGTCGTGCCCGATCCGGCGAACAGATCGCACACCAGGTCCCCGGGCCGCGACGCGCACAGCACGATCCGCTCCAGCAGCGGCAGCGGCTTCTGGGTGTCGTAGCCGGTGCGCTGGGGATCCTTCTGCTGCAGGTGGCTCACATCGTCCCACACATCGCCTGGGAAGGCGGGCTCGTCGTCGTAGTAGGTGTACACCTTGCCGCCGGACTTGATGGAGCGGTACACCCGGCCATCGGTGTCCACATGGCGCTTCATGTGGTTTCTGCGGTTGCCCTCGCGGGGGATGGCGACGGCGTTCAGGTCGAAGAAATATTTCTTGGTCTTCCTGTAAAACAGGATGATGTCGTGCTTGCGGGAGAAGTGCTTTCGCGCCCGGCCGCCGGTCTGATACGCCCAGATGATCTCGTTGAGGAAGCTGTCGCGGCCGAAAACCTCGTCCATCAGCAGCCGCAGCTGGGCGTGCATGCGGTGGTCGATGTGCAGGAAGATGGAGCCGGTGTCGGCCAGCAGCGCCTTCGCGCCGGTGAGGATCTCGCGCATCATGTCCATGTATTCGGCCTCATCAACGGCGTCGCAGTAGGCGGGCATGGTCAGCGAGCCGTTGCCGGACTGGTGGTCTTTTTCGCCGACGCGGACCTTCATGTCGAACTGTTTGCCGGTGGCGAAGGGCGGGTCCAGGTAAACCAGTTGGACCTGGCCCCTGTATGTGTGCAGCAGCTCCGGCAGCATCTGCCGGGCGTCGCCCTGATAGACTTCTCCTTGAGGCCCCGTGCCGCGCTGCACCTCGCGCGATACTTCTGCTCTGACCAGCCGCATCGAATCACCCTCACGCGCTTATTGTCCCATGAGTATATCAAAAAAAATGGATATTGTCCAGAAGCAGCGCCCAAGGAATGCGCGAAGGTCGGACACACCGGCCCATGTAGGGCGGGGGCTCGCCCCCGCCGCCGCGTGAGCGACGTCCTCCCCATCGAACTTAACACGCTTCCCCCTTGTAAACGCCGCCAAAAAGCTTATAATGTCCCTATACGCGATGACCGGGACACAGGTCCACGCCCGATCCAGAGAGCCGGCGGTTGGTGAGAGCCGGCGAGGGCGCGATCCGTTTCCACCCGCGAGCGGCCCGGCGATGAGTCGGGCGGGCAGCGCCCGATACAGCGCGGACCGAGAGGGCTTCGTCCACGAAGCCAATCAGGGTGGCACCGCGGAAATACTTTTCCGTCCCTGCAACAATGCTGTTGCGGGGACTTTGTCATTTGCCCCGCAGACCGAAAAGGAGAGGAAAACCATGCTGGACATCAACCTGATCCGCACCGAGCCCGACAAGGTGATCGCGGGCCTGAAGAAGCGCGAGTACGACCTGGACCTGACCGAATTCCTCCAGTGGGACACACGGCGGCGCGAGCTGCTGATCCAGAACGAGGCGCTGAAGGCAGAGCGCAACCAGAAGTCCAAGCTCATCCCGCAACTGAAAAAGGAGGGCAAGGACGCGGAGCCGCTGCTGGCCGAGCTGAAGGAGATGGCCGACCGCGTGAAGGCCATGGACGAACAGCAGAATGATCTGGAAGAAAAGATCAAAGTTTTCGCCCAAGCGCTGCCGAACCTGCCCGCCGACGACGTGGTCGCGGGCGGTAAAGAGCACAACGCCGTCGTCAAGTCCTTCGGGCAGAAGCTGGACTTCCCCTACGAACCGAAAAACCATGTGGAGCTGTGCACGGAGCTGGGCCTGATCGACTATGAGCGCGGCGTAAAGATGGGCGGCAACGGCTACTGGCTGTACACCGGCGTCGGCGCACAGCTGGAGTGGGCACTGCTGAACTATTTTGTGTCGGAGCACCTCAAGGACGGCTATCAGATGATGCTGCCGCCCCACATCCTGACGTACGAATGCGGACTGGCTGCGGGCCAGTTCCCAAAGTTTGAGGAGGACGTATTCCGGCTGACGGAGGAGGGGTTCCACTTCCTGCTGCCCACCGCCGAGACCGCGCTGATCAACCTGTACCGGGGCGAGATCCTGGAGGAAGACGAGCTGCCAGCACGGCTGTTTGCGTACACGCCCTGCTACCGCCGCGAGGCGGGCACCTATCGCGCCAGCGAGCGCGGCATGATCCGCGGCCATCAGTTCAACAAGATCGAGATGTTCGGCTATGTGAAGCCCGAGGACAGCAGCGCGATGCTTCAAGAGTTGATCGACAAGGCCTGCAGGCTGGTGGAAGGGCTGGGCATCCACTACCAGCTCTCTAAACTGGCGGCGGGCGACTGCAGCGCGTCCATGGCGACCACGTACGACATCGAGCTGTGGCTGCCGAGCATGAACGAGTACAAGGAGTGCAGCTCCGTCTCCAACGCCATGGACTACCAGGCGCGGCGCGGCAACATCCGGTTCCGGCGCAAGGAGACCAAGAAGATCGAGTTTGTGCACACGCTGAACGGCTCCGGGCTGGCCACCAGCCGGCTGATGCCCGCCATCGTGGAGCAGTATCAGCAGCCCGACGGCAGCGTGACCATCCCAGAAGTGCTCCGGCCGTTCATGGGCGGGATGGAGCGGATCACCCGGAAGTAAACCCTTTCGTCATCCCCCTAAACGCCGTCATCCGCCCCCAACGCGGTCATCCTGAGCGCAGCGAAGGACCTTCCTCTAGCTCAGTTAGAGGAAGGTCCTTCGCTGCGCTCAGGATGACCAATGGGGGAGGATGCCGACTTTCCTACTCCGCTTTCCTGCCCATGTTCAACACCAGATTCAGCGCGATCCCGAAGATGCTCGCCGTGGCAATCGCGGGCACGCCCACGCCGAAGATCGGAATGGTGCCGTCGCCCACGAAGCTGCCGCCGATGCCGATCACCAGCACCGTGGAGATCACGGCCAGGTTCCGCGCGTCGAACATGTCTACGGCCTTGTTGATCATGATCGCGATGCCCTGGGCGCCGATGACGCCGAACAGGTAGATGGAGATGCCGCCGATGACGCAGGCGGGGATGGAGTTCACGATCATGGACAGCGTGCCGGAGAATGAGAGCAACATCGTGATGATCGCGGCCAGGCCCAGCATCTTCACGGAGAAGTTCTTGGTCACGGCCATGGTGGAGATGTTCTCGCCGTAGTTGGTGCCCGCCGGGCCGCCCATCATGCCGGACACGATGTCGCCCAGGCCGTCGCCGATCAGGTTCAGGCCCAGCTTGTCCGCGATGGGATAGGCCTTCTTGGCGCCCTTTTTCTTGGCCAGGTCGTTGATGTAGATGTCCAGCTGGAACAGGTGCGCTGTGGACTCCGGAATGGTGGCGATGGCGATGGGCATGATGGCGAAGATGCCCGCCCAGTTCGGAATCGGCAGCGTGAACTGCGGCACCCGGAACAGCTCGGCGGACGCGATCGCCTGAAAATTGATCAGCGGCACGCCGAACAACGTGACAATAGCCGCCAGCGCATAGCCGAACACCACGCCGAACAGCAGCGGCAGCTGGCCGGAGACGCCCTTCAGGTACACGGAGAACAGTATCGTCGCCAGCAGCGTCAGGAGCGCGATGATCCACGACCACACCGCCACGGGGCTGGCGGAGGCCTCGATGGACGCCATCAGCGCGCCGGTGCCGTCGCCGGAAGCGTTGTACAGCGCGGTCCTGGCAAGGCTCATGCCGATGATCAGTGCGATGGGACCGGTGATGGTGGGCGGCAGGATCTTTTCGATGGTGTCAAGGCCCAGCCGCGACACCGCCAGGCCCGCCGCGATGGAAACCAGGCCAGACATCACGATACCGAACTGCGCCATGCGGATGGCGTCCGGCTCCGACGCCCCACTCGCGATCTGGGTGGACATCAGCCCGGCGATGGCCGCGATGTACGCAAAGCTGGAGCCATAATACAGCGGGATCTTACCGCGCGTCACGAACAGGAAGCACAGCGTCGCGAACCCCGACGCGAAGATGGTCACGCCGATGTCGAACTTGGTCAGGATCGCCACCAGCACCGTGGCCGGGAACATGACCAGGATCTGTTGCAGCGCGAACAGGAACAGCTTGCCAAAGGAGGGCGTCTCGTCAGGCAGATAACCAAGCGTCTTGTGCTCCATGGGAATCACTCCTTTTCTATTGTGGCGGGGCGATATCTTGATACAAACCTCACGCGCCTCACAGAATCGTGAAGCGCGTGGTTTGTGGGTAACGCTATCTCCGCTTGTTCGGCGAGGCCGCCGGGGCCTTCAGCGCCGTGAACGTGAACGCGGCCAACGCAGCGCCCAGCATCGGGCCCACCAAGAACACCCAAACCTGAGACAGCGGCGTGAGGCCCGCGAACAGCGCCGGACCGAAGGAGCGGGCGGGGTTGACGGAGGTGCCCGTCAGGTTGATGCCCAGCAGATGCACCAGCACCAGCACCAAGGCGATCACGATGCCCGCGACGCTGCCCTTGTTCGGATCGGAGGTCACGCCCAGTATCGTGAAGATGAACACGAACGTCAACACCACTTCTACCAACAGCGCACCGCCGGCGTTGATGCCCACGCCATAACCCGCGCCGAACCCGTTCTGGCCCAGGCCGATATCCGAAATGGGGATGCCTGCCGACGTGGCGATCAGCATCAGGACCAGCGCCCCGATGATCGCGCCCGCGAACTGGGCGACGATGTAGCCCACAAAATCCTTTGCGGACAGTTTGCCCGTCAGCAGCATCGCAAACGACACCGCCGGGTTGATGTGGCAGCCGGAGATACCGCCGATGGCGTACGCCGCAGCCACGATCGACAGCCCGAACGCCAGCGAAATGCCCACCACGCGCGCCGCTGTGGACGTGTCGCCCGCCACGCGGCCGATGAACATCGCCACGCCGCAGCCCAGGACCACCAAAATCATCGTGCCGATGCACTCGGCCATGTACTTGCGCATGCTCTTGTCACCCATGATGCAGGTCCCCCTTCTCACAGATCATTATCTGGTGCATTATATCACACACTACCATCTTAAGTCAATATGGCGGGAATGTGGCAAGAGCATTTTTACCAGCATCCTCCCCCCAACGCCGGCAACCAGGGCGCCGCGAATGACCATACACAAACAAAAAGGGAGGTAAAGTTTATGAATGTCCATAGCTGCGCACAGGA
>JAVBUD010000084.1:0-12590 GCA_031555755.1 Eubacteriales bacterium | reverse complement strand
ATCGAGGCGGCGCTGATGCGCTGCATCAAGGCGCGGAATGAGAAACAGAATCTGGCGGAGCTGAGCCAGAGCATCGACGAGGTGATGGACAAAGCGCTGGCGAATGGGCTTGAGTGGAGTCACTGGATGCTCAGGGACGATGCTGGGATGGTGCGAAACCAGATTGTGAACATGCTGAATTATGCGGACGCTGAAGGAAGGCTGGACATCAGTTATCTGCACCAGATCCATCGCGCGTTTCTGGAGGGATGCGCCAGTGCCTGCCACGGGCGGAAAATCGATCCCTCGTTGATCATTGGCGAAGAGATGAGCTATGAGGATGTCAAGAAATCCTTTGAGACAAAGGAAAAACTGGTCGCCACGGTGGAGCACTGCCTTGCGAAGTTTGAAGAGCTGTCAGGACAGCGGGATGGGGCGCAGACCGGAACCGAACGCCGCATCAAGGACGTGCTTCGGTATCTGGGCGAAAACATGTACAAGATGATCTCCCGCCGGGAGGCCGCGAAATATGTGTTCTTGAGCGAGGACTACTTTTCGCGCGCGTTCCGCAAGGAGACGGGCATGGGCTACAAAGAGTATGTGCTGAAGACGAAGATGGAGTATGCCGCGAAGCTTCTGGTCAACACCGAGCTTTCCATCACCGTGATCGCGTCCAAGGTGGGTTACGGCAACTACAACAACTTCACCCAGATGTTCCGCAAGGTGATGGACATGACGCCTACGGAATACCGAAAGCTTCATGAGGCGCGAACCGATATTTAGTAAATCTTAATAGTATGATCGGAAAATACCGTCAGTATCGCCATAAGGTCGGATATGATATCATAAAGGTCGCAAAAAGGATATATTTTGCGACCTAGTTTTTTGTATACTATCGTCATAAGCGGAAGCAGAGTTTCCGCAAATCGATCATGAGGATGGAGGATCACAAAATGAAGAAGAGAATCGCTGCGTTCCTGTTGTGCGCCCTGATGTTGCTCAGCTTCGCGAGTTTCCCGGCGTTCGCGGAGGACATGGTGACAGTCAGCCTGCACATCCCGACACTGGCGGGCTACACCGATGAGGCCATCAAGGAGGTCGAGACGGCCATCAACGAGCATCTCGCCCAGAACTATGGCATCCAGACCAAGCTGACCTATATCGAAATTGGCAACTTTGAAAAGGCGATCAACCTGGCTATGACGACCGACGAAATGGATGTCACCTGCTACTTCACCGGTGCCGGCCAGTTGCCAGTCTACGTGCGCAATGGTCAGTTGCTGGACATCACCGATCGGTTCGCGAACGCGCCCGCAGAAGTGAAGAACACGTTCACGGATGCGGAGGTGGCGGCCTCCAGCCTGTTTGGCCGCATGTATGGTTTTGTTCGCAAGTATCAATATGGCGGGTTTGAAACCGTTGTCATGAACAAGGCCATCGTAGAGGAACTGGGTATTGATCCCAAGTCCATCGACACCATGGACAAGCTGGGTGAAGTGCTGTACAAAGCCCACGAAGCACACCCAGAAATCTATGCGCTGGTGCCACAGTCTTTTGCGGACATGACCTGGTGCAGACCCTTCCTCTTGAACATCGGCTTGACCCCGTTTGCCTATCTTAATCTGACCCCGGAACTGGACGCTACGCAGATCCAGAGCGTGTTCGAGACAGATAGCTTCCGCGAGTTCTGCTCCTACACCAACAAGTGGTACAACGATGGGCTGATCATGGCCGACGCCATCTCAAACACCCGCGAGGGCAGCGACATGGTGACCGCCGGTGCGGCCTTTGCCACGCTGCACAACGCGGATACTGATCCGCTGGAAAACTTCTATCCGAACACAGTGACCAGCGCTCAGCTCTCAAGGAGTTTCTGCAACACAGGCGACATCGGTAACCTACAGTATGGCATCAGCGCCAACAGCGCGCATCCGGACGAAGCGTTCAAGCTGCTGTGCGCCATGTACACCGATGCCAAGTTGCACGCGCTTTTGAGCTACGGCATCGAGGGCAAGCATTATGTCATCAACGCCGATGGGCGCGCGGACTATCCTGAAGGCATGACTGCGGAGAACGAGCCCTACGGCGGATTTGCCGCCACCGCAGCTTATCCCAACTACCTGCTGAACCCGGTGAAGGCCACCGCAACGACCGACAACTATGCCAAGATGGTGGCAGATTGGGACGCGCAGGTGGGCATTCCCAAGAGCTTTGGTTTCTTCTTCGACACCACCGAACACGGCAACTTCATCAGCGCCTACAAGAACGTCGAGGAGAAGTATCTCAAGCCCCTGATGACTGGCAGCATCGCGTTGGACGACGTGCTTCCTACCATCAAGTCCGAGCTGGAATCCATCGGCTTCTACGAGGTGATTGCCGAGATGCAGGTTCAGTTGGATGCCTTCCTGGCGGAGAAGGAAGCCGCATAGCGCCGAATGTCTAAGAAATGCGGATCATCGACGCGATGTCGCGATGATCCGCATTTTTCCTACCAGCATGATCGGAGGGAAGATCACGAATGGTGAATGTATCAAAGCGCGGCAATGCTGCCGCACTGCGCCCCAAGGTGAGCTGGAAGAATGTATGGGCTCATCGCGAGCTGTATTTGATGATGCTGCCAGGCTTTGCCTATCTGATCATCAACAACTACTTGCCCATCGGCGGACTGGCGCTGGCCTTCAAGAAGTTTGATTACGCGAAGGGTGTGTTTGCCAGCCCCTGGAATGGAATCAAGAACTTTGAGTTCCTGTTTGCTACCAGGGATGCGGGTCTGATGATCCGCAACACACTGGCGTACAACGCCGTGTTCATCGTGCTGGGCACTGTGCTGGCGATCGCGGTCGCGGTCATCCTCAACGAGCTGCGCGGACAGATTTTAAAGAAGCTGTATCAGGTTTTCATTCTGATTCCGTTCCTGATCTCCATGGTGGTCGTGAGCTATATCGTGTTTGCCATGCTGTCGACAGACGCGGGCTTCATCAATAAGACGCTGCTGGGCGGGCAGCGATTGAACTGGTACATGACGCCGAAATACTGGCCGTACATCCTGGCGATTGTCTATCTGTGGAAAACTTTCGGCTACAACAGCATCATCTACTACGCCACGGTCATCGGCATCGACACCTCTTTGTATGAAGCGGCGGTGCTGGACGGCGCAGGCCGCTGGAAGAGCCTGTGGCATGTCACACTGCCGGGGTTGCGCCCGACCATCATCACGCTGACACTGCTCGCCATTGGCCGCGTGTTTTATTCCGACTTTGGTTTGTTCTACCAGGTGCCGATGAACTCGGGGCTGCTGTACGACGTGACCACGACCATTGACGTGTATGTGTACAAGGGGCTGATCGTGCTCAACGATGTGGGGCGCTCCGCGGCGGCGGGCTTCTTCCAGTCGATCTGCGGCTTTCTGCTGGTGCTTGTAGCCAACCTGATCGTATCCAGGATCGACAAAGACAACGCGCTGTTTTAAGGAAGGGAGGGGATCCTATGGTACGGGACGACAAGGTTCAACAGATCATCATGCACGCGTTCATGGTCGTGCTGGTGCTGCTGTGCGTGCTTCCGTTTCTGCTGATGGTGATGTCCTCCCTGACGGAGGAGGCCACGCTCACCCGAAACGGCTACACATTTTTCCCGCAGGTGTTCAGCCTGGAGACCTACCGCTACATCATCAGAAGTTCTGGCACGATTCTAAACGGCTATGGCATGACGCTGCTGGTGACCGTGATCGGCACGGTTGCAAACCTGTTGCTCACGATTCTGTTGGCCTACCCGCTGTCGCGAAAGGACCTGCCCTTCAGAGGCTTTCTGTCCTTTTTCCTGTTCTTCACGATGCTGTTTAACGGCGGGTTGGTGCCCACGTACATGATGTACGCGCAGACATTCCACATCAAGAACACGATTTGGGCGCTGGTTGTGCCGGGATTGATGATGAACGCGTTTTACGTGATCATGATGCGCTCGTTCTTCCAGGCCAATATCCCGGACGCGCTGATCGAGGCCGCGAAGCTGGACGGCGCGAACGAGTTCCGCATTCTGGGCTCTGTTGTGCTGGCGCTATCGAAGCCCATGATGGTCACGCTGGTGCTGATGGTGGGTCTCGGATACTGGAACGACTGGACGAACGGGCTGTACTATGTGACCGACCAGAAGCTGTTCACGATCCAGATGATCCTGAACAACATGATCAACAACATCGAGTTCCTGTCGCGCAACGCCAGCCTGCTGGGCACGGAGGCGTCCAAGATGCGGATTCCGCAGGTGGGCATCCGCATGGGCATCGCGGTGGTGGCCGTGCTGCCGATTCTGATCATCTATCCGTTCCTGCAGAAATACTTTGTGAAGGGCATCGTCATCGGCGGCGTGAAGGGCTGATGGCGGTGAGGGTATGCTGTCGATGCAAAATCAGACTGGTTTGCCTAAGACCCTGCTTTGGGGCGACCTGCCCAACTACCTGCACCCGTTCACCCCGCTGTGCATCGCGGACAGCCGCGAGGATGTGGAGCGGCGGATGCTTCGGCTCAAGGCGGCTGGCGTGCGCTCCATGAACCTTTTGTGGAGCGGCCAAGACGAGACCGGCGGCTTTACGCCGTTCAATTCCGAGGCGTACTGGACGCGGATTCTCTGGGTGGCCGAGCTGTGCGAGCGCGAGGGCATGACGTTCATGATGCAGGATGCCGCGCCGTTTCCCACCGGGCTTGCCGACGGGCTGCTGATGCGGCCGGAGCACACGGACAAGAACAAGCTGTACCTGGGCGAGCGCCACTTGGACGTTGTGGGTCCCAACGCGGAGGGCGCGTTCCTGGTGTCGGAGCTTGTGGGCTCCATTCGCTGCACCGACCAGGAGAAGGGGTTCGGCAAGGCGCGGCCGTTCGCGGGGGACGCGCTGTATGCGGTGGTGGCCGTGAGCCGGGCATCTGGCGAACTGGACTTTGATACGGCCATCGACCTGACGGACAGCGCTCAAGACGGCCTGTTGCTGTGGCCGGTGCCCGAGGGGATTTGGCGCATCTTCGTGATCTTCGAGACGCGCAACGACGGCGGCCGGATGCACTACATCAACCTGCTGGACCCCGAATCGGTGGCGCTGAACATAAAGGCCATCTACGAGCCGCACTGCGCCCACCTGAAGCATGCCATCGGCAAGGCGTGGCTGGGCTTTTTCTATGACGAGCCCGAGATCGGAAACCTTTGGCGCTACTGCACGCCGGTGCTGCCGGGCGCAACCCGCAACATGGAGGGCGAGAGCATGGCGCTGCCGTGGAGCGCGCTGGTTCGGGACGCCTGGTGCGAAGCGATGGGCGCCCAGTTTCGGCGGGTGCTCCCGCTGCTGTGGCAGCAGGACGCGAGCTTGTATCATTCGGTGCGCGCGCGGTTCATGGATGTCGTGTCGCGCGTTGTGCGGCAAACCTACAACGGCCAGATGCACGCCTGGTGCCGCGTGCGCGGGCTGCAGTACATCGGCCACTGCCTGGAGGACGAGAACACCCACGCAAGCCTGGCCACCGGGCCGGCGCACTTCTTTCGGATGCAGGCGCATCAGGACGCCGCCGGGATCGACCTGATCGGCGGCCAGCTGATGCCTGGCAAGGATTTTCCGCACAGCTGGTACGGCAACCCGGACGGCGACGGCGAGTTCTACCACTATGGCATCGCCAAGCTGGCCTCGTCGGCCGCGCACATCGCGCCCAACAAGCGGGGGCGCAGCTTCTGCGAGGTGTTTGCGGTGTATGGCGACATCGCGGGCACAAGGATTCGCAAGTTCGTGTACGACCACCTGCTGGTGAACGGCATCAACGAGATGATCCCCGCGCCGCCCTTCATTCCGGGCGCGGACGCGGCGCATTGCCGCAAGGAGAATAAATATGTGAACCGGCTGTGCCACCTGATGCACCGCACAAAGCCGGTGATCCGCGCGGCGGTGCTGTACCACGCCGAGGCGGAGTGGTACGGCGGCGCGTTCGACCGGTTCCAGGCGGTGGGCAAGGTGCTGGCGCAGCGCCAGATCAGCTACGACGTGATCCCGGCGGACGTGTTTGAGGATGTGGAGTTCTACCGCAGCGAGCTGTCGGACGGGCTGAGCGTCAACGGCAACCGCTACGATGCGCTGATCGTGCCCAGAGCCGAGGCGGTGCCCCGCGCGCTGGCCGATTATTTGCGCCGCCCGGGGTCAAAGCCGCCGGTGCTGTTTTGCGGACACAGGCCGAAGTTCGTGGCCGAGACCGGGGAGCGGTTCGCCTGCGACGCCGGGCGGGTGGTGGCGATGGATGCGCTGGCGGACGCGCTGGAGGCGGTTTTGGATCGCGACTTCGCGCTGTCCGAGCGGCTGCCCGGCGTCAGGTATGCGCGGTTTTCGGGGGACGAGGGCGAGTATTACCTGGTCGTCAACCAGGGCGACGCCTGCGCGTTCGAGCTGACGCTGCGCGGCGCGGGCGCGCTGTACGACATCGACGCCATGGAGGGCTTGGTGCATCGGCTGCCGTGCGTCGCGCGGGCAGGATGTGTCAGCGCTTCGCTTACGATGGACGCACTGGAATCGCGGCTGCTGCTGGTGGGCGCGTGCGATGCAGACGTGCCCGAACGCCCGGCGGTGATCCGGCGCGAGGGGCTGGATGTGACTTGGCGGGTGACGCTGGCGGACGGCACGGCGCTGGTCATGCGCGAGCTTGCGAACATCAACGCAAAGGATGGCTTTCCGCGCTACACCGGCAGCATGATCTACGAGGCCGAGATTGAGCTTTCGGAGCTGCCCGCCGAGATCAGCCTGGGCGATGTGTACGAGATCGCGGAGCTGTTCGTGAACGGCGCATCCGCCGGTTCGAGGCAGAACGCGCCGTACACCTACGATGTGCGCGGACGCGTGAAGCCGGGTGCGAACAAGCTGCGCATCGAGCTGCTGACCGGGCGCGCGCGCGACCTGAACCGCCAGGACTCGGCGGCGTTTGGGCGCAGCATGAGCGCCACGGTCTACAATTCGCTGGAGCCGGGCGGGCTGATGGGTCCGGTGCGGCTGCACTTCACAACGCAATGAGAGGATAAAGATCATGAAGCGATATTTTGCAGGCACAAGCGCGGACATCACCGAGCGGGAGCGCGCCGGGAATCAAGTGGCGCTGGACATCCTGCGCGAGGGCATTGTGCTGCTTGAAAACCGGGACTTCCTGCCGATACAACCGGGGAAAAAGCTGGCGCTGTTTGGCTATGGCGCGCGCAACAGCGTGTACGGCGGGCTGGGCTCGGCCAGCATCCACATCCGCGAGGGCATCAGCGTGGAGCAGGGGCTTGAGCGCGAGGGTTTTGCCGTCACCACCAAGGACTATCTGGATCGCTACGGCCTCCAGATGCTTGAGCAGGAGCGCGCGTACTACGGGGGCATCCGAGAGCGCTGCGGCGAGCGGATTCTGGACGGCGTGCTGATCATGTACTCCGAGCCGTTCGTGCCCTCGGCGCAGCTGAGGATTTCGCAGCGCGATGCCGATGGGTCTGATACCGACACGGCGGTGTTCGTGATCTCGCGCTGCTCGGGTGAGGGCGCGGATCGAAAGCCGGTGGCCGGCGACTACGAGCTGTCCGCCGACGAGATCGCCAACCTGGAATTTCTGGAGCGGACGTATACCAATCTGATCGTGATCCTGAACACCTGCGGCGTGATCGACACCAAGCGGATTCGCGCGCTGGGCAACCTGCGTGCGCTGGTGTTTGCTGGTCTGGGCGCGGCGCAAACGGGCAGCGGGATCGCCGAGATCCTGTCGGGCAAGGTTTCACCCTCGGGCAAGCTGGCATCGACATGGGCACAGAATTACCTGGACTATCCGTCGGCGGCCAGCTACGCGGGCGTCGATGGCGAGCTGGACGACGAGCTGTACCGCGAGGGCATCTACGTGGGCTACCGCTGGTTCGACGCGTTTCGCGTGAAGCCCGCGTATTGCTTCGGCTACGGGCTGAGCTACACCCAGTTCTCGTTGCTGCCCGCCGGGTTTGCGCGCGACGGGGAGCGGGTGCGCTTGTCTGTGCGGGTGACGAACACGGGGCACACGCATGCCGGAAAGCAGGTGGTGCAGCTGTACGTCCGCCAGCCGCGCGGCGCGTTGAGGAAGGCCGTGAAGGTGCTGGTTGGCTATGAAAAGACGCAGCTGCTCGCGCCGTCCGAGGCGCAGACGCTGACGATTAGCGTGGCGATGCGCGAGCTGGCTTCCTATGACGCGCAGCGCGCGTCATGGGTGCTGGAGCAGGGCGACTACGTGTTCCTTGTCGGCGGCAGCGCGGAGGATTGCCAGCCGGTGGGCATCGCCACGCTGGCGGAGGGCATCGTGACCGAGGTCTGCCGCGCGGTGTGCCCGCCGGACGCGCCGATCGATGAGCTGACGCCAGAACCGCCGGACGCCCCGGCGCATGAGGGGTTGCCGGTCGTCCGCTTTGAACCATCGGACATGCTGACGCTGCGACACAGCTACGGCACAGCCGACAACGAGACCCCTGCCGAGTTCGCGTCGGAGCGCCCCATCCAGCTCGACCAGGTCGCCGCGGGCGCGCACACGCTGGACGAGCTGGCAGGCAACCTGACGGTGCCCGAGATGGCGCGGCTGCTGGTGGGCAATGTGCCGGACGACGCGGGGGAGGCCACGCGCGCCTCGGTGTTCGCCGCCGGAACCACCATCTCGCGCGCGGTGCTTGGGGACGTGACCGAGAACATGTCGCCGGGCTGCACCGAGACCACCGTCTCGCTGCTTGAGAGCCGGGGCATCCCCAAGCTGAACGTGGCGGACGGCAACTCCGGACTCAGGCTCGCGCCCCGGTTCCAGACCGACGCCGATGGCAACCTTGCCACCAGCCCGCTGTTCTCCATCGGCAATGTGGACAAGTTCGCGCTCGACATCTTGGAAGCCGAGGGCGGCGGCGCGCACTATTGGCAGTATCCCACGGCGTTTCCGATGGCAACGCTGACGGCGCAGACATGGAACCGGGAGCTGCTGGAGCGCTGCGGCCGTATCATCGGCGAGGAGGCGGACGCGCTGGGCGTGGACATCTGGATGTCGCCGTCGATGAACATCCACCGAAACCCGCTGTGCGGCAGGAACTTTGAATACTATTCCGAGGATCCGCTGGTGACGGGCTCGTGCGCGACCGCGGCGCTCGCGGGCTTTGCGCGCTGCAAGCACGCGTCGCCCTGCATCAAGCACTTCGCCTGCAACAACCAGGAGGACAACCGGGGCGGCACCAACGCCCACATTTCGGAACAGGCGCTGCGCGAGATATACCTGAAGGGATACGAGATGGCCGTCAAAGCGATGCACCCGCGCTGTCTGATGACCTCGCTGAATCTGGTGAACGGCGTGCACATGGCCAACCAATACGACCTGCTGACCACCGTCCTGCGCGAGGAATGGGGATTCGACGGGCTGGTCATGTGCGACTGGGGCGCGACGGTCTCGGATCCCTCGGACGCGCGCAAGTACGGTTGCTCGTCCGTGCCCGGTTGCATACAGGCGGGCAACGACCTGATCATGCCGGGCACGAGGGGCGACATCGACGGGCTGCTGGACGCGGTGGAGCGCGGCGCGCTATCCGTGCAGGATCTCAGGCGAAGCGCCAAGCGGATGCTCAGGCTGATGCTGGCACAGCTTCGACCATGAAGGAGGTACGATGATGAATACAGTCGAGCGGTGGGGTGTGTTTGAGCAAGCCATACAGGGCCCGGCGGACGGCAACCCGTTTGTGGATCATGCGGTGCGCGGCGTGTTCCGCTGCGCCCAGCAGACGGTGGCGGTGGACGGGTTTTACGATGGCGACGGCTGCTACAAGGTGCGGTTCATGCCGTCGTTTGAGGCGGACTATACCTATGAGATCGCGGCGGACTTCCTCGCGGAGCCGCTGACAGGCGCGTTCCTTGTGACGCCGCCCTCGAAGGGCAACCACGGCCCGGTGCGCGTGGCGTGGAAGCACCACTTCGCCTATGAGGACGCCACGCCCTACCATTCTGTGGGCACGACCTGCTATGTGTGGAACCACCAAGGCGACGCGCTGATCGAGCAGACGCTTGAATCGCTCAAGCTGGCCGGGTTCAACAAGATCCGGTTCTGCGTGTTTCCAAAGCATTTTGACTACAACCTTGGCGAGCCGCGCAGCTATCCCTACCAGGGCACGCCCATGGATTCCAGCGCGCTGACGGCGGACAACTTTCCTGAATATACGGGCGATGCGGATGGCAACCGGTTCGACAAGACGCGGTTCAACCCGGAGCACTTCCGCCACATCGAGCGCTGCATCCTCCAGCTGCAAACGCTTGGGATCGAGGCCGACCTGATCATGATGCACCCCTACGACCGCTGGGGCTTTTCCTGCATGAGCAAGCAGCAGGACGCGCTGTATTGGAACTACGCGGTGGCCCGGTTCGCCGCGTACCGAAACGTGTGGTGGAGCCTGGCCAACGAGTATGATATCCTGAAGGCCAAGGCGCTGTCCGATTGGGAGGGCTACGCCGACATCCTGGTGCGCAAAGACCCGTACCGACACCTGCGCTCGATTCACCACTGCATACACGCCTACGACTACTCGCGCCCCTGGATCACCCATTGCAGCCTGCAGCGCGGCGCGCAGGAGACCAGCTGCTACCGCGAGCAATATGGCAAGCCGGTGGTGCTGGACGAGATGGGCTACGAGGGCGATATCCCCTGGACATGGGGCAACATCACCGGCCAGGAGATGGTGCGCCGGTTCTGGGAGGTGGCCGTGCGCGGCGGCTATCCCGGCCACGGCGAGACCTACCTGCACCATAACGACATCCTGTGGTGGTCGCACGGCGGCAAGCTGCATGGCGAGAGCTGGAAGCGCGCGCGGTTCCTGCTGGACATCCTTGGCGAGACCCACGGCCACGGGCTGAAGCTGGAGCAGGATCAATACGGCATCCTTATCGCCGCTCCGGAGCTGGAGCTGACGCCGGTGAAGTCCTATTACATCTACTACTTTGGCGGTGCGCAGCCCAGCGAGTACGTGCTGAAGATCGACGAGGGCACGCCGTTTCGGGTGCAGCGGATCGACACCTGGAACATGACCATTGAGGAAATGGGTATCTACAGCGGCAGGATGAAGATTGCGCTGCCGGGGCGTCAATACATGGCGCTGCGCCTGATCCGCGCGCGGGAGGGCGGCTGAGATGTACGACTGCATCCGCCCCGGCCAGGTGTGGCTGGACACCAAGGGCGAGCGCATCCACGCCCACGGCGGCAGCCTGATGTTTTTGGACGGCGCGTATTTTTGGTATGGCGAGAACAAGGACAGAACCGACGAGAAGGCGGGCATCTGGCACTGGGGCGTTCGGTGCTACAAGTCCAGCGACCTATACAACTGGGACGATCTGGGGCTGATCATCGAGCCCGAGCCGGACGACCCAGATTCGCCACTGCACCCTTCCGCCATGCTGGACAGGCCGCACATCATATATAATGAAACAACGAAAAAGTTCGTGTGCTGGCTCAAGATCATGCAGCGCGATGGCAGCCAGTCCGAGACGGTGCTGACGGCGGACGCGCTCACCGGGCCCTATAAGAAGGTGCGCGTGGGGCTGCGGCCGCTGGGGATGAGCGCGGGCGACTTCGACCTGGCCGTGGCGCAGGATGGCAAGGCGTACTACTACTTTGAGCGCGTGCATTCGGAAACCATCTGCGCCGACCTGACCGACGACTACACCGACGTGACCGGCTACTATTCCACCCACTTCCCACGCAAGCAGCCGCCATTCGTGCGCGAGGCCACGGCGCATTTTCTGCGGAATGGGCTGCACTATCTGGTCACGTCCGGCACAACTTGGTATTTGCCCAACCCCTCCGAGCTGGCGGTAGCAGAGAGCTGGCACGGCCCATACCGCGTGCTGGGCGACCCGCACCCGGGCGACGACACGCACACCTCGTTCCATAGCCAGATCAGCTCGGTATTTAAGGTTCCAGGGAAGACGGATTTGTATATTGCGATTGCCGATCGCTGGCTGCCCAATGAGATGCACCGCAAATATGCGGATTACGCGATTGACTTCGAGAGGCAATTCAACCCCGAACTGCCCCGCCCGGAGGGCTGGAAGCCGGACTACCCGGAGGGCAACACGAGGATCGCGGACTATGTGTGGCTTCCGTTCCGGTTTGACGGCGAGATGGGGTATCTGGACTGGCGCGACGAGTGGCGCGTGGAGGAGTTTGATTGAAGATGGACGCATACCAGAATCCGAATCTGTCCCCGGCCGAGCGCGCCGGGGATTTGCTGCGCCGCATGGACATCAATGAGAAGATGGCGCAGTTGGTGGGTTATTTCCCCAACCCGTTTGATAACACCGAATCGCTGGAGGCCGAGCACCCTCACGGCGTGGGGCAGGTGAGCTGCCTGGAGATGCGCGCGCTGGACAGCTTTGAGGAGTGCGTCCGGCTGCAGCGGGATTTGCAGAGGCGCATCATGGCGCTGTCGGAGCACCATAGGTGGTTGGTGAACAGAATCAGGGAATGGGTGGGAATGAAGTCCTCCGGCGCTTTGTATTTGCGCTCGGCGGTGAGGTTGTCGGTGGATGCCAGCTGTTTCAGCGCGCGGGTGGAAAGGCGGGTGCCCTCGTCCAGTTCGGCGGCGATAAC
>JAVBUD010000124.1:0-22126 GCA_031555755.1 Eubacteriales bacterium | reverse complement strand
TCCTTCATAAAGCGGTTTTTGGACATCCTGCTGTCCGCGCTGGGCTTGATTGTGCTGTCGCCGCTGTATCTGCTGCTGACGCTGGCCATCGTCATCGACGATCCCGGTCCGGTGGTGTTTCGCCAGCGACGCGTGGGGCTCCACAAGCAGCTGTTCGACATCCTAAAATTCCGCACCATGAAGGTCTCTACGCCCAAGGACACGCCGACCCACCTGCTGCAAAATCCCGGCCAGTACATCACCCGTATGGGCAGGTTCCTGCGGCTGACCTCGCTGGACGAGCTGCCGCAGCTGATCCAGATCGTATCCGGCAAAATGTCCATCATCGGGCCAAGACCCGCGCTGTGGAATCAGGACGACCTGGTCGCGGAGCGGGACAAGTACGGCGCGAACGACATCCGCCCAGGCCTGACGGGCTGGGCCCAGATCAACGGCCGGGACGAGCTGCCCATCGCCGTAAAGGCCCGGTTCGACGGCGAATACGTGCAGAAAATGAGCTTCCTGTTCGACGCCCGCTGCTTCGTCGCCACCATCTGGAGCGTGCTCAGGCGCGAGGGCGTGCGAGAGGGCGGCACAGGAAACAATACGGAGGCCCAGAGCAAATGAACGAATTGGTGAGCATCGTCATCCCCACCTACAAGCGCCCCTGGCACTATCTGGAACGCGCGCTGAAGACCGTGCAGGCGCAGACTTACAAAAACATCGAGATCGTCGTCGTGGACGACAGCCCGGACAGCTACGAACTGCGGCCGGACATCGCGGCGCACATGGAGGCGCTGAAGGCCGCCGACCCGCGCGTGGTGTATGTGGTCAACGCGGTGAACCTGGGCGGCTCATTGGCCCGCAACGAGGGCATCAAGGCCGCCACAGGCGATTACATCGCTTTTTTGGACGACGACGACGAGTTCCTGCCGGACAAGGTCGCCCACCAGTTACAATTCATGCTGGACACGGACTGCGACCTGTCGTTTGAGAGCATGATCATGCACAATCCCAAGGGCGAAGTGGTGGACGTGCGCGAGTTCCACGACATCGAGTCGTTCGACAATGCGTATCTGCTGGGCTACCACCTGATGCGCCACATGACAGGCACGTCCACCTTCATGTTTAAGGCCGAGCCGCTGCGCAGGATCGGCGGGTTTGACGACATGAAGATGGGCCAGGAGTTCCGGCTGATGCTGAAGGCGATCGAGCAGGGGCTGAAGGTGCGCTATCTGGCTGTGTGCGATGTGTTCGTGGCCAAGCACCAGGACGGCAGCATCTCCCAGGGCAACAACAAGATCGTGGGGGAGCAGGCGCTGTACGCGTTCAAAAAGGGTTATTTTGACCGGCTGACGAGAAAACAGCGGATGTACATCCGGTTCCGGCACTACGCGGTGATGGTGGTGGCGTATTTGAGGAACCGGATGTACGCGCGGGCCGCGGGCGCAGGCGCGATGGCGTTCTTTGTGTCGCCGCTGGACTTTTGCATGGAAGTGTTCGGGTTCTTCTGGCGGATTGGGAAGAAGCGGATGGAGGGGTGAGCTGAGGACGATGGTCTATCCACACACACTCCACACCGTGTCATCCTGAGCGAAGCGAAGCGCAGTCGAAGGATCTCCCCCGCGTGAGCGGACGCCTCCCTGTTGGGTGGGACGTCGCCTCACGGCGGGTAGATCCTTCGACTGCGCTTCGCTCCGCTCAGGATGACAATGTGGGGGATGGAAGGTCCTTCGCTTCGCTCAGGATGACGGGGTTGGAGGCGGATGACTTCGGTATGCCACGATCCTACTTTTCCGAAATCCTACTTAAAGAACATATGGAACACATACTGGTCCAACAGCACCAGCACGCCCAGCACGCCGGTGTACAGGCCGAACCAGGGGAGGCGGACGCGGCGGACGAGCTTTAGCATGCCCTTGATGGCGATGAAGCCGAAAACCGCGCTGGTGATCATGCCCACCAGCAGCGGAACGCCGCCGCCGGCCACAGCGAACGCGTTTTCGGAGAAGATGTTCTTGGCGTCCAGCACGATGGAGCCGAGGATCGCCGGGATGGACATCAAAAACGCGAAGTCCGCCGCGCGCTTTCGGCTCAGGCCCGTGGCAATGCCGCCGGAGATGGTGGCGCCGCTTCTGGATATGCCGGGCATGATGGCCACGGCCTGCATCAAGCCCATGACCAACGCGTTGTACCAGCGCACCTTCTTCGTTTCAAACGACACGCCCGCGACAAGGTCGGCCAGCCAGAAGATCAGCGTGGTGATCAGGAAAGAGTAGCCCAGAAACTCACCCGAGAACGCGTCCTCAAAGTCGAACAGCAGCGCGGCGGCCACGGCGGGCACCGTCGCCAGCACCAGCAGCGGCAGCTCTGACTTGATCGGGTGCAGGATCATGTCCACGATCCGCCGCCAGAAGCAGGCGAATACCGCCACAAGCGTGCCCACATGTAGCAGCACCTCCAAGGTGATGGAGCCGTTCGTGGTGATCCCGAACAGCTTTTGCGCCAGCAGCAGATGCCCGCTTGACGACACCGGCAGAAATTCCGTCAGGCCCTGTATCAGCCCCAGCCAGAAATTTTGAATGATCTGTGCATCCATGCGCGATATTCCCCCTATACGCAGATGATTCTATTTTACAGGCATTAAGTAAAGATTGCAAGAGGTAGAGATGAGGTCCGCACAAACACAGCGATGAGGTCCGCACAAACACAGAGATGAGGTCCGCATAAACACAGCGATGAGGTCCGCACAACCCCGTCATCCTGAGCGCAGCGAAGGACCTTCCACAAGCCAAATGGCGAGCAGGTTGAGGAAGGTCCTTCGCTGGCGCTCAGGATGACGGCGTGGGGGACTACGCCTGCTCCCATTCTATGCCGCACCGTGCGCCTCTTTCCTCGTCAGCTGCTTGACCCAGGTGTACGAATTGCACTTGATCGCGGCCACCGCGCACTTGAAGACCTGGTCGCTGTTCAGGCACATCACCACCACCACGGGCGGCCACTTGAACAAAAAGACCGCCGCGAACGACAGCGGCAGCACCACGCCGTAGATCGATGCGATGTCGTTGATCATGCAGAACTTGGCGTCGCCTCCGCCGCGAATGATGCCGGTCGATGTGGGCATCTGATAGGCCATGCCGGCGCTGGTCACGCACATCACCAGCAGGAACGAATTTGCCATCGAAATCGTCTCAGCGCTGAGCTCACCGTACATCGACAGCACTGGCCCGCGCAGCAGGAAGATCCCCAATCCCGTGAACAGTCCGATGATCAGGAAAATACCCTGCAGCGTGCGCGCGTACTCGCGCACCTTTTGGAGGTTTCCCGAGCCCACGGTCTTGCCGATGACCACCGCCGCCGCCGCCGATGCGCCCACGGACGCCACCTTCAGCAGCATCATCAGGTTCGAGGCCGCCGAATTGGCAGCGATGGCGACGCTACCGGGGTCGTTTGACAGATGGCCCAGCAGCAGCGTCTGCAGTGCTGTATTCGCGCCCCACATCAGCGACACCAGCGCGATGGGCGCGGCGATCTTTGCGTAGTCGATGGCCAGCGGCTTTTCTATCCGGAAATAGTCCGAGACCTTGAGGCGCAGTTTTTCGTCCAGCCGCAGCACGTAGAAGACCGCCGCGCCCAGTTCCACGGCCCGGGCAGCCAGCGTGCCCACCGCCGCGCCCGCCGCGCCCATCTCGGGCAGGCCGAACTTGCCGAAGATCAGCAGATAGTTGATGCCGATGTCCACGACGAGGGTCGACAGCGAGATGAAAAACGCGATGCGCACCGTCTGCACACTGCGCAGCGTGGCCAGCAGCACCGAGGTGATTGCGAAAATGGGATAGGTGAATCGGATGATCCGCAGGTAGGCCGCGCCGTCGCGGATGTAGCCCGCATTGGTGGTGAACAGGCCCACCGCGCCCTCCGGGGACAGACTGACCAGCGCGAACATCAGCAGCGCGAACGCCAGCGTGCAGCGCACCGCGACTGCAGAAAACTGCTTGATCGGCCCCACGCGGCGCTGGCCCCAGTACTGGCTGGAGATCACCACCACTGCGTCGCCCAGGCCCATGATCACATTCTGAACCAGAAACTGAATCTGGTTCACCGTCGCCGCGCCGGACATGGCGGACTGGGAGTAGTTGCCCAGCATGATGTTATCGGCCAGGTTCACGGCCAGGATGATCATGTTCTGGAACACGAGCAGCCAGTAGAGGGAGAAGAACTCGCGGTAGAAGGAGCGGTCTTTTGTGAACATGGACGGGACCTCCGATGGTGTATGTCTGGGGTATGCGGTGTTGGCTGGAGCGCCACAACGGGCGTCATCCTGAGGCCTCAGCCGAAGGACCTGCCTGTAGATGGGTGCGAGAAGTTTGAGGAAGGTCCTTCGCTTCGCTCAGGATGACGGCGGAGGAGGGGATGACGACGAGGAAAGGGGATAACTACGGGGAGGATTTGGCGCGCTAACCTTTTGGCTTTTTGTGCGGCTTGAAGCCTTCGCCGATGGCCTCGGTGATTCTTGTAGCGACCACGAACGCGGTGGGGTCGATCTCGGTGACGATGTTGCGCAGCCGCACGGATTCGAACCGTGTGATCACGCACATCAGCACCAGCTTGTCCGCGCCGGTGTAGGTGCCCAGACCGCGCAGGGCGGTGACGCCCCGGTTGAGCTTCAGGTGGATGTGCTTGGCGATGCGCTCGTTTTCCTCCGAGATGATGTAGTAGCACTTCGCGGACGAGATGCCGTCCAGCACGAAGTCCAGCACCTGGGCGAACAGGAACGCCGAGATCATGGCGTACATGGCTGACGTGGGGTTGAACACGAATGCACTGGCCGTGATGACGCAGATGTCCAGCATCAGCGACACGCTGGAGATTTTCAGCGCCGGGAAGTGGTCGTTCACCAGCGTGCCCAGCATGTCCGAGCCGCCGGTGGACGCGCCGCCGCGCAGGATCAGCCCGAATCCGACGCCCGCCAGCGCGCCGCCGAACAGGCAGGCCAGCATGGCGTCGTCTGTGAGGGCGCCCAGGGGCAGATGATCCAGCGCAAAGTTGAATGCCATCATGGCGATCAGCGATTTGCCCATGAATTTCGCGCCCATCCGGTGCCAGGACAGCGCGAACAGCGGCGCATTCAGCGCCAGCGAGATCAGGCCAATCGGCCAGCCGGTTTGAGAGTTGACCAGCTGACCGATGCCCGTGAACCCGCCGGGCGCGATATCGTTCGGGATCAGGTACATGCGATAGGCGGCTGCGCCGAGCGCAATGCCCAGCGCGATCTGTATCCAGCCCAGTATTTCGCGGCGCACAGTGTTGGACATGGGACCATCCTCATACAATTAGCGTTCCGCGATATAGTATAGCACACTTGGGCGGAAAATTATAGCCCGAGTGAGACCATGATGGCGCGAGATACATGCTCCATCACCTCCGGCGACAGCTTACCGATGCGCTCGCGCAGCCGCTTTTTGTCCAGTGTGCGCACCTGCTCCGCCAGCACCACCGAGTCGTTCATCAATCCGTGGCCCTCGGCCGGGATCTCCACATGGGTCGGCCGCTTCGCCTTCGTCAGCCGCCCGGTCACCGCCAGCACGATCACCGTCGGACTGAACCGATTGCCCATGTCGTTTTGAATGATCAGCACCGGCCTCACGCCGCCCTGCTCGCTGCCCACGACGGGGTCCAGATTCGCGCTATACAGTTCTCCCCTCTCATACACTCAAGATCAGCTCCGTTTCATAGTCAGGCAGCGCCATGACATACTATGCGGCGGACTGGGAGATGGGTGAGGTTAACGGAGAGGACACAATTGGGTGGTAGAATGATGAGATTGGGGAACGTCCGCTGTGGCGGGGGAGATCCTTCGACTTCGCTGGCGCTTGCTCAGGATGACAGCGTTGTGAGGTGAATGACCGAAAACCGCGTGTCATCCTGAGCGAAGCGTTAGCGGAGTCGAAGGATCTCCCCGCCCTGAGGCGACGTGCCCCCCACACTTCATCCAAAGGAGGGACCCCATTTTGACCGCTGAAATGTATGAGATCCTGTCCCTCCTAGCGCGGTATTTTTTCGCGGGGCTGATGGTTGTGATCGTGTTCCGCGCCTGGCGGATCACCGTTCGGGACAACCGGCGGGCGAAGGTGCTTCGGGATTGGTCGCCTGAGACCGGCTGCGTGGGGCAATTGGTCCTCGGCGGCGGGGGGAAGGACCCGGACATTCTGCCCATCCCCAGGGAGGGCGTGCTGGGCTCGTCCCGCCGCGCCGACATCCCCATCCGCGCCAAGGGCGTGCTGCCCGAACACGCCCACGTGGAAGCGCGTCAGGGCGGGCTGCTGATCCGGCCGCTGGGTCGGGCGCAGGTGGCGCTGGGCAAGGGCGAGGTCACGGGCGAGCAGTTGTTCGCCCAGGACGGCGACCGGCTCACCTTCGGCGACGTCAAAGCGCTGGTGGTGCTGTTCGATCCGGCGGCGGGGCCGCTGGTGGCGGTGGACGAGAAGGGCAAAGAACCCGATGACGCGCCACCAACGCGCACCGCCGGACGCCACCCCGCCAAACCCGTAGGGCGGGAGCTTGCCCCCGCCGCCTCGCCGGAACCTGTGCCCAAAACCGCAGCACGCCGAACCGCTGCAGATCAAGACGCAACCCTGCGCAAGGCAAAGCGGCAGTTGGATGAGCTGATCGCCCCGAAAAAACACAGCGGCGCGAAATCCCTCCGCATCACCAAACCCGTCCCCAAATCCCGGGACGAGATCGACTTTTTTGATGAGGACGCAATATGGCGAGAACCGCACGCAAAGCCCGCAAAATCGAAGCGGCGCAATTGAAAAACAAGCTGCTGCGCTCCAACACGTCGCTGCTGCTGACCAGCGTGATGCTGTTCCAGTTCGTGGCGATGCTGCTGCTGAGCCTGAAAAAGAGCCCGTTTGACGCCCAGGCGCTGCTGATGGCCATCGCGCTGCCTTCGACGACGTACATTGTGTCCATGGGCGCCAGCAAGTTCTGGCCCGTGGACCGGGCGCTGCTGATCATGACGCTGTTTTTATGCAGCGTGTCGCTGGTGACGCTGCAGGACATCTCGCGCTCGCCCATTACGCCGCGCAACCAGGCCGCCTTCATGGGGATCGGCCTGGTCGCCATGGCCTGCGGCATCGAGTTCGTGCGGCGGGTGCGCAACTGGGAAAAGTGGATCGTGCCGCTGGCTGTGCTGTCGGTGGGCTTTCTGCTGACGCCAATGATGCCCGGCATCGGCGGCTGGAACAACGGCGCGCGCAACTGGATCAAGCTGCCGGGCGGCCAGTCCATACAGCCCTCGGAGTTCGTGAAGCTGGCGTTGATCGTGATCATCGCGGCGGGCTTTTCGTCCAAGCCGAGGTTCAAAAAGTGCCTGCCGTTCCTGATCTTGGCGGGCGGACTGTGCGGCATACTGCTGATGGAGCGCGACCTGGGCGCGCTGCTGCTGTATTTTTTGACAACAGTGTGCATGTACTACGCCGCCACGGGCAACTGGACCGTGACGCTGGGCGGGCTCGGGATCGGCGGCGCGTGCGCGATGGCGGCGTACAAGCTGTTCCCCTACGTGGCCAAGCGGGTGGAGATGTTCATCAACCCCTGGTCCGACCCTCAGGACAGCGGGTATCAGATCGTGCAGGCATTGATCGCCATGGGCTCCGGCGGCGCGTTTGGCATGGGGCTGGGGCTGGGTTATCCGCGCAACATCCCGCTATACCACAGCGATTTTGTGTTTGCGGCGCTGTCTGAGGAGTTCGGGCTGGTGTTCGCCATCGGCCTGCTGTGCGTGTATGCGCTGATCCTGATGCGCGGCGTCTCCATCGCCATGAACGCCCGCACCAGTTATCATGGGCTGGTGGCGTTCGGGTACGTGGCGCTGTTGGGGCTGCAGGCGTTCGTCAATGTGGGCGGCAACGTGAAGATGATCCCGCTCACCGGCGTCACGCTGCCGTTTGTCAGCGCGGGCGGCAGTTCCATCGTCGCCATGATGGGCGGTATGGGCCTACTATTGGGCGTGTCGTCGCTGAACGCCCACGACGAAGTGGAGGACCTGAAGCGGCTGCAGTGGCGCGAGGGGGTGCTGTCGTGAAGTCCATGCGCAACGCCATGCGGCTGGTATCGATGCTGCTGATCACGGCACTGGTAAGCGCGGCGGGTTTTCTGACATTCACGGTGTATTCCCAGGGCAGCAGATGGACCACCACACGGTTCAACACCCGACTGAACACCGCCAAGCAGCGCGTGGCCATGGGCAACATCACCGACCGGGACGGCACGCTGTTGGCCACCACCAACGACGATGGCGAGCGGCGGTATGCGCCGGACAAGTCGCTGCGCCGCGCGCTGTCCCAGACCGTGGGCGACCAGATGTCCATGTCCGGCTCGGGGGTAGAGACGTTTCACGCGGGCACGCTGCTGGGCATCTCCGGCTCCATCATCGACCGCACCTGGCAGTTCGTGACGGGCTCCAGCGCTCGGGGCGACGACATCCGGCTGACTGTGTCCGCGGACCTGATCCAGTACATCGCGGAGCAGTTCCCCTCGAAAAAACACGGCGCGGCCTGCGTCGTCAACTACAAAACCGGCGAGATACTGGCCATGGTCTCGCTGCCGAACTACGATCCCCAACTGCTGGCCAACCGCAAGGCGGATCCGGACGGCGCAGGCTCTGCGTATCTGAACCGCTGCCTGCAGGGCCAGTATACGCCCGGCTCGGTGTTCAAGATCGTGACGCTGGCCTCGGCGCTGGAGACGCTGGGCGGCGTCACCGAGCGCAGATATGTGGACAGCGGCCCGAAGCTGTTCGGGGACAGCAAGGTCAGCTGCTTTGGCGGCGCGGTGCACGGCGAGATGAGCCTGCAGAAGGCGTTCGCCCAGAGCTGCAACGTGGTGTTCGCGGGCCTTGGCTACGAGATGGGCGGCCCCGCGCTGGTGCGCAAGGCCGAGCAGATGGGGTTCAATGTGAACTTCCACTTCAAGGACGTGCTGATGTACCAGTCGAAAATCCCAGAGGACCTGTCGGAGGTGGGCGAGGTGGCCTGGACCGGCGTGGGCCAGGGCAAGCTGCTGGTCACGCCCATGCACATGGCGCTGATCGCCGGCGCGGTAGCGAACGGCGGCGTCATGCGCGAACCGCAGCTGATCAAGCAGGTGACCGGCGTGGGCGGCATCCCGAGGCTGCGCACGGTGAGCAACACGTACGGCAGGATCATGCAGCAGCAGACCGCCGCCACCGTGGCCCAATACATGAAAAAGGCCGTCGAGTCGGGGACCGCCTCCGCAAGCGCCATCAAGGGTTACACCGTATGCGGCAAGACCGGCACGGCGGAGGTGTCCAACGACAAAAAAGTGCAGACAGACGCGTGGTACGTGGGATACGTGGCGGATGAGGCCGCGCCGTACGCCATCGCGGTTGTCGTGGAGGCGGGCGGCACGGGCGGCGGCACGGCTGCTCCGCTGGCGCAGAAGGCGCTGAAAAAGGCGATTGGGCTGGGGTTGACGGGGTAAAAGCGGTAAACCCGCATCCTACCCCACATGGCCATCCTGAGCGCAGCGAAGGACCTTCCTCAAATATTTGCAATCATTTTGAGGAAGGTCCTTCGCGGCGCTCAGGATGACGGGGGGGCGGCGGTGGCACTTTTTGTGCTCACATCTCCTGGCACCCCGCGCAGAAATACACGTTCCCGCCCAGGTATGCCTGTCTGGTGATGCCCGATCCACACCTTGGGCAGGGGTACATCAGCGTCTTGGCGGACAGCGTGGTCTTGTACCTGCCGGGCTGGCCGAACAGGTCTTTTTCCGTGTCCCGGCCGCCCAGGTCCGCCATGGACTTCAGCGTACCCTTCACGCTCTCGTACAGCGCGTCGCGGCGCGCGGGGTTCAGGGCGAGGACCTTGGCCTTGGGGTGGATCTGAGCATGCCACAGGATGTCCTGCAGGGAACCGTTGCCGAGGCCGGGGATGCGCTGTTCTGTGGCGAGCAGGGCCTTTGCGCTGAGGGAGGGCTTGATGCCATCAAACAGCGCTTCAAAGTAGGCTCGATCGAAGGCGTCCGACAGCGGCGACGGCTTTTCATGGGCCACGTCGCAGTAGAAGCCCATGGGCTCGGCGATGAAGTGCGCCTGAATCCCCGCGTACATGGAGATCGTGCAGTACAGCCCCGTGCCGTCGTCGAACTCCAGCAACAGCTGATGCTTGTCGGGGCGCGCTTCGCCGGGGGCGAGCAAGCGCAGGTTCACGCCGTCGTTCAGGTCCAGCCTGGCATCGCCGAAGGTCAGCTCCACGCGGCCGCCGTGCTGTTCGGCGCAGGTGAACGGCTTGCCGTCCAGGATGGCGGGGTAGGCGAGCGGGTCGTTGTGGTAGAACGCGAAGCCGTGCGGGGAATGGGCGGCCTCGGCGCTCACGAGGGTGCGGCCCCGGAGGGCGGTGTTGAGCTGATTGGCGAGGGTGAGGGCTTCGGGGAGTTCAATCATGGCGGTGACCTCCTGGCGTAATGAAGAATGAACAATGAACAGTGAACAATTAGGGGTGTCCGCCTTGGCGGAGCGGAACGCCACGGAGGGCGCTCCCTACAGTGTAGGCGACATGCGTTGTAGGGAACGGCCTCCGTGCCGTTCCGCACCCGCCCGCGGGCGACGTGCCGCTACACAGCCCCCAACCCCTTCCACAGCACAAAATCCAGCATCTCTTTATGGAATCCTGCGGCTCTCAGGGCGGTTTCGGCGGACTCGGGGTATTTTTTCACGCAGAGCTTCACCTGTCCCTGATATACCCTGCCCAGCGCGAACTGCTTGACGAAGGCGGTGAGGGCGGGCTGGATTTGTGCCTCGTCGAACATGCGCAGCACCTCGCCGCCGCGCTCGAACACCATCACCGGCAGACCCTCGACCAGCGCCACCGCCGTGCCGGGGACCAGGATGAACGAGCGTTCCGGGTCGTGGGGCATCAGGCGGCCCCAGGGCTGGAAGGGGTCGGCGGCGTGGAGCCAGGTGATGTCGGGGTCGGGGGCGGAGAGCTGCGCCAGCAGACGCTCGTAGTCCTCGGCGCGGATAAACTGTGCGCCGGAGAGGCCGCGGATGTAGTAGCCTCGCCGGACCTTGCCGGTGTATTCCCAGATCCGCAGCAGCTGCAGCGCGTCTGCCCAGCGCACACCCTCGCAGGTCTCGCGGCTCAGCAGGCCGTATCGGTCGAAGCTGCGCCTGAGGAGGCCTTCCATGTCCATCTCGCGCACGGGCCGCGCCAGCTCCCAGCGGCCGCCGCCCGGTGCGCTGGCCTTCAGCCGTGCGCGCATCTTGCCCGGCTTCGCGCCTCTCTGGCCCAGCATCAGCCGCACCGGCGCGAAGCTGTCGCAGCGCACCAGGCCCTTTTCCATCAGCGCCAGCAGCGCGTCCTGGCTGGACCGCCCGGAGATCAGCGGAGTCAGCATGTGCGCGAAGGTCGCGCCTCGCGCCTTCAGCGCGTCGTAGATCACTTTCTGGTCGCCCTCTAGTTCGACGCCGTCCAGGGCCGGTTCCGCCGACCAGTCGATGTCCTCGTAGGGGTGGAAGGACAGGCTCGAGCCGCTCAGCGACCAGCACACCTCGCCTCGGGCCAGCAGCTCGTCCAGCAGCTGCGGCCTGTAGCCCGCCACGCGGGCCGGGAGCAGCAGAGATTCCCAGGCCTCAATGGGTTGGGACAGCCCGATGAGCTGGGCAATTGCCGCGCTGAGCCGGTCCTGCGGGCTGCCGGGCAGGCGCAGTTTGGCGGCGAGCAGCTGGGCGAATCGCGCGCCGTCCCGGGTCTGGACCTCGCTGCGGCGCATCGCCACGGTATCGCGCACGGCGCGCTGATACAGCTCCGTGTGATAAAAAACCTCGCCGTGGGCCACCGCCGCGCCATCTAGCGCCAGCACATCCAAGATCACCTGCCCGTCGGCCTCGGGGATCAGATACCGATCCAGCAGCGACGCCTGGGACTGCGCACCGCGAAAGCGCAGGCAGCGGCGGACGATTCGCTTTCGAGCCTCGAAATCGGCCGCTTCCAGCGCGGCGCGATACAGATCCTGTTGCTCGGCGGCGATCCACAGGCCAGGCTCCACGTACAGCGCGCGGCCCTCGGCGGCCAGCTGTTCCAGCCACTCCACCGGCGCGTCCGTCTCGCCCGCCACCAGGTCGCCCTCGGCCATCATCACGGCGTGCAGCCGGTTCGCGTCGCGAATCTCTGGGCGCGGCGGGGCCAGCTCCAACAGCGACGCGGCGGGCACGATCTGGTCCCGGGCGTCCAGCAATCGGTCCGAGGCCCGCAGCGCGTTTTTGGGCGTGAGCGTGTGCGTGGGCTCGTACAATAGGTTGGCCTCGACGCGCCTTCTCAGGGGCAGCGCCATGGGCGACGGCGCGGCGGTGTGCAGTTCGTGCACGGCGATGCGGCCCGTCTGAACGGCCTGCAGCACACCTGTCAGCGCGTCCAGGTCCAGATAATCGTCCATGCACTCGCGCATCGTCTCGCGCATCAGCGGGTGGTCCATGTATAGCGCGGCATCCGAGAGCGCCTCCGCACCGCGCAGACGCTGCACCCACAGTGGCACCCGGCCGCCCCGCCGCGCGCCCATCATCAGCGCCCGAAACGCGTTGTAGCGAAAGCTCATCGTGAACAGCGGTGAGGCGGGCAGCATGGCCTCGATCACGTCGCGGGCGGTGGCGGGGTCGATGCGGTGGATCAAGCCGTCTGGGATCATCCGGGAGTTGACGTACAGCATCAGCCCTTCGTCGTCGTCGCTGAGCTGCACGTCGAGACCTGTGAGCCGCTCTGCCAGGCGCTGCATCAGCATGCCCAGACCGGCGTTCACCCGCTGGCCGAACACGCTGTGGACCATGAGCTGGTGCTCGCCGTTTTGGTCGGCGAAGTGCTCCAGAATGAGCGTGCGGTCGTCGGGCAACTGGCCGGTGGCCTCGATCTGGCGCTCGATGGTGGGGATGGCGTTCAGCGCGGCGATGGGTGTGGCGTGCATGGCCTCGAGTCGTTCCTGTAGCTTCCCGCGCAGGTGGGCGTCGTTCAGGGCGCGGTAGTATTCGCCGAACCGAAGCCCGACCTCGTAGGAGCGGCCCTTGCCGTCGCCCTTCCAGAACGGCACCTCCGCGCCGTCGGTGGACGCGGCTGACACCACCACGCGGTCCTTTTTGATCTCCTCGATGCGCCACGCGAACGCGCCCAGCAGGAATTTGTTGCCCACGCGGTGCTCGAACACGAACTCCTCGTCCAGCTCGCCCAGCCGCGTGCCGTCGGCGAGTACCGCCGGAAACCAGCCCCGGTCCGGTATCGTGCCGCCGGAGGATACCGCCAGCATGCGACTGTAGGCGTCGCCCGAGACATTGCCGTGAATGCGGTCGTACACCACGCGGGGCCGCGCGGGCCGGTCCTGCTGATGTTCAAAGTCGCCCGCCAGCATGCGCAGCGCGGCCTCGACGTCCTCGAAGGTCACGCCCCGAAAACTGTGCGCGGCGCTGACCACCCGGTGCATGTCCGTGACGGTCCAGGTCCCCGACGCGGCCATGGACACCAGGTGCTGGGCCACGATGTCCAGGCAGTTTTCCGGCGGGTCGCAGGGCTCGATCATGCGCTCCATCGCCGCCGTGGCGGTCATGGCGCAGCCGAGGCCCTCGGAGCCGGTGCGCGGAAAAATGCGCATCACGCTGGTCCGGCCCGGGTTGTGGCCCGCGCGGCCCAGCCGCTGCAGCGCGCCGCTGACGGTGAGCGGGTTGCCGATCTGCAGCACCTTATCCACCTCGCCCACGTCGATGCCCAGCTCCATGGACGATGTGGCCACCAGCAGACGCAGCGCGCCGGACCGCAGCTTTTGCTCTGCCTCGAGCCGCTGCTCCTTTGAGACGCAGCCGTGGTGGGTGCGGGCAAAACCCTCGCCCGCCAGCAGGTTCACGCCGTGGGCCAGCTTTTCCGCCGTGGCGCGGCCCTCCACGAACACGATCACCGTGCGCGCGTCCTCGCACTCATGCAGCACCGCCTTGAACAGCTCCGGCCAGATCGTGCCCTCGGGCAGCTGGCGCATGTCGGGGATGGCGGACTGGACCAGGATGTCCGAGTCCTTTTGGATCTTCGGCGCGACGATGCGGACCGGGGCGTCGTGGGCCAGGAAGGCAGCCGCCCGCTCCAAGGGCCGGATCGTGGCCGACAGCGCCACACGCTGCAGCGGTTTTCCGCACAGCGCGTCCAGCCGGGCCAGCGACAGCATCAGGTGCGCGCCGCGCTTGGTGTCGATCATGGCGTGCAGCTCGTCCAGGATCACGCTCTGGCAGGTCGACAGCATGCGCCGCCCGCTGGCGGAGGTGAGCAGCAGGAAAAGCGACTCCGGCGTGGTGATCAGGATGTGCGGCGGGCGCTTGATCATGTCGCGACGGGCCTTGGCGTCCGTGTCGCCGGTGCGCACCGCCACCCGCACGCCCGGGGTCGGGATGCCCTCGATGGGCTTTTTGAGGTTTTCGCGGATGTCGTTCCCGAGCGCCTTCAGCGGCGAGATGTACAGCACGTGCAGCTCGTCCTTTAGGCCGCCCCGTGCGGCCTGCCGGTTCAGCCGGTCCACGAACAGCAGGAACGCGGCCAGCGTCTTGCCCGTGCCAGTGGGCGCGCTGATCAGCGCGTGTTCGCCCGATGCGATGGCGGGCCAGCCCTCCGTCTGCGTCAGCGTGGGATGACCCACCTTGTCCGCGAACCAAATCGCCGTGGGCAGCGAAAACAGGGACAACGCGTCTGACATGGGCGGCCACCTCTTTTTGTCGATTGATAAGGTAAGTGTAACGGATGCGGGGATGGGTGTCAATGGGGGCGAACGTATGTGCGGGAGTTTTACCTGGTGTTCGGGGACGTGGAAGGGCGGACTCTCCCACGCCGTCATCCTGAGCGTCAGCGAAGGACCTTCTTCAAACTGAACCACGGCAAGAATCAAGAGGAAGGTCCTTCGCTTGCGCTCAGGATGACGACGGAGGGTGGGCGGTCTGAGTGAGGATGCGAGGAATGTGACCGCATGTCATACCCTCGTCCCCACGCTCATACGATTGACCGACGGCACGCGCAGTGTCCCTGCATCCCATGTGCGCCGGTGAAGGAGGAATTCTTGCATGAATACCCAGGACCTCTACACGGACATCGCCGAGCGGACCGGCGGTGACATCTACATCGGCGTCGTCGGGCCGGTGCGTACCGGAAAATCCACGTTTATCAAGCGGGCGATGGACCTGCTGGTGCTGCCCAACATCCTGGACGCCAACGCGCGGCAGCGGGCCACCGACGAGCTGCCCCAGTCCGGCGACGGCCGGCAGATCATGACCACACAGCCCAAATTCGTGCCCAACGAGGCCGTCGCGGTGAACCTGGACGACGCCATCAAGCTGAAGATGCGCATGGTAGACTGTGTCGGCTACCTCATCGATGGCGCGCAGGGCGCGGAGGGTGACGGCGCGGCGCGGATGGTGCGTACGCCCTGGTTTGAGCATGACATCCCCTTCGAGCAGGCCGCCGAGCTGGGCACGCGCAAGGTCATCGCGGACCACTCTACCATCGGCGTGGTGGTGACAACCGACGGCAGCTTTTCCGAGTTTCCCCGCGCGGCGTACGAACCCGCCGAGGAGCGCGTGGTGAAGGAACTGAAGGCGCTCGGCAAGCCGTTCGCGGTGTTCGTCAACAGCGCCCAGCCCCAATCAGCTCAGGCGCAGTCGCTGCAGGCCGAGCTCCAGGAAAAATATCAGGTGCCCGTGCTTGTGGACGACGCCCAGAACATGCAGCTGTCCGGGCTGAACCAGATCATGGAGTCCATCCTATATGAGTTTCCGCTGACCGAAGTGCTGATTCAGTCGCCAGCCTGGGTGACGGCGCTGGGCAAGGACCACCCGGTGCTGGCGGAGATCATGGGCCGCATCGTGGACGCCGCGTCGAAGATGAGCAAGATGCGCGACTTCGGCCAGTTGAAGCAGCGCCTGGAGCAGTCGGATTTCGTGCAGGAGGCACAGATGTCGGACGTGGATCCGTCCACGGGGTCCATGACGGTGAAGTTAAACCCGCCGGAGGGGCTTTTCTACAGCGTGCTGTCCGAGGCCAGCGGCGAGGAAGTGCGGGGCGAGGAGCACCTGATGAAACTGATGTGCGAGCTGGTCTCGGCCAAGCGCGAGTACGACCGGGTGGCCGAGGCGCTCTCATCGGTGCGCACCACCGGCTATGGCCTGGTGCCGCCGGAGATGAGCGAGCTGATGCTGGAGCAGCCGGAGTTGGTCAAGGCCGGCAACCGGTTCGGCGTGAAGCTGAAGGCCAGCGCGCCCAGCCTGCACCTGATCCGTGTGGACATCCAGACCGAGGTCAACCCCATCGTCGGCACAGAGCAGCAGTCCGAGGAGATGGTGCAGTACCTGATGAGCGGCTTCGAATCGGACCCCGGCTCCATCTGGGAGAGCAATATGTTCGGCAAATCGCTCAACGAGCTGGTGAAGGAGGGGCTTTCAAATAAGCTGATGAAGATGCCGGACGACGTGCGCGGAAAAGTTCGCGGCACACTGGAAAAGATCATCAACGACGGCAATGGGGGCATGATCTGCATACTGCTGTAGCGGGCGAAAACCCGGCTCTGCCTCCATTTCAGAGGCAGAGCCGGTCTGCTTCTATTCGATCACGACGCCAGCGCTCACATAGCCGGACACGGTGTTCACCAGCGACGTGCCCGCCGCCGTGGCGGAAACGACCAACAGAAGCCGGGTGCCCGCTGCGACCGGGATGTTGAGGCCCGAGGTGGCGCCCGCCGAGATCGCGCCTACGGACACTGCACCGGTCAGCGGCGGGATCAGCGAAGCCACAGCACCGGCAATGGGGGTAAACACATTGTTCGGGGCCGTGGACTGGTACAGTTGTGCCTGCAGCGTGACGGTGCTGTCCACCAGCGACAGCGCGGCGGTCAGTGAGAAGAACGCGCTGATGCCGGTGATCGTGCCCGCCCTTGGCTGGAGAAACGCATAGTTCAGCGCCGTGCCAGGGCCGCCGGTCAGGTCGATGTTCCCGGCGTTAAGCGGCACACCGGATGTGGAGGCGCCGCTGCCCAGCAGCGCCACGGTGCCCGACGTGCCGCCCCCGACAGTGGTGACGGTCACGGGCAGGCCGGACGCGTACGGCAGGATCGCCCCGGCGGTCGTGCCGGTCGCACCGGTCGCGCCGGTGGCGCCTGTCGCACCTGCAGCACCAGCCGGTCCTGCGGGTCCGGCGGCGCCCGCAGGGCCTGCGGGGCCTGCCGGACCTGCGGCGCCTGCGGCACCCGCAGGACCCGCTGCGCCTGCGGAGCCGGTGGGTCCTTGGATGCCCTGCGGACCCGGTGCGCCCGCCGGGCCTTGTACGCCGGTGGAGCCTTGCGGGCCGACCAGGCCCTGTGCGCCGGTCGGGCCGGGCATACCCTGGATGCCCTGCACGCCCTGCGGCCCGGTGGGACCAATTGAGCCCTGCGGACCTTGAGCGCCGGTGGGGCCGGTGGGACCGATGAGGCCGCCCGCGGGGCCGGTGGGGCCGGCAGGTCCGGTGGGGCCGGTGGGACCTCGTTCACAGCGCGAGCAACCGCAGGGTTGACAGCCGCAAGATTGAAAGCCGCATTGGTTGCAGCATGAGTTTGTCATCATCAAAACACCCTCCCTTTCGTAGTCTCACTTTATGCGTGCGCGACGCGGCGGGTGTTGTGCGCTTTTTATCGCCCGAGTCTTGCCATGGAGCCGCCATCTGTGATAAAATGTCGGTTCATCATGCGAGAGGAGGGCCACCATGCGCGACATGATTCTGACCGGCGCTCGGGAGGGGAACCTGAAGGACCTGAGTGTGACGATCCGCAAGAACACGCTCACGGTGCTCACGGGGGTGAGCGGCAGCGGCAAGTCCACGCTGGCGGTGGACGTGCTGTTCAACGAGTGCCAGCGGCAGTACCTGGAGGCCATCGGCATGCAGGGTATCCGGCGGCCAGACATCGAGCGGCTCAGCGGCGCGTCGCCCGCGATCTTGATCGACCAGCGGTCGCACAACCGCAACCCGCGCTCCACCGTGGGCACGGTCACAGACATCTACACGGACCTGCGCATGGTGTACGAAAAGCTGCACGTGAGGACCTGTCCAGGCTGCGGCGGCACGATCTCGGCGGGGGACAGCCGCGAAGTGACCGAAAAGGTGGGCCAAGACTTTTTCGTGTACATGATCTGCCCGCTGTGCGGCCACAGGATGGACAAGCTCACCCGCACCCACTTCTCCCACAACACCCGCGAGGGCGCATGCCCCACCTGCCAGGGGCTGGGCACGCGGCTTGAGGTTCGGCTGGAGGCGGTGGTCAACGAGGACCTGAGCATCGACGGCGGCGCGGTGGACCACTGGGAGGGCCTGAACCTCAAGTACATGGCGGGCGTGCTGCAGACCGCCATGGCGCACTACGGCGCGCCCGTGGGCATGGACGTGCCCGTGCGCGAGTACACGCCGCTGCAGAAGGCGATCCTGTATGAGGGCGTGGAGAGCGGCGCGGTGAAGGCTGCTTGCCCGGACATCCTGCCGCCCAAGGCGGTGGGACACGGGCGGTTCGAGGGGATTCTGCCCGCGCTGATGCGCAGGCTGTCGGACCGGGGCGGGGACATGGGCAGCTACAGGGGCTATTTCGAAGAGAGCGCCTGCCCAGACTGCCATGGCGAGCGGCTGAACCCGCTCAGCCGCACGGCCACCGTGGGTGGGCATCGGCTGCCAGAGCTCTCTCTGAGGCCACTGGAGGCGCTAGGAGCGCTGGTGGACGAGCTCTGCGCGGCCATGCCCGAGGCGCACCGCGCGCAGGTTTCCGCCTATCTGACGGACCTGCGCACGAAGATCCGGCGCATCCGCGACGTGGGGCTCGGGTATCTCGCGCCGGACCGGCAGGTGGTCACGCTGTCCGGCGGTGAGCTGATGCGGCTTCGGCTGGCCGCCGCGCTGGACTGCGACCTGACGGGCATGCTGTACATCCTGGACGAGCCCACGGCGGGTCTGCATCCCCGGGACACTGCCGGATTGATCGAGGTGCTGCTGCATCTGCGGGACCTGGAAAACACGGTGCTGGTAATCGAGCACGACCCGGACGTGATGCGCGCCGCAGACCGCATCGTGGACACCGGCCCCGGCGCAGGCGCGTTCGGCGGACGCGTGGTGGGGGAGGGTACGCTCGCGGAGCTGATGGCCCAGCCACAGAGCGTCACCGGCCAATACCTGCTGCGCGAGTCCACGGCGTTCACAGCGCCCAGGGCGGCAGAGCAGGGGTTCGTGCGGGTGCACGGCGCGGCGCTGCACAACCTGAAGGGCGTGGACGCCCGGTTCCCCTTGGGCTGCCTGACGGCGGTGACGGGCGTCAGCGGCAGCGGCAAGTCCTCGCTGGTCTTCGGCGTGCTGGCACAACAAAAACTGCCCGAGTTCGACCGTCTGGCCGAGATCGGGCAGGCGTCCATCGCACGCATGCGCCGCTCGAACGTGGCGACCTATTCCGGCGCATACGATGAGATCCGAAATCTGTTCGCCAAGACGCCCGATGCGATGGCTGCGGGCCTCACTGCCAAGCACTTTTCGTTTAACGCGGCCGGCGGGCGCTGCGAGCGCTGCGAGGGCTTGGGCGAGATCGAGAGCAATATGCTGTTCTTCGAGAACATCTTCATCCCCTGCCCGGAGTGCGGCGGCCACCGGTTCAAGCCGGAGGTGCTGCAGGTGGAGCTGTTCGGGCGCAGCGTCAGCGATGTGCTGAAGATGCCCGTGGAGGAGGCGCTGCGGGTGTTTTCCGGCGCGCCGAAGCTGACGAAGATTTTGGCGCTGCTGGATGAAGTGGGGCTTTCCTACCTGCAGCTGGGCCAGAGCCTGACCACGCTGTCCGGCGGCGAGGGCCAGCGGCTGAAACTGATGCGCGAGCTGCAGGCCGCCAAGGGCAAGCGCGTGCTGTACCTGATGGACGAGCCCACCACGGGCCTGCACCCGCTGGACGTGGAGCGGTTCTTGGCGCTGCTGAACCGCATGGTGGCCGAGGGCCACACGGTGATCTGCGTGGAGCACAACATGCAGCTGGTCAGGGCGTCGGACTGGGTGGTGGACCTGGGCCCGGATGGCGGCGACGGGGGCGGGGAAGTGCTGTTCGAGGGGAAGCCGGAGGAGCTGGCGGCGCGCGGCGACACGGCGACGGCGGCAGCGCTGCGGGGATAGGAGAGGTGTGTGCGAAGGCGGGACGGGCGTGAGCGCAAGAGCCAACAGCCGCCCGCATCACGCCGTCATCCTGAGGGTAACGAAGGACCTTCCGCAAACTGAAACCCCGGCGTGTCATCCTGAGCGAAGTCGAAGGATCCCCCCCGCGTGAGCGGACGCGCCTGTCACGGCAGGGGAACGTCGCCTCACGGCGGGGAGATCCTTCGACTTCGCTCAGGATGACACGACGGGGGATTGGTTTAAGGAAGGTCCTTCGCTGTCGCTCAGGATGACGGCGAGGGTGGCGGATGACGGGGTGGGGACTGTGGATGACGGGGCGTGTGGATGGCGCCGCGGGTGCACTACTCCGCCTTCGTCACCAGCGCGCTCTCCAGCCGGTGCTCCCGGATGTCGGTCACCTGGATCGACAGCCCGTAGGCCTCCACGCTCGGCTGTGCGCCGTCATCGGGCACCTCGCCCAGCAGGCCGAACACCATGCCGGCGAACATGTCGTACTCGTCCACGGGCAGCTTGACGCCGGTGGCCTCCGCGAGCTCGTCCAGCGGGCAAGCGCCCACCACGCGCCAGGTGTTGCCGTCCAGCTTTTCGATGTCGGGCGCGACCACGGGCGCGGAGATGTCGTCGTCCAGGTCGCCCACCAGTTCCTCCAGCAGGTCGTTCATGGTGACCAGCCCGGATAGGCCGCCGTGCTCGTCCAGCACCAGCGCGAAGTGGTTGCGGCTGCGCTTCATTTTCTGGAATAGCAGGTCTGCGCGCACGGACTCGGGCACGAACTGCGCCGGGCGCATGGCCTCGCGCATGACGGACTCGCGGTCTCGGTTGGCGAGCCGGAAGTATTCCTTGGCGGACAGCACGCCCACGATGTCGTCCGGCGTGTCGGCGCACACGGGATAATAGCTGAACCGCGTGCGCTGAATGGTGTCAGCCCATTCCGCGTCCGATTCCTCGGTCCATAGCAGCGTCAGCTCCGTGCGGTGGGTCATCAGCTCGTCGGCGGTCTTCTCGTCGAACTCAAAGATGTTGTCGATGAACGCCTTTTCATCCTGGTCTATGGCGCCCTTTTCGGAGCCCACATCCACCATCATCCGGATCTCCTCTTCGGTGACCTGCTCGTCGTTGTCGTTGGGGTCGATCTTCATCAGGCGCAGCAGTGCGTTCGTGGACCCCGTCAGCACGAACACCAGCGGCGCGAAGATTTTCGACACATAGTAGATCAGCCCGCTCATCGCCAGCCCCAACTGCTCCGCCTTGCGCATGGCGACGCGCTTGGGCACCAGCTCGCCCAGGATCAAGGTAAAATAGCTCAGTACGATGGTGATGATGATGACCGCCACGGTGTTCAGCAGGCTCGGGGACAGCGACACGCCCAGCGAGACCAGCCAGGACACCAGCTTGCTGGCGAAGTTGTCCGCCGCGAACGCGCTGCCGAGGAACCCGGCCAACGTGATGCCGACCTGGATCGTTGCGAGAAACTTGGCGGGCTGTTCAGTCAGTGCGGCCAGCCGCTTGGCGCGGATGTCGCCCGATTGCGCCATGCGGTCCAGCTTGGCGTCATTGATGGAGATGACTGCGATCTCAGCGCACGCGAACACCGCATTCACCGCGATCAGCACGAATTGCAACAAGATCTGCCATATCAGAGGGTCGTTTTCGTCCATTGTCGGGAAACCTCCATTTTTCCTGTAAGGTTGTGCTCGCCGCCGCGATTCGGGCGGGGCGTTGGTAAACATGAGTATTATAGCATACTGTCGAGAAAATAGGAAGGGGGAAATTGAGGGGACGGCGCATAAGGTCAGTGCCAGACCATCGTTGTCATCCTGAGCGTCAGCCCGTTGTCATACAGAGCATCCCTCAGCCGTCATCCTGAGCGGAGCGAAGCGCAGTCGAAGGATCTCCCCGCGTGAGCGACGTCACCCTATAGCCATTGGTACGTCCGCTCACGCGGGGGA
>JAVBUD010000030.1:0-7496 GCA_031555755.1 Eubacteriales bacterium | reverse complement strand
ACCTTCCTCAAACTTCAACCCAGTAAATTTGAAGAAGGTCCTTCGCTGCGCTCAGGATGACCGTGGGGGTGGTGAGCGGACGACAGGGTATGTGGTTCGCGACCAAAGTAACAGACGAGCGCCGCGAAGCGAGAAGGGAGTCCAGAGAGATCGATCCCTCTGGCAGGGGATTCAAAGTAACGGACGAGCGCCGCGAAGCGAGCAGGGAGTCCAGAGGGATCAATCCCTCTGGCAGGGGATACAAAGGGGGCAGCGCCCCCTTAGCCCCGGATCTCCATCCAAATCTTGTCGTACATTTCCATGTCCGCGCTGATGTCGGCGAAGAACTCGCAGCGGTCCACCACCGTCTGGGGCGGGTTCAGCGTCTCGTCGGCCTTTTCCTCGTCGCTCATGTTGTCCACCACGGCCTGAATCGGCGTGGAGTAGTAGAGATAGTCCATGTTCCGGCGCGCGATGTCCTCGCGGCACAGGAAGTCGATGAACGCCATGGCGGCGTCCACGTTCTGGCTGCCCTTGGGAATGCACATGCCGTCCACCCACACGTTGCTGCCCTCCTCGGGCACGACGTACTTCAGGTCCTCGTTCTCGCTGATGGCGTACAGCGCGTCGCCGGACCACATCAGGGCCAGCGCGGCCTCGCCGCTGATCATCTTGTCCTTGGTCTCGTCCACCAGATAGCCCTTGACGATGCCGTCGGCCTTCTGCTGGATCAGGGCCTGCTTGGCCTCTTCCAGCTGCGCCGGGTCCTTGGTGTTCATAGAGTGGCCCAGCATCTTCAGCGTGACCCCAAGGGTGTCTCTGATGGAGTCCAGCATGAACACGTCCTTTTTGTAGGCCGGGTCGAACATGCTCTTCCAGCTGGTGATGTCCTCGTCAACGTACTCGGGGTTATAGAGGATGCCCACGGTGCCCCACATGTAGGGCACGGAGTACTCGCCTGTGGGGTCGTAGGACGGGTTCACGAAGGTCGGGATCACGCCCGCCGCGTTGGGCATCTTCGACAGGTCCAGCTTTTCCAAGCCGCCCTCCTTGATCATCCGCTCGATGATGTAGTCGGAGGGGAAGATCACGTCGTAGTTGGCCGCTCCGGCTGAGAGCTTGGCGTACATCTCCTCGTTGGTGGTGAAGTTAGCGTACTTCACCGTGTGGCCGGTCTCCGCCTCAAAGTCGGCGATGACGGACTCGTCGATGTAGTCGTACCAGTTAAAAACCGTCAGCGTGGCGGCCAGCGCCGCGGCGGAAAGCCCAAGTGTCAGGCACAGCACCAACGCCAGGATCACAACAATCTTCTTCATCCCAAGATACCCCCTTTTATGCATGTGTAGACCTCAAGAAACGTACTCCAAGGAGCTGCGTTTGTTGATGATGATCAGCAGGACCAGGACCGCCAGGAACATCAGCGTCGACAGCGCGTAAATGGTGGGCTCAATGCCCTTCCGCGCGGCCGAGTAAATGATCATCGACAGGTTCTTGTCCGTGGTCGAGGTGAAGTAGCTGATGACGAAATCGTCCAGCGACATCGTGAAGGACAACAGCGCGCCCGTCACCACGCCGGGCATGATCTCCGGCAGGATCACCTTGCGCACAGCCTTCATGGGCGTGCACCCCAGGTCCAGCGCCGCCTCGTACAGGTTCACGTTCATCTGTTTCAACTTCGGCATCACCGAAAACAGCACGTAGGGCGTGTCGAACGCGATGTGGGCCAGCAGCATCGTGCCCGCGCCCAGCGACAGGTTGAATTGATTGCCCCATATCGCGCCCACGCGCTGGATCAGCCCGAACACGAACACGAACATCAGCATCAGCGACACGCCCGTCACGATGTCCGGCGTGGTCATGGGCAAATACGACACGTTGATGATCGCCGCCGCCCGCTTTTGTTTCATGGCGTGGATGCCGATGGCGGCGAGGGTACCAAGCACCGTGGCGATGACCGTGGCGATGACGGCGATGGTCAGCGTGAGCCACAGCGCGTCCAGGATCGCAGGGGTGTTGGCCAGCTTCTTGTACCAATCGAAGGTGAACCCGCCCCACTTGGCGCGGGATTTGGATGCGTTGAACGACAGCACGATCATCACCGCGATGGGCGCGTACAGGAAGACCAGCAGCAGCCCCAGGTATGTCCCCTTGAAGAACTTTTTCACCAAGCGCCGCCCCCTTCCTGCTTGGCTTCGACTTTGTTGAGGAAGCCCACGGAGATGAAGATCAGCACCATCATAATGAGGCTCAGCGCCGAGCCGAAGTTCCAGTCGTTGGCCTCCAGGAACTGGCGCTCGATGATGTCGCCGAACAGGAAGAAGTTGCCGCTCCCGAGCAGCCTTGAGATCGCGAATGTGGTCACGGCGGGCATGAACACCATCGTGATGCCGGACACCACGCCCGGAATCGACAGCGGGAACACCACCTTCAGGAACACATTCGCCGGGTTCGCGCCCAGGTCCTCGGCGGCCTCAATGACGCGCCGGTCCATCTTCTTCAGCGACGTGTAGATCGGCAGGATCATGAACGGCACGAAGTTGTAGACCATCCCCAGCAGCACCGCGCCCTCATTGCCGATCAGCTCCAGCCGGTCCAGCCCCAGCGACACCAGGAAATTGTTAATGATGCCCCGGTCCTCCAGGATCGTCATCATGGCGTAGGTGCGCAGCAGGAAGTTCATCCACATCGGCAGCAGGATCAGCACGAACAGCGCCTGGTTCTGCTCAAAGTCCTTGCTGGCCAGAAACGCCGCCGCCGGGTAGCCCACCAGCAGGCAGATCGCGGTGCAGAAAAACGCCAGGTACAGGCTGCGCCACAGCACGCCCAGATAGACTGGGCTGAAAAAGTCCGCCATGTTCTCCATGGTCAGCGACCCGTCCTTGGCCGTGAACGCGAAATACAGCATAAACAGCAGCGGCATCAGCGTGAACATGACCATCCACACCACATACGGCCAGGCAAACCAGCTCCGCTTCATGCCTTCGCCTCCTTGTGCATAATGTGGATGTTGAACGGCACCACCGTGAGTCCCACGCGGCTGCCCGCGGGCTGCATCGTGGTAGAGTGCACCTTCCAGGTGTACGTGCCGGTGTCCACCATCATCTCGTAGTGCACGCCCTTGAAGATCACGCTCGTGACATCGCCGGCCAGCTGGCCCACGTCCTCGCCCACGATCATCACGTCCTCGGGCCTGACCACGATGTCCACCGGCTCATCCTTTTCAAAGCCCGTGTCCACGCACTCAAATTCCAGGCCCAAGAACTCCACCAGCTCGTCCTGGATCATCCTGCCCATAAGGATGTTGCTGTCGCCGATGAAGTCCGCCACGAACGCGTTTTCCGGCTCATCGTAGATGTGTTTCGGCGTGCCGATCTGCTGGATGTTGCCTTTGTTCATGACCACCACGGTGTCCGACATCGTCAGCGCTTCCTCCTGGTCGTGGGTCACATAGATAAACGTGATCCCGACCTCCTGCTGCATGGCCTTTAGCTCCAGCTGCATCTCGCGCCTTAGCTTTAAGTCCAGCGCGCCCAGCGGCTCGTCCAGCAGCAGCACCTCCGGCTCGTTCACCAGCGCCCGCGCGATGGCGATGCGTTGCTGCTGCCCGCCGGACAGCTGGTCCACGCCCCGCTTCTCGTAGCCCTCCATCTTGACCAGTTTCAGCATCCGCTTGATGCGTCGGTCGGCCTCGGCCTTGGGCACCTTTTTCAGCTTCAACCCGAACGCGATGTTGTCGTACACGTTCAGGTGGGTGAACAGCGCGTATTTCTGGAACACCGTGTTCAGCGGCCGCTTGTACGGCGGCATGTCCGCGATGTCCTGGCCATTAAACAGCACCTGGCCCTCGTCGGGGTATTCGAACCCGCCGATGATCCGCAGCATCGTGGTCTTGCCGCAGCCGCTTGGCCCCAGCAGCGTCAAAAACTCGCGCTTGTTGATGTACAGGTCGATGTTGTCCAGCGCCTTCGTGCCGTCAAAGGCTTTGGTGATCCCCACGAGGTTGATGAGCGCGTTTTCTTTTGACATGGTTGTTTTCCCCCATCAGCGTTGTGTGGTATCGCGTGTCGTCAAAACGTCGGTGGCGTCGCCACCCACAAAAACCTCGCGGTGATCTTGCCGGTGTTGATGATCTTGTGCGACTGGATCGGCGCGAAGCAGAACGACTCGTTCTTTCTCGCCTTCACGGCGCGGTCGCCCAGCGCGACCGTGACCGTGCCCTGCAGCACGTAGCCGAACTCCTCGCCCTCATGGGGGTCCTGCAGTTCCGTCTCGCCGCCGGGGCCCAGCTCCACCAGGATCGGCTCCATGGTGTTCTTCTGCGCGTTGGGCACCAGCCAGCGAATGCTGCCCATGAGGCCCTCGTCGTCCAGCTTCACCGACATGTCGTCCTCGCGGAACACGATCTTCTTTTCCTTCTGGTCGGAGAAGAATTGCGGCAGGTCCGTGCCCAGGCACTCCAGCACGTCCATCAGCGTCGCAATCGACGGCGACGTCAAATCGCGCTCCAGCAGCGAGATGAACCCCTTCGACAGCTCGCACCGGTCCGCCAGCTCCTCCTGGGTCAGTCCCCGCTGAAGCCTCATCTGTTTGATCTTCCCGCCGATCCGCATCTGACGACCTCATTTCTGGGTACAAAGTTTAGAAACACTAAACAAGCAAACGATATATATTAAACCATCCGCACGGGTCTGTGTCAATATATTGAGGGGAATATGCCGTGTTATTTTTTCGTATCTGTGCTATAATTGTCGAAACAGCGCGAGCGGAGCCGGTCGCGCTCAGATGAGGGAGGGATGAACGATGATCGACTCGAGATGCGGCCTGCACTGCACCGGCTGCGGCTATAAAGAGAGCCACGGCTGCGGCGGATGCATCGAAACCATGGGCCGCCCATTCCACGGCGCATGCCCGGTGGCCCTGTGCTGCCAGGAAAAGGGCCACGTCCACTGCGGCGAGTGCGCGGACATCCCGTGCGCCCTGCTGACCCACTACAGCTGCGACCCGGAGCACGGAGACACACCGCACGGAGCAAGGATCGAGCAGTGCAAAGCCTGGGCAACGCCAGGGTCTCTGCCCCTGGACCCCGCCAGGAGGGATTAAATCCCTCCTGGACCTCCCTGGGCGCTTCGCGTTGCTCGATCGAGGGTTTGCGCATTGCGACGGATGAAGGAGGGCGGGGTATTGGATGCGCGCACGCGGGATCGCCTCACGGCGGGGGCGGAACGACACGGAGGTCGTTCCCTACATTGCGCCGATGGGCATTGCCTCGCTCGTGGCTGTAGGGAACGCCCCCTGTGGCGTTCCCTCCCCGCCCGCGAGGCGATACGCAGCGCCCACCACAACCGCCCCACGCGGTAAATCCAGCGGGAGCGCGCAGCGCGACCCACCAAGCGCCCCGCCAGCACCCAGCGAAGCGACAATAGGGGGTCCAGGGGGATTTAATCCCCCTGGCGTCCCCCCTCCCCACAAAAAAAGCGCCGCATAACTGCGACGCTGTGTTGTTAACATCCCAAAGTGCCGTTCGCTCCTGCTTTAGCACCTGCTCTATAGCAGGGCGGAGACCTGCGGCCACCTGCTGCCTTCCCCTGGCATCCCCGGAGGGACGGGGGCCTGGCATCCGTAAACCGACCCGGAATCCTAATTATGCGATGTAGGTCAAAGCAGTCACGTGGCGAACACCCCAGGATAAAACCGCTTCGGGATGTTCACATTATATCGAATCGTGCCGCCACTGTCAAGGCGATTCAGCCCGTTTCGCTCCGAAAATCCTTTCACGGAATGCTGGTAAATTTGACCAAATGCACCTGCGGCGGCGCGCCGATGCGCAGCGGTACGAGGCTGGTCCCGATGCCGTTTGACACGATCAACCGCGCGCTGCCCAGGCGATGATCGCCGGACACATGGAAGTGTTTGCGGCCGAACTCGCGCTCATACCCGACGGTGTAGGGCGTCAGGCCGAACATGTTCAGCTGGCCGCCATGGGTGTGGCCGCACAGAATCAGGTCGGGCGGATGGCGCAGAGAATCCGGCAGCGCGGCCAGCGCCAGGGGCGAATGGGAGAGCAGCACGCGGTATTCGCCGGGCTGTTTCGGCTCATCCAGCACGGACAGGTCCGGCGCGCCCTCGCGCGGTTCATCGATGCCGATGATGTACAGGCTGCCGCCCAGCACGGGCACGCGGCGGGCGTCGTTGACCAGCGTCACCAGATCGGCGCCGTCGAACAGCCCGCTCCTATAGGCGCGCTGATCATTATTGCCCAGCACGGCGAACACGCCTAGCGGCGCCTCGAGCCGCGCCATGCGGTACAGGGCCTCCCGATGATAATCGCCCTCGGCATAATCGCCGCCCCACAGCACCAGGTCCGGCTTCAGATCCGCCAGCTTATTGAACAGCCTGTCCATGTACCACCTCGGCGCGAGAGCGCTGCCCATGTGAAGGTCCGTCACGAACAGCGCGCGCAGTCCGGACAGCCCAATGGGCACGCTGGACGTGCGCTCACTCAGCGTCACCACATGCGGCATGCGCAGTGTGGTCAGAGAAAAATACAGCTCGTCCCGGTTCATGATCTCGATATCTCCTCGCGCGTCAGCGCCCACAGGGCCTGCTCGCTGGTGGACACGCCCACAGCGCCCGCATCCAGCGCGGCCCGCACCTCAGACCGCTCCGTCACCATGCCGCCCGCAATGACCGGCGTGCCCGGCATCGCCTGGACCAAGGCGCTGACGGCCTTGGGCACCAGCCCGGGCAGCACCTCGATCAGGTCCGGCCCACTCAGGCGCAGCTGCTTCACGCCGTGAGTGAGCGACGCCTTGTCCATCACGAACAGCCGCTGGATCGTAAGCAACCCGCAGGCCCGCGCCTGCTTCAGCAGCGGCGCGCGGGTGGAGATCAGCCCGTCGGGCGCGGCGAACCGGGCGCACCACTCCACGGCGGCGGCATCATGGCCCAGCCCCTCGAGCAGGTCCAGGTGCACAAACACGCACTTTCCCGCGTCCTTCACGTCGCGCACCATTTGCGGCAGCGTCATGATCGACCCGCCCAGCAGGAAAACGGCGGCGGCAGAACCCTTCGCTGCCAGGAGCGCGCCATGACTGTCGCGGGCGGCAGCGATGACGGGCCTGCCCTTGAGCGCATCGAAAAACCCGGTTATGGATACCGCCTCCCTTATTGATTTCCTAACGCAGAAAACATCATACCACATCCGGCCAAGCCTTGCAATCGGGGCGGCGATGTGGTATACTGTCCCTCGTCACGCGACTGATGACAATCGGGTCCCGTGCGGCGCCTCACTGTCAACCTTGTCAGGGCCGGAAGGCAGCAGCAATACACAGTTCTGGCGCGCGCCGCGGGGTTCACCTGGCTCGAGGTCGTGTGACTTTTTTGTGCATAAATGGGGTATGTGTGCGCCATCCGCCGCATCCAACGCCGTCATCCTGAGCGCAAGCGAAGGACCTTCCTCAAGCTATCTACCAGCTTCGTTTGAGGAAGGTCCTTCGCTTGCACTCAGGATGACGGCG
>JAVBUD010000078.1:0-10406 GCA_031555755.1 Eubacteriales bacterium | reverse complement strand
GGCTCGCTCGCTCACTTCGCCTCACGGCTCATGGCTACGCATTGAGTTTGTCTGTGAACGTGCGCCTGCGACGGGGGTTCCTGCGCGGCGTTGGACACTGACAGGCCCACTGCGCCCACATTGTTTTCAGGCGCACGGGGGACGCCAGGAGGCGCTGCCTCCTGGACCTCCGCCAAAGGGCCTGAGGCCCTCTGGACTCCCCTGTTGCTTCGCCTGCGCTTACAGGCCTTGTTCGCGGATGGATTCGCTCATGAGTGCGTTTAAGAGGGCGGCGGCGGCTTGGGTGCCGCCTTTTTTGCCGCGCACGACGATGCAGGGCAGGCCGCTCTCCCACAGCCGTTCCTTCAACTGCACCACGCTCGCAAAGCCCGTCGGCATCGCCAACACCACCACATCGCACATCGGCTCCTGCTGCTTTAGCTTCAACAGTCGCGCCAGCGCCATCGGCGCGCTCCCAATCAACAGCAGCTTCACGCCCTGCAGGCTCAGCGCATAGTCCATCGCGATCTCAGCCCGCGTGATCCGCCGCTGCGCTGCCGTCGCCACCACATGCGGATCGTCTATAAAACAGTGCAGATTCAGCCCGAGCTTGTCCGACATCGCCTGGTCGATATCGTTCAGCGCCAGCGTCGTGTCCACAACCACCGATCCTCCAGACATCATCACGCGCCGCACCAGCGCGAGCGCCGTGGGGCTGAAATGCAGGCTCTGAACCAGGACCTGATCGCCGGTTTCTTGTTCTACCCTTTGCATGACCGCGGCCATTTCACTGGTTACATATGGCATTGCCATCTTGCGGCCAGGGCACTCCTTTTGCCCTCTCTTTTGCATATCAAATTACATCTCCCACGCCTCAAATACACGTTCGCGTTGCCCGCCGGACGCGTCATGCAGCCCGGCGGCAAGGTCATCTATGCTGCGCTGCGGCACCTGGTTTTCACCAAGTGCCGCACCGCGTTCGCGATGAACACGAACGACCCAATTCCCTCAACTTGAATATAACAGAACTTTTCTGTCATTGTCAAGCGTTGTGAGCGTTTTCGTGATCTTTTCGCAATTATGAATTTTCCCGGATATTAGTAATATCTTATTTGATAACGTGTATAACCAATTCATGGTTTACAAGGTCCACGGTCAGCGCATCGCCGCAATGGGCCTCGCCGGCGATGATCTTCCTGCCCAGCATCGTCTCAATCGACCGCTGCACATACCGCTTCAGCGGCCGCGCGCCGTACGCGGGGTCGAATGCTTCGTCCACCACGAACTGTTTTGCGTCGTCTGTGAGCGCCACGGAAATCTGCTGCTCTGAGAGCCGCCTGTTCAGGTCCACGATGATCAGGTCCACGATGGCGAACGTCTCACTCTTCGTCAGCGGCTTGTAGAACACGATCTCATCCAGCCGGTTCAGAAATTCAGGGCGGAACTGCATTTTGAGCATCGATGTAACTTTACCGCGCACCTCATCGGCAATATGGCCGTCCTCCTCGATGCCGTCCAGGATCAGGTTGCTGCCCAAGTTGCTGGTCAGGATGATCACGGTGTTCTTGAAGTCCACCGTGCGACCCTGGCTGTCCGTGACCCGCCCGTCGTCCAACACCTGCAGCAGCACGTTGAACACGTCCGGATGCGCCTTTTCCACCTCGTCGAACAGCACCACGCTGTACGGCCTTCTGCGCACGGCCTCCGTCAGCTGGCCGCCCTCCTCATACCCCACGTAGCCTGGCGGCGCGCCGATCAGCCGCGACACGGCGTGCTTCTCCATGTATTCGGACATGTCGATGCGGATCATGTTTTTCTCGTCGTCGAACAGCGCCTGCGCCAGCGTCTTGGCCAGCTCCGTCTTGCCCACGCCCGTCGGGCCCAGGAACAGGAATGAGCCGATGGGGCGGTTCGGGTTCTGAATGCCCGCGCGGGAGCGGATGATGGCGTCGCACACGGCCTCCACAGCCTCGTCCTGGCCGATCACGCGCTCGTGCAGGATGTCGGCCAGCCGCAGCAGCTTTTCGCGCTCGCCCTCCATCAGCTTTGACACCGGGACGCCCGTCCAGCGCGACACGATCCGCGCGATTTCCTCAGACGTGACCTTGTCGCGCAGCAGCGTGTTCCTGTGCCGCTCGCCTGCCGTTTCCTTTTCGGACGCCAGCAGCTCTGCCTGCAGCTGCGGCAGCTTGCCGTATTTCAGCTCGGCGGCCTTGTTCAGGTCATACTCGCGCTGAGCCAGCTCGATCTGCGCGTTCACCTGCTCGATCTCCTCGCGCAGTTTTTGCACCTTGCCGATGGAGCCCTTTTCCCGCTCCCAGCGGGCCTTCATCTCATTGAATTGGTCGCGCAGGTCCGCCAGCTCCCGCTGGATGTCGGCGAGGTGGGCCCTCGAAAGCTCGCTGGTCTCGCGGCTGAGCGCGGCCTCCTCGATCTCATGCTGCATGATGCGGCGCTTGATCTCGTCCAGCTCCTGGGGCATGGAGTCGATCTCGGTGCGGATCATGGCGCAGGCCTCGTCCACCAGGTCAATGGCCTTGTCCGGCAGGAAGCGGTCCGACACATAGCGATCGGAGAGCTGGGCGGCGGCGATCAGCGCCTGGTCCTCGATCTTGACACCGTGGAACACCTCGTAGCGCTCCTTCAGACCGCGCAGGATGGAGATGGTGTCCTCCACCGTCGGCTCCTTGACCAGCACCGGCTGGAACCTGCGCGCCAGCGCCGGGTCCTTTTCGATGTACTTTCGGTATTCGTCCAGCGTGGTCGCGCCGATGCAGTGCAGCTCGCCCCGGGCCAGCATCGGCTTTAAGAGGTTGCCCGCATCCATACTGCCAGAGGTCTGTCCCGCGCCAACGATCAGGTGCAACTCGTCGATGAACAGGATGATCTGGCCGTCTGATTTCTTGATCTCCTGCAGCACCGCCTTCAGCCGCTCCTCGAACTCGCCCCTGAACTTCGCGCCTGCGATCAGCGCGCCCATGTCCAGGCTGAATATTTTCCGGTCCTTCAGGCTGTCCGGCACGTCGCCGCGCACGATGCGCAGCGCCAGGCCCTCGGCGATGGCGGTCTTGCCCACGCCCGGCTCGCCGATCAGCACGGGGTTGTTCTTCGTCTTGCGGCTGAGGATGCGGATGGCGGTGCGGATCTCGCCGTCGCGGCCGATGACCGGGTCCAGCTTCTGTTTCCGCGCCAGGGCGACCAGGTCCTGTCCGTATTTTTCCAGCACGTCGTAGGTGGACTCCGGCTGGTCAGAGGTCACGCGGGCGTTGCCGCGCACCTGCTGCAGCACCGCCAGCAGCGCGTTTTTGTCGATGCCGTAGGTGGCGAGCAGTTGCTTCATCGCGCCTGCTGCCAGCTCGATGACGGCCAGCAGGATGTGCTCCACGCTGACGTATTCGTCCTTCATGTTGGCCGCGATGCGCTCCGACTCGTTCAGCATTCGGTCCACTTCCGCCGACACATACACCTTGTCCATCTCACGGCCGGGGCCGGAGACCTTGGGCAGGCGCTCCACCATCGTCAGCAGCTGATCGCCGAACGACTCCACATCCACATTCATTTTCATCAGCAGCTCGGGCACCAGCCCAACCTCCTGCCCCGCCAGCGCACAGCACAGGTGCGCGGGCTCGATCTGGGTGTTGCCGTGCTGGACCGCCAGCGCCTGTGCGGCCTGCACCGCCTCCAAGGACTTCACCGTCATTTTTTGTGCGTTCATTTATCGAAAACCCCCTTCTGATGCTCATCGCATGATGGGTCAATGCATATTTTGACCTTCTTTGACCATTATAAACCCAGCAGGTTGGTCTGTCAATAGCGTTAATGCAAAATCTGTGAAAAGGACGCCCGCCGACGGGGCAGGTGACCACATCGGGCCGCTCACACGGAGTGCGATGCCGCCGCAGTACCTGAAATTTTTGCTTATAGTGCACATTTAATCGCACATCCAGCAATTTATTTGTATTATTCGTCACATAAGTGTCACAAATCCTTGATATTGTCTTAAAACTGTGCTATGATCGGGCTAATGAAGCGAACGGAGTGTTGCACATGGAAAGGGGAAACGGAACGGCAGACCCACAACTGTTGCTGCGGGTACTGCACGATGAGAAACTGGGCATCGAGCGCATGGCTGACAGCGCCCGGGTGTTGCAACGCATGCTGAGGACGCTGAGCCTGTCCAGGGACGCGTACATCGCCATGAACTCCATCTCCACCGGGTGTGAGCACCTGCTTCGAGCGTATCGCGACCTGAGTGAGACGGCGGCGCAGCAATCGATCTATCCCGTTGAGCTCGACCTGTGCGCGCTGGTTCGACGGGTCACCGCCCAACACATGGCCACGGCGCTGACGCGCTCCATCCGGCTCAGTTTTCGCGGCCCGAAGCATGCGCTCTGCGCCCGGGTGGACCCGGTGCTGATGGAGCGGCTGCTCTCCAACTTGATTTCCAACGCGCTGAGGCACGCCCGCCGCTGCGGGACCGTGGCGGTGAAGTTGTCCCACGAGGGCGGGGAGATCCGGCTCAGCGTGCGCGACAACGGCCAGGGCGTCGCGCGGCAACTGCTGCCGCACATCTTCGAGCCCTACGTCACCGGCCCCGGCGGCGGCAGCGGTCTGGGCCTGAGCAATGTCAAGAACATCGCAGTCCTCCACGGCGGCAGCGTCCGCTGCCACACCAGGCAGGGCGCGGGCACGCTGATGGTGGTGACGATCCCGGTCGGTCAGCCGGAATGACGGGGAGCATAATCCCGATATCGTTCACCATGATCCGAACATTTTCCCTTTCTTTTGTCATTATTGTGTGAATAACGATCCCTTCCCTTGAAATCGCACGGACTTGCGACTATAATATCTCAAAGAAAGCAATTCGGGAGGGTGACCACACATGATGGACTTCAAAGCGGTGCGCGCGGTGGATCCGGAGATCGCGGACGTGCTGAACCTCGAACTGACCCGCCAGCGCCAACACATCGAGCTGATCGCCTCGGAGAACTTCGTCAGCCCCGCCGTGCTGGCCGCCATGGGCACCCACCTGACCAACAAGTACGCCGAGGGCTATCCCGGCAAGCGCTATTACGGCGGCTGTGAGTGCGTGGACGTGGCGGAAGAGCTGGCCCGCAGCCGCGCCTGCCAACTGTTTTCAGCGGAGCACGCCAATGTGCAGCCCCATTCCGGCGCCCAGGCGAACCTGGCCGTCTACTTCGCGCTGCTGGAGCCCGGCGACACGATCCTGGGCATGAACCTGGCCCACGGCGGCCACCTGACCCACGGCAGCCCCGCGAACATGTCCGGCAAATACTGGAACATCGTGCCCTACGGCGTCAGCGAGGACGACGAGAAAATTGACTACGAAGCGCTGCGCCAGCTCGCCCTGGAGCACAAGCCCAAGATGATCGTCGCCGGCGCCAGCGCCTATCCGCGCACGCTGGAGTTCGAAAAGTTCCGCGCCATCGCGGACGAGGTGGGCGCGCTGCTGATGGTGGACATGGCCCACATCGCGGGCCTGGTGGCCGCGGGCGAGCATCCCTCGCCGGTTCCGTACGCGGACATCGTCACCACCACCACCCACAAGACCCTGCGCGGCCCGCGCGGCGGCATGATCCTGTGCCGAGAGCAGTACGCCAAGGCCATCGACAAGGCCATCTTCCCCGGCACCCAAGGCGGCCCGCTGATGCACATCATCGCCGCCAAGGCCGTCAGCTTCAAGGAGGCCATGGGCGAGGACTTCAAGCGGTACCAGCGCCAGATCATCAAAAACGCCCAGGCGCTGGCCGAGGCGCTGAAGGAAAAAGGCGTGAACCTGGTCTCCGGCGGCACCGACAACCACCTGATGCTGATCGACCTGCGCGGCCTGGAGCTCACCGGCAAGGCGCTGGAAAAGCTGCTGGTGCAGGCCAACATCACCGTCAACAAGAACACCGTGCCCTTTGAGACCCGCAGCCCCTTCATCACCAGCGGCATCCGCGTCGGCACACCGGCGGTGACCAGCCGAGGCATGAAGGAGCCTGAGATGGCGCAGATCGCCGGGTTCATCGCCAGGCTGATCGACGAGGGCGAAGCGGCGATCGAGCCCGTGAAGGCCGAGGTCATCGCGCTGTGCGAAAAGTTTCCGCTGTATGCGGAGGATGTGAACGGCTAACCGCGCCCACACACCTGCTCAATGCGAAATTGTAGTAAAATGATCGGAAATCGGCATCTGCCGGTTGACGATCTTTTTTTGTGGTGATAGAATGGTCACATGGAAAACGGACATAATTAGTCGGGATTCGGATTTTCGGAGGGACAAGCCATGAAATTATCCACGCGAGGCCGGTACGGCATCCATGCGATGTTCGACCTGGCCCAGCACGGCGGCGAGGGGCCGCAGCCCATCAAGGCCATCGCGGACCGGCAGGACGTGCCCGAGGCTTATCTCGAGCAGCTGATCGCCGTGCTGCGCAAGGCGGGGCTGGTCACCAGCGTCAGGGGCGCACAGGGCGGATACCTGCTGGCCCATGAACCCGCCGAGATCAGCGTGGGCCAGGTGCTGCGCGCGCTGGAGGGCGACCTGGCCCCCGCCGACTGCCTGCTGGAGGAGGACGCCTGCCACCGCGCCTGCAAATGCCCCAGCCGCCTGGTCTGGCAGAAAATGTACGACGGGATCAACCAGATCGTGGACGGCATTTCCCTGAACGATATGCTGCAAGATCAAGAGCGCCTGACGGCGCAAGGAGAGTGACCCTCATGAACCGCATCTACATGGACAACGCAGCCACCACGCGCATCACCGAGCCGGTGCTCGAGGCCATGATGCCGTTCCTCACATCCACATACGGCAACCCCTCGAGCGTGCACGCGTTCGGGCGCGAGGCCAGAAAGCCCATGGAGACCGCCCGCCGCCAGGTCGCCGAGGCGCTGGGCGCTCAGCCCAGCGAGGTCTATTTCACCGGCTGCGGCACCGAGTCCGACAACTGGGCCATCCGAGGCGCGGCCTATGCAAGCATCAAAAAGGGCAAGCACATCATCACATCCGCCATCGAGCACCACGCGGTGCTGCACACGGTGGAACAGCTGGAAAAGGAGGGCTTCAGCGCCACCTACCTGCCCGTGGACGAGTATGGGCTGGTGAGCCCCGCTGACCTGGAAAAGGCCATGACGCCGGAGACCACCGTCGTGTCCATCATGATGGCCAACAACGAGATCGGCACCGTTGAGCCCATCGAGGCGCTGGCCAAGATCGCCCATGCGGGCGGCGCGCTGTTCCACACCGACGCGGTGCAGGCCATCGGCAGCATCAAAATCGATGTGAAGGAGATGGGCATCGACCTACTGTCCCTCAGCGGCCACAAATTCCACGCGCCGAAGGGCGTCGGGGCGCTGTACATCCGCAAGGGCGCGAAGATCCAGCGGCTCATCTACGGCGGGGCACAGGAGCGCGGCCAGCGGGGCGGCACCGAGAACATGGCGTCCATCGTGGGCCTGGGCAAGGCCATCGAGCTCGCCACGCAGAACCTCGAAGCCCACAACGAAAAGCTCACCGCCATGCGCGACCGGTTGATTGAGGGCATCCTCCATGCGATTCCCGAGACGCGCCTGAACGGCCACCCCATCGAGCGGCTGCCGGGCAACGTCAATGTATCCATCCGCTACATCGAGGGCGAGGGCATTCTGATCGGCCTAGACCTGCTGGGCATCGCAGGCTCCAGCGGATCGGCCTGCACCTCCGGCTCCCTGGACCCCAGCCATGTGCTGCTGGCCATCGGCCTGCCCCACGAGATTGCGCACGGCTCGCTGCGGCTGTCCTTGAGCGAGGACAACACCATGGAAGAAGTCGAGCATGTGATCAAATCGCTGACGCAGGTCGTGGAGCGCCTGCGGAGCATGAGCCCGCTGTATCCTGCGCAGGGGTAGCCTCGCGCTCTCGCGGGGCGACACACCCCGTTCCCATACACCCACCGCATATTCAATGAAAGAAGGCGCCAAAATGTACACTGAGCAAGTTATGGACCACTTCATGAACCCGCGCAACGTGGGCGAGATCGAAAACGCAAGCGGCACCGGCACCGTCGGCAACGCCAAGTGCGGCGACATCATGAAAATCGACATCAAGGTCGAGGGCGGCGTCATCACCGACGTGAAGTTCAAAACCTTCGGCTGCGGCGCGGCCATCGCGACGTCCAGCAAGGCCACCGAACTCGTCATGGGCAAGACCATCGACGAGGCGCTCCAGATCACCAACAAAATGGTCATGGACGCGTTGGGCGGCCTGCCCGCCGTGAAGGTGCACTGCAGCGTGCTGGCCGAAGAGGCATTGCACGAGGCAATCACAGACTATAAAAGAAGGCTCGAAGCGGGAGAGATCTCGGCGTAATGGGCACCCGGCCCCATCGCGCCGTCACCCACCCCGTCATCCTGAGCGGAAGCGAAGGACCTTCCACATTTTTCAGTTCAATTTGGTTTGAGGAAGGTCCTTCGCTGGCGCTCAGGATGACGTGGAATTGGGGGATATCCCTCCACGCGGAATGGGAGGATGTATGATTCACGGCAACATCGAGGGCATTCGCGACAGCGTGCTCTCTGACCTGGAAAAACTGTACGACATGGAGTTCGAGCGGGATACGTTCCTGCCGGACCGGCTGTTGTCGCTGCTGATCCGCTTCACCGACATGGTCAACCGCGAGTTGATGGTGTACATGACCCGGGACGGCACGATCCTGGAGATCGCCATCGGGTCCATCTCAAGCGTCGGCCTGCCGGAGCGCCACCTGCGCCGCAACATCGAGCGGCTCTCAGGCATCCGCTGCATCCACACCCATCCGGGCGGCAACGCGCGGCTCAGCGACGTGGACGAGCAGGCGCTGCGGCTGCTGCGGTTCGACGCCATGTGCGCGGTGGGCGTGGAAAACGGCATCGCCACAGGCATCAGCGCCGCGTTCCTGGGCGAGGTGGAGTACGGCCAGCTGTCCATCGCCACCTTCGGCCCCGTGAAGCCGGGCCGCATTCCCCAGAACCTGTGGATGCACGAGATCGACCTGGCCGACCGCCGCGTGGAAAAGGCGATCCGCGAGATGGACGTGGTGGAAGAGGCCGAAAAAGCGCTGCTGATCGGCATCGAGGACGAGCGCTCCTTAGACGAGCTGAACAGCCTGGCGTCCACAGCGGGCGCGGTGGTGCTGGGGCGGATGATGCAGAAGAGGGGCAAGCCCGACCCGGCCAGCTACATCGGCAGCGGCAAGGCCGAGGAACTGGCGCTAACCTGCCAGGCCATGGAGATCGACCTGGTGCTGGTGGACGACGAGATCAGCGGAGCGCAGCAGCGCAACCTGGAAAAGATACTGGGCGTACCGGTGGTGGATCGCACGGCGCTGATCCTGGACATCTTCGCCCGTAGGGCTGAGAGCCGCGAGGGCAAGCTGCAGGTGGAGCTTGCTCAGATGAAGTACCGCCTGCCGAGGTTGGCGGGCATGGGCGTGGCGATGTCCCGCCTGGGCGCCGGCATCGGCACCCGAGGCCCCGGCGAGACCAAGCTCGAGGTGGACCGCCGCCGGATCAGGCGGCGCATCGACGAGCTGAACAAGGAGCTCGGCGAGTTGGGCCGCCAGCGCGACATGCGCAGGGCGCGCAGAAAGAAAACCGAGCAGACCGTGGTGGCGCTGGTGGGCTACACCAACGCGGGCAAGTCCACGCTGCTGAACGCGCTATCCGGCGCGGACGTGCTGGTGGAGGACAAACTGTTCGCCACACTGGACCCGGTGATGCGCAAGCTGGAGCTGCCCGACAACCGCGAGTGCCTATTGGTGGACACCGTCGGGTTCATCCGAAAGCTGCCCCATCAGCTGGTGGACGCGTTCAAGTCCACGCTGGAGGAGGCGCTGTACGCCGATCTGCTGGTGGTCGTGAGCGACCTGTCGTCCAGCACCTACGAGGAGCAGCGGGCGGTGGTGTTCGAGGTGCTGAAAGACCTGGGTGCAGGGGACAAGCCCGTGCTGGAGGCGCTGAACAAAGCAGACATCGCGCCCGTGCGCGAGATGGTGGAGCCCAGGGACGCCATCGTGATCAGCGCCGAAAAGGGCATGGGCCTGGACCGGCTGACGGCGGCCATCTCCGCCCGCATCGCCACCATGCGCCACAAAATTGAGCTGGAGATCCCCTACGCGAAGGGCGCGGCGCTGAGCCTGCTGCACGAGCGGGGAAAGATCCTGAGCGAGGAATACACCGACATCGGCACGAAGGTGCTGTGCATGGTGGACGGACAGCTGCTCAACCAGGTGCAGCGGATGTTGAGGTAGCACGAGGACTTACAGCGTCGTCTCACAATCATGCAAACCAACGCGGTCATCCTGTGCGCGGCGAAGGACCGGACAACAAAAACAAAGAGGTTAAGTTTTTGTAAGTGGGTGCGCGCGCGCAGGGGGACACGCGGGATGGGTGGGCCGACCGACAGGTTGTGA
>JAVBUD010000201.1:0-4290 GCA_031555755.1 Eubacteriales bacterium | reverse complement strand
CCCCCCCCCCCCCCACCCGCCCCCCCCCCCCTCACCACCCTCTCTTTCCCGCTGTCTATTTTTCTCGTTTGGTCGCGCGCCGCTCGCCGGCTCACGGAGGGGTGCGCTCAGGATGATGGCGTTGGTGGCTTTAGATGCAGTGACTCTTTTCATGCGCAAGCACTGCTTGACGCCCGTCACTCCCCCTGCAAATACCGCTTCATTTGCGCCCGATCCTTCATCTCCAGTCCGCGCTCCCCGGCCATCGACTCCAGATGATGCGTGAACTCGTGCAGCAGCACCTCTTCCAGCTGCAGCTTGATTTCAGCTTCGCCCGCCCAGCCGTAGATCCGCTGGATGGAGCCGTAATAGATGTTGATGTACCGGCCCATGGCGCGGCTGTGCACGTATTCGCCCAGGATGTACAGCTCATTCGCGCGGCCCAGCGGGTTGAGTTTTGTGTCCGGCAGCAGGCAGATGCCGCCGTTCAGCCGCGCAAAGAAGTCGGGCGGCAGGCCGCCACAGAGCTCGTCCAGCAGCGCCTGCGCGCGCTCGATTGAAATCATCTCCATGTTATCCCTCCGATATGGGCCGATTATACGCCGAATGGCTCGCCCTGTCAACTGTTCCAATGACACCGGTTTCGTTATGCAAATTCGGGCAATATTGTAAAAGATGATGGAAGTTTCCGTCATTACAGCCGACAGAGTGCCAGTATTTTTGTGTACCTCTTGCTATTTTGGGGATTGTGTACTATACTGTAGTCGAAACCGATTTAGGTAGCGGCGAGGGGGTCGGCGACGATGGCCGTGACGATCAAGGACCTGGCGGCGAGGTGTGGGCTGTCGGTGAGCGCCATCTCCAAGGCGCTCAACAACTATCCCGACATCTCCGAGGAAACCCGCGCCCACGTTCGCAAGGTGGCCGCCGAGATGGGCTATTTCCCCAACGCCCAGGCCCGCGCGCTGAAGACCAACCGCACATACAACATCGGCGTGGTCTATGAAGACGGCAACCGCGACGGGCTGCTGCACAACTTTTTCGCGTCGGTGCTGGACGGCTTCAAGCGCGAGATCGAGGCCAGGGGCTATGACATCACATTCATCAACCGCAATGTGGGCCGGGGCCAACTCTCTCTGCTGAACCACTGCAAATACCGCAATATGGACGGCGCGCTGATCGCCTGCGTGGATTTTTACAACGCGGACGTGGTGGAGCTGAGCCAGTCGGACGTGCCCTGCGTCACCATCGACCATCTGTTCGCGGCCACCTGCCCCTGCGCCATGTCGGACAACCGCACGGGCATGCGGGAGCTGGTCCAATATGTGGCATCGCTGGGCCACAGGCGGATCGCGTTCGTGCACGGCGAGCACACGTCGGTGACGGACACGCGCACGTCCAGCTTCTTTGAGACGATGAACGCGCTGAACTTGCCGGTGTCGCCGGCGCTGTTGGTGCAGGGCGTGTACCACAGCCCGCCCAGCAACTACGCGGCGATCAAGCAGCTGATGGCGCTGGCGGAGCCGCCCAGTTGCGTGCTGCTCACGGACGATTACGCGGGCCTTGGTGCGCTGGATGCCATGGCTGAGCTGGGCCTGGTCCCCGGACGCGACCTGTCGGTGGCGGGCTACGACGGCATCATGGTCGGCCAGTTGATGCGGCCGCGGCTGACGACCTACCAGCAGGACACCAGGAAGGTGGGCGGCGAGGCCGCGCGGCTGCTGGTGGGACGGATTGAGCGCCCCCACGATGTGCTGCCCCCGCCGGTGATCGTCCCCGGCAAACTGCTGACGGGCGAGACGGTGGCGAAGCTGTAGAGATGGTGCCACCATAATGCCATCCACCCTCGCGCCATCCTCCTCCTCGTCATCCCCCCGCGCCGTCATCCTGAGCGCAGCGAAGGACCTTCTTCAAACTTAACCAGTAGAAAGTTTGAGGAAGGTCCTTCACTGCGCTCTGGATGACGGCGTATGGAGGCACGGCGTGAGGGGAGAAAATATGCCACGTTCTCGCCACAAAGGTATTACCTTAATGTTAACTTGACATGCAGTTATGTTTAATTCATAATGGAATGTGACCAATGCGCTCCACGCGATTCGCGTTTGGGGCGCATTGTGGTTATCCGTGTGATCGATAATTGAAAGGCAGGGTCAACCTGTGTCCACACAAAAGAGACATCCGGCCTATGAACAGATCTGCGATGAGATCGCATCGGAGATCGCCAGCGGCGCGCTGACGGAGAACGAACAGCTGCCGACGGAGCGGGACATGTGCGAAAAATTTGGCGTCAGCCGGATCACGGTGCGGCATGCGCTGTCGCTGCTGGAGCAGCAGGGGCTGATCCGCAAGCGCCAGGGCCAGGGGATCTTCGTGTGTCCGCGCCGGTACGAGCAGAGTCTGGGCGGGCTGTACAGCTTTGACCAGCTGTTCGCGCAGCAGGGTGTGCGGCATGAGGTGCGGGTGCTGGGTGTGGAGCAGCGGACTGCGCCTTCGGACATCGCGGTGCGGCTGGGGCTGTTTGATCGGGGCGTGTGTCTGGTATTTAAGACGGTTTGTCTGGTGGAGGACAGGGCGTACGCGTACAATGTGAGCTATGTGCCTCAGCAGTTTGTGGGGAGCGCCGGGGCGGAGGCGCTGGAGAAGCTGGGGATGTATGGGCTGATCGAGGCACGGTCGGGATTTGTGCGGGATCAGGCGGTGGAGCGGTTTGAGGCGGTGATGGCGCCTGCCGAGGTGTTGGCGGCGCTGGGGCGGCGCGCGCCGCTGGCGGTGATGAAGCGCGAGCGCGTGTCGACTGCCTTCTCGACGCCGATTGAGTTCACGACGAGCTGGCTGGTCGGCGACAAGATCAGCTTTAAGCTGACCCTCCAGTGATGCCCCGGATTGACATTTTACACCGACTAATGCTATGATCTTCCTTGCCATGCCCATCAAAGGGGCGCGGATAACGGAGGCATCGCACATGAATCCATCTCATCTCTACGGGCAATTCGGCATCTCTGAGGCCGTGTACGAATACGGCGAGCGGGCGCTGGCGCGCCTGTTGGCCCGGTTCGCCGCCATCGACGCTGTGGCGGAATCCTGCCAGCTCAAGGTCATCGCGGCGATGCAAAAAAACCGCGTGGCGGCCCATCATCTGAACGGTTCCACGGGCTATGGCTATAATGACGACGGGCGCGACAACCTGGAGCGGGTGTACGCGGACGTTTTCCATACGGAGGCGGCGCTGGTTCGCCCGCAGATCACCTGCGGCACCCACGCGCTGGCGCTGGCGCTGTCGGCGAACCTGCTGCCCGGCGACGAACTGCTATCCCCGGCGGGCAAGCCGTACGACACCCTGGAGGGCGTGATCGGCATCCGCGAGACGCCGGGCTCGTTGAAGGAGTACGGCGTATCGTACCGCCAGGTGGAGCTGCTGGACGGCGGCGCGTTCGATTATGAGGCGATCGAAAAGGCGATCGATGACAAGACCAAGCTGGTGACCATCCAGCGCAGCAAGGGCTATCAGACGCGGCCCACGTTTTCGGTGGCCCAGATCGGCGAGCTGATCGCGTTTGTGAAGGGCGTGAAGCCGGGCTTGACGGTGATGGTGGACAACTGCTACGGCGAGTTCACAGAAGTGATCGAGCCTTCGGACGTGGGCGCGGACATGGTGGTGGGCTCGCTGATCAAGAACCCCGGCGGCGGGCTGGCGCCCATCGGCGGGTATATCGCGGGCACGCGGCGCTGCATCGACCGATGCGCGTACCGGCTGACGGCGCCGGGCTTGGGCGCGGAGGTGGGCGCGAGCCTGTCGGTGTTGCCCAGCTTTTATCAGGGGCTTTTCCTGGCCCCGACGGTGGTGGCAGCGGCGCTGAAGGGCGCGGTGTTCGCGGCGAACCTGTATGAGGGGCTGGGTTTTCCGTGCGTGCCGAATGGAGTGGAGTCCCGGCACGACATCATCCAGGCGGTGACGTTCGGGCGGCCCGAGGGCGTGATCGCATTCTGCGAGGGCATCCAGGCGGCGGCGCCGGTGGACAGTTTTGCGGTGCCGTGCCCGGGGGACATGCCGGGGTACGAGTCGCAGGTGATCATGGCGGCGGGCGCGTTTGTGCAGGGTGCGTCGATTGAGCTGAGCGCGGACGGGCCGATCCGTGCGCCGTACGCGGTGTATTTTCAGGGTGGGTTGACGTTTCCGCATGCGAAGCTGGGGATTCTGGCGTCGCTGCAGAGGGTGGTGGACGCAGGCCTGACCCACCTCAGCCCCGTATAACTGCCGCAAAGCGCGAAGGGAGTCCAGAGGGCAAAGCCCTTTGGCAGGGGATCCAAGGG